>JANQFY010000503.1 GCA_028277585.1 Sedimentisphaerales bacterium
CGGCCAAAAGCGTCGACCTGACGCGAGCCTCCTGGATCTGGCACGGCCCGCACAACGCGGCCGCCAGCGCCCCGACCGGCGCCCGGTTCTTCCGCAAAGAGTTCACAATTCCCGCCGACTCGGAGATCGCCTCGGCGCTCTGCGCCATCGCCGCCGACAACAGCTTCACCCTGTTCGTCAACGGGCGCCATCTGTACAACGGCAACAGCTTCAAGGACGCCAGTGTCACTGAGGTTGCTGAACACTTGCGCCCGGGCAAGAACGTTTTGGCGATCGAGGCGACCAACGCAGGCGATTCGGCCAACCCGGCCGGCCTGCTGGTTGTGCTCAATCTCAGACTGGGAGCCAATGAATCCCGATTGATCGCATCCGACGCGACCTGGCGCAGCGCCGCGTCCGCCCCGACCGGCTGGCGCACCGGTGATTTCGACGCCTCCGGCTGGAGCGCCGCGCGCGTCGCCGCCGCCTATGGCGCCGGCCCCTGGGGCAAGGTCAACCTGACTCGCGGACAGCTCTTCCTGCCCCCCACCCAGTACCTGCGCAAACGTCTCGTTCTCGACAAGAGCATCAAGCGAGCGACCGTCTACGCTTCGGCGCTGGGCAATTACGAGTTGTACCTCAATGGACAGCGCATCGACGATTCGTATTTCACCCCCGGCTGGACCGACTACGACAAGCGGGTGTACTACAACACCTTTGATGTCACCGACGAGTTGCAGGAAGGTTTCAACGCGATCGGCGCCATCCTGGCCGACGGCTGGTACAGCGGCTACATCGGCTGGGGCCGGCGTCGCGACCACTATGGGCGCGATCCCCGTCTGGCCGTGCAACTCCACATCGAGTATGCCGATGGAACCTCCAAAATCGTCGCCACGGACGGCACCTGGAAGGCCGCGACCGGCCCAATCCTGGAAGCGGATTTCCTCATGGGCGAGGTCTATGACGCCACCCGGGAAATGACGGGTTGGAGCACCGCAGAGTTCAACGACACCGCCTGGGCCGGCGTCGATGTCACCGAGAGTATCGAGGCCAAGATCGAATCCTATCCAGGCGTCCTGGTCCGTGCGTTCCAGGAGATCGAGCCAGTCGAAATCAGCGAGCCCCAGGACGGCGCCTATGTCTTCGATATGGGAACGAATCTCGCCGGCTTCGCCCGCCTTAAGGTCCAGGACGCGGCGCCGGGTCAGAAGATCGTCCTGCGCTTCGCCGAGCGGCTAAATCCCGACGGCACGATCTACACCACCAATCTGCGCGGCGCCCGGGTCACGGACACTTACATCTGCAATGGAGAAGGCCAGGAAGTCTGGCAACCCCGTTTCACGTTCCACGGGTTCCAGTACGTGGAAGTCACCGGCTATCCGGGGGAACCCGACAGCGACGCCATCACGGGCATCGAACTGACCTCGGCGACCCCCGTTGTAGGCGAGTTCGCCTGTTCGGACGCCACGGCCAATACACTGTACCGCAACATCTGTCAGACGCAGCGGGCCAACTTCCTCGAGATCCCCACCGACTGCCCCCAACGTGACGAGCGGCTCGGCTGGACGGGCGATGCCCAAATCTACGTCCGGACCGCCACGTACAACACCGACGTCGCCGCATTCTTCACCAAGTGGCTCGTCGACCTCGAAGACGCCCAGCTCGACAACGGCGCGTTCCCCGACGTTGCACCACGCAAGGTCGCTGAGGCCGGCGGGGTGGCCGCCTGGGGCGACGCCGGCGTGATCTGCCCCTGGACGATCTATCAGGTCTATGGGGACAAACGCGTTCTGGCCAAACACTACCACGCGATGCAGCGCTGGATCGAGTACTGCCAGGGCACGACCAAGGACCTCCTGCGCCCGGCGCACGGGTATGGCGACTGGCTGAGCATCAAAGCCGATACACCCAAGGAGGTCCTCGCCACCGCCTACTTCGCCTACAGCACGAAGCTAATGGCCCAGATCGCCGAGGTGTTGGGCAAGACCCAGGACGCTGGCAAGTACCAGAAACTCTTCGAGCAGATCAGGGAAGCCTTCAACCAGGCCTACGTCGGGGCCGACGGGCGCATCAAGGGAGATACGCAAACCGTCTATGTGCTGGCGCTGGCCTTCGAGTTGCTGGATGAGAAGACGCAGGCACTGACGGCCGAGCGTCTGGTCGATGACATTCGCAGCCGGAACTGGCACCTCTCGACCGGCTTCGTGGGCACCAAGGACCTGATGGCAACGCTGAACCGTATCGGGCAAACCGATGTCGCCTACAATCTCTTCCACAACGACACGTTCCCCTCCTGGGGATTCTCAATCACCCACGGCGCGACCAGCATCTGGGAACGATGGGATGGGTGGACCCCGGAGAAGGGCTTCCAGGATCCAGGCATGAACTCCTTCGCCCACTACTCTTTCGGTGCCGTCTGCGAGTGGATGTTCAAGACCATCGGCGGCATCGACACCCAGGGCCCCGCCTACAAGCACATCGTCATTCGCCCGCGTCCCGGCGGCAAGCTCTCCTGGGCCAAGACCAGCTACAATTCGATTCGGGGCCCGATTGCGACGTCCTGGAAGGTCAAGATCGGTGACGAGCGGGGCCGCCGGACGGAGACACTCAAGTTGGATGTCACCATCCCGGCCAATACGACCGCGACGGTTCATGTCCCGACGGTCGACGCCACCGGGATAACCGAGTCGGGCCGTCGTGTGATGCAAGTCAAGGACGTTAGCTACCTGGGCGCCGACGGTGACTGCGCGATCTTCAAGATCGGATCGGGCGACTACAAGTTCAGGTCGCGACTGAAATAGGTCCTATAGGACGTATGAGACCTATGCTAGTTGGCGGAAACTCTCGCCGGCTGCGTTGATGGTCTGCTCGATATCGCTGTCCGTATGGGCCAGTGACACGAACATCGCCTCGTAGGCGCTGGGCGCCAAGTAGATGCCCCGCTCGAGCATGGCGGCGAAGAACCGCTTGAAGCGCGCGATGTCGGTCGCCTGCACGTCGGCGAAGTTCCGCACGGGATGGTCGCAGAAGAAGCAGCTCAGGATCGAGCCGACCCGATTGATCGTCACAGAGACGCGCGCGTCCGAAGCCGCCTGCGCCAGGCCGCTCTCCAGACTCGATGCAACCGATTCGAGCTTCTCGTAGCTGTCACCTTGCGCGAGGATGTCGAGCGTCGCGTTGGCCGCCGCGGTGGCGAGCGGGTTGCCGCTCAGAGTCCCGGCCTGATAGACCTGCCCCTCGGGCGCCAACAGGTCCATGATATCGGCGCGACCACCGAAAGCCGCCAGGGGGAGCCCCCCGCCAATGATCTTGCCCAGGCAAGTCAGATCGCTTTGGATCCCATAGCGTTGCTGGGCGCCGCCCAGCGCCACGCGGAAGCCTGAGATGACCTCATCGAAAATCAACAGCGAGTCGTTCCGGTCGCACAGCGTACGGAGGGTCTCCAGATACCCATCGGCCGGTGGCACGACGCCCATATTGGCGGCAAGGGGCTCGACCAATACGGCAGCGATGCGTCCGGCATGGTTGGCGAAGGCCGCCGTGACGGCTTCCGGATCGTTGTAAGGCACCACCACCGTCTGCTGGGCCAGCGACTCGGGTACGCCCGGACTGGAGGCGGTTCCTCGCTCGGCCAGTCCCGATCCGGCCGCGACCAGCAGCGAATCGCTGTGACCGTGGTAGCAACCGGCCATCTTGACGATCATCTCGCGACCCGTGAAGGCCCGCGCCAGCCGAATAGCGCTCATCACCGCCTCGGTCCCGCTGCTCAGCAGCCGAACCTTCTCGATCGAATCGAAGGAAGCGACGATCCGCTGGGCCAGCGACGTCTCGGCCAACGTCGGGGCGCCGAACGACGTACCCCGATCCACCGCCTGATGGATCGCGTCGATCACCGCCGGGTGGGCGTGACCGACAATCATCGGACCCCAGGAGCCGACGTAATCGAGGTATTCATGACCGTCGATATCGTAGATCCGCGCCCCTTTAGCGCCGTGGACGAATACCGGGCCTGAATCGACGCCCCCAAAGGCGCGGACGGGTGAATTGACGCCGCCGGGCAGGACGCGACAGGCCAGTTCGAACGCTTCTTTCGACTTCTCACGCATAGGAGTCTCCTTTGAATCAAGGCGTGCATCATACGGGAGCGAACCGGCGAACGCAAAGCCAAACGACAAAACACGCACGCCGACCGGCAAACGCCGCCGGAACACTATTTTTCTTGCAAAAAACGGGCGATTGGAGTAATTCTTAGCCTTTTGCGTCTAGTCGTGCGTGAAGCGTTCGGGCTGGGCCGTCGATAAGAACGGTTTCGACCGGACCGCATTGCGCGTGTCGCTTTTCAAAAACCCGGAGCGAAGATATGCACTTAGTCAAATGGTTCAGAAAGAACAACACCAAGGTCATGGCTGTCGTGGTCGTCGTACTGATGGTCGGCTTCGTCGGAGGGACCGCGCTGACCAGCCTGCTGCAAGGCGGCGGCGACATGAACAAGGCCGTGGCTCATTACGGCCCCAAGCAACGCAAGCTCACGCCTAACGACCGCAACGAAGCGCGCATCCAACTGGAAATGCTCCAGGGCCTCGGAGCCGGACAGATCCTACGGTCTCGCGATCTGAGCGGCGTGATCTTGAGCGAGTTGCTGTTCGCCCAGGACCGGGCGGCTGATATGATCGCCAACCTCTGGCAGTACGTCCAGCGGAACCGATACCGGGTCAGTGAGAGGCAGATCAGCGCCCTGTACGATCGCACGGTGCCGGCCGACATCTACTGGATCCTGCTGCGAGACGAAGCTCAGGACGCCGGCTTCCACGTCCGTGGCGAAGATGTCGGCCAGATGCTCGGCATGGCGATCCCCCAGCTTTATCCCGGCATGACCTACGCCCAGGTCATGGAGCAGATGATCAGCCGGCACGGCGTCACCGAGAAGACCATCCTGACAACCTTCGGCAAGCTATGGGCCGTTCTGCAGTACGCCGAGGCAGTTTGCTCGATGGAGACCGCCACCACGGCTGAGGTCCGCCACCTGGCCAGCCGCCAGAACGAGGCGCTGACGGCCGAGTTGGTCCAGTTCAAAGCCTCTTATTTCCAGGACAAGATGGCAACGCCCTCAAAGGAAGAGATGACGGCCCAGTTCAACAAGTATCGGGACACCTTCGCCGGCGAAGCCAGTGAAGAGAACCCGTACGGCTTCGGGTACAAACTCCCCAGCCGCATCCAGCTCCAGTACATCGCCCTCGATTTCAACGATGTCCCGGCCCTGATCGAGCAGCCTACAGCCGAAGAGACCGAGACCTACTATCAGCAGAACCGTGATCGACTCTACACGCGGCAAGTGCAGTCGGACCCGAACGATCCGAACTCTCCGATGGTGGACGAGGTGCAGCCCTATGCGGAAGTCGCGACGGAGATCACAGACCAACTGACGCGCGAGCGTGTGATCCGCAAGGCCGAGCAGATCCTGCTGGAGGCTCGTGACCGAGCGGACGAGAAACTGGGAGCCCGGAGTTCGGGCGATGCCAAACTGACTGCCGACGAGTTGAAGAAGGATGCGGGCGACTACGAAGCCATCGCAACCGAACTCGGCCAGAAACACAACCTCCCGCTCTACTATGGTCGCACCGGCATGCTCAGCGCCGCCGACGTCCAGGGCGACGAGAATCTGCGTCGACTGGCTCTGACGGGCTACGGCAGGAATCCGATCCCCTTGATCCAGGTGTTGTTCTCAGTCGAAGCGCTGGGCGAAGAGGCGATCCAACTCACGTCCGTCCCGAGCGCCCAGGTGTACCGCAGCATCGGCCCGGCCCGACCCGCAATGATCGAGGCCGCCCCGGAACTGGCCGGCCAGATCATGACGCTCGTGCGAATCGTCGCTGTCGAGCCGGCCGCGGCGCCGGAGAGCCTCGACGCACAGCACAGCACGAAGACACTGGTGATCGATGACACGAACCTGGACGACACCGACGTCCACTCCGTCAAGGAAGCCGTCATCGATGATCTCCGCATCCTCGCGGCCTGGGAAACCACCAAGACCCGAGCCCAGGAGTTCGTGCAGGTGGCCAACGAAGGGACCTGGGACGAAGCGGTCAACAAATTCAACGAACTCTACGGCGAACAAGCCAAGGACGACCCGAACGACCCCAATGTGTTCGAGGTGCAGAACCGCTTCGGCCTGCAGCGCATCGCCCAGGCCCAGATGGAAGTGATCGCCACCCAGACCGCGAACGTCCCCGGGATCGACGAGAACCTGCGTCGCTTCGCCGTCGAGCAGCGGTTTGCGAATCGCCTCTACTCGCTCATTCCGCTCAAGGGCAATACCGCCAAGGACCTGCCCGTCGTGCTGGAGTTCAAGCCGGACCAGAGCTTCTATTGCCTCAAGGACGTCTCGATCCGGCGGCTGGACCAGGAGCGATTCAAGAGCATGAAGACCTCGCTGCTGATGCAACAGGCGCACGTCGAGTCGCAGTCGCTCTCGCTGATCCACTTCAACCCGGCGAACATCCTCAAGCGGGCGAATCTGACATCCGTCGAGCCCCCCGAGGATGATGAGCAGACCGATGACCCGAACGAGCAAACCGAAGAGGACGCCGCCTGATGAGCCCATCGTGGAAGGATAACCACACGCTGTTTCTCTCGGTCGTTGGAGTGCTCGCCTGGCTGATCCCAGGGGCCGGGCACTTCGCGCTCAACGAGAGGAGGCGGGCCTACGTTATCTTTGTCACGGTCGTCGTGATGTTCTTCGCCGGGCTCTACATCGGCTCCGTCGGCGTGATCGATCCGGTGGGCGCCAAGCCGTGGTACGCGGCGCAGATGATGAACTCACCGGCCGTCTTCTTCCTCGGACGCATCAGTACGGGGGGCGATTACCTGGTCTTCGGTCGGTCCAACGAGATCGGCCAGATCTACACGAGCATCGCCGGACTGCTGAATCTGCTGTGCATCGTCAACGCCGTCTACATGGCGCACCTGCAGGTCATTGAGCAGGAGGAAGCCTAGGATGAACGCCTTGAACTTGGCACTGCTGGCCAGTTTTACCGCCCCGATGCAGATCGATACGACCCCGGCCGCTATGCTCTGGCTGCTGCCCCTGGTGGTGGGAATCGCCGTGGTGTACAAGGCTACGAAGGTCAGCAGTATCCGACCGATTCCCTTCGCCAAGGAAACGGGCGTGCTGATCGGCTCGATCCTGGTGTTCATCACCGCCGCGGCGCTGATCCTGTACGGCGTGGCCTGGTTCGTCAACGAGCACCTGCCCAGTCTCCTGGGTCGGCCCGGCTTCTAGTTCATAGCAAAACTCAAAGTGCAAAATGCAAAATTGAGGAGGTCATCGCTGCATCGCAGCGATTCCGCGATTTTGATTCTTGATCTTTGCCTTTTGCATTTGCCCTAACCGCCGACCTGCTCGGCCGAGGCCTGCAACACCCCGAGTTCGACGAGTGCCTTGTGGGCCGCCTTCTGCTCGGCTTCCTTCTTATTCTGGCCCCAGGCGCTGGGGAAGTGCCGCTGATCGATCACCACCTCGGACTCGAAGCACTTGTTGTGATCGGGCCCTTTCTCGTCCAGCAGCACGTAGATCGGCGCCACGTTGAACTGCTCCTGTGCATGCTGCTGCAGAAGCGACTTGTAGTTGCCGTGGGCCTCTTCGGAATCCACCTGCTCGATCAGCGTCTTGAAGTTGTTCACAATAAACGCGCGGGCGCTCTCGAAACCACCTTCGATATAGACGGCCGCAATGACCGCTTCCAGCAGTCCGGCCGCCAGCGAGGTGGGCAGCGCCTTGTTCGAGACCATGCCCTTGCCGACAATCAGGAATTTCGGCAACCCGAGGCGACGCGCCACGCGGGCGCACGTCGTGCGCGAGACGAGCATGCTCTTCATCTTCGTTAGCTCCCCCTCGGCGTAGTCGCGGAACATGTCGAACAGCGTTTCGCAAATCACGGTCGAGAGGATCGCATCGCCCAGGAACTCCAGACGTTCGTTGCTATCGAGACGGTTATCCACTGCAGAGGAATGGGTGAAGGCCCGCTTCAGCAGCGCGCCGTTGGCGAACTGATGCTCTAGAATCTGCTCGATCTGGTGCAGAGTGTCGTCGTTCATCCAAAACCATAGACCGCCCCGCCTACCCTGGAGCGGCTAAACCTGTGAACTACTATCAGCAACCTGCGAGCAGATGACGAATACCGCTCGTGAGAACGGCCTTCGTGATCCACTCTACAGGAAAACGGACACGTCTTCCGGTCGCCGAAGCAAACCGTCTGTCGGTTGCGTCGCGGTTCGTCCTGAACCGGGCCGTCGCTGACCCTCCTCGGCGACTAGCCCACCATCTGCAAACTGGCCAACGCAACGAACTTATCGTCCACGATTTCAAAGATGCCGTCAAGACCCGTAATCGTAAAAATTCCCTTCGTCGCCGGTGCGACGCTGCAGAAGACAAGCCGATGACCGCAGTCGCCCAGCAGCTTGCGCAGCTTCAGCAACTTCGACAGACTGGACGAGGTGATGATATCGACATTCGAGAAATCGATCACGAGTTCACAATCGCCTCGATCACGAACCGCTTCCGTGGCGTTCTTCAGTTCATCGCCCAATTCAGGTTCCTGAGGCAGATCAACAAGAATGATATCCTCAGACCAATTCTGAATCCCCATGTTTCTTCTCCTTTAGGGTTGCTAAGTATTTCAGTGTTCACCTGTATTATCGGCGCGAGACTGGAGGGCATTAAGTAAAAACGGACACATTCGTTCGCCCCGGAATCGAGCCCCATAATAGGGCGACCCAACTGCGTTGAATTCGGCAGACGCACCCCGAGAGTTCAAAAAAAGAATGGCAAGGCGCGGCCTGGGTCGGCCGACCACGCTATAGCACGCTCGTGCCGGTCAGAGTTTGCGGTCCAGCCGCCGATAACTGATCGCCTCGGCGATGTGCGCAGCGCTGATGCGCTCGGCGCCTTCGAGGTCGGCGATCGTCCGCGCGACCTTGCAGATCTTGTCGTGAGCGCGGGCGCTGAGCCCCAATTCGACCATGGCGCCCTTGAGCGTCATCTCGCCGTCGGGATCGAGTTGGCAGAACCGCTCCAACTGGCGATGGGTCATGTGGGCGTTCGTGGTGGAGCCCCCGTCGCCGAAACGCTGCGCCTGAATCTGACGGGCCGCCGTGACACTGGCTGCCAAAGTCCGGGAATCGGTCTGCCGCGCGGTCGAGCGGAGTTTGCCGAAATCCACGGCCGGGACATCGATGTGGATGTCGATGCGGTCCACCAAGGGACCCGAGACCTTCGCCAGGTACCGAGCAATCAGGCCCGGGGCGCACTTGCAGGCCCGAAGCGTGCTGCCAAAGTACCCGCAGGGACACGGATTCATCGCCGCGACCAGCATGAACTGCGCCGGGAACTGCATCGTCCGCTTGGCCCGCGAAACCACGACGTGACCGTCCTCCAGCGGCTGGCGAATCATCTCCAGCACGTTCCGGGGGAACTCGACGAACTCGTCGAGAAAGAGAATGCCGTAGTGAGCCAGGGACAGCTCGCCCGGATGGGGTGACGAACCGCCGCCGATCAGGGCCGGGCCACTGGCTGAATGATGGGGCGTACGAACGGGCCGCACCGCCATTAGCGCCTGATCCTTCTTGAGCAATCCAACCGCCGAGTAAATGCGCGTCGTCTCCAGTGACTCGGCCAAACTCAAAGCGGGCAAGATCGTCGCCAGCCGCTGAGCGAGCATGGTCTTGCCCGCGCCGGGCGGGCCAATCATCATGATATTGTGGGCGCCCGCGGCCGCGACGGTTAGGGCGCGTTTGACGCTCTCCTGGCCCTTCACATCCGAGAAGTCCACGTTGTAGTGCGACGCAACACGAAACAGCGCATCGACGTCCGTGACAGTCGGATCAAGTGGGAGCCGCTCCTCGAGAAAGGCCGCCGCCTGGGCCAGCGAACCGACCCCATAGACCTCGACGCCCTGTACAACCGCCGCCTCCTGGGCATTCTCCAGGGGCACGATCATCCGCGTGAAACCATGCGCCTCGGCGGTCATCGCCATGCTCAGCACGCCGTTGACCGGCCGGACCCGACCATCCAGCGCCAGTTCTCCAACGATGACGTAGTCCTTGACCGCCGGGCCGGAAAGCACACCCTCGCCGATGAGCAACCCCAGAGCGATCGGCAAATCGAACGCCGGACCCGCTTTCTTCACGTCCGCCGGGGCCAGATTGATGATCGACTGGGTCGTCGGATAGCGATACCCACAGTTGACAATCGCACTGCGGACCCGCTCGATACTCTCCTTGACCGCCGCATCGGGCAGACCGACAATAATCGCCTTCTCAAGACCCCGCCGCGCAACGTCCACCTCCACCTCGCAGAGGACGCCGTCAATACCTTCAAGGGTCACACTGTGCAGCCTCGCCAACATAGTCGTCCCTTCTTAGCCCGCTGATATCACCTCGATTGTAGGAATTCCGCCCCTCACTGACAAGACATTTTATGGCCTTTTGACCATATCAAGACAGCGGTCCGTTCCGGCCCCTTTTTCGTGTAACCTTTCCTGGTCTCACTTACAGTAGTTCATGATGGAACCTGGATTGGACACATCCTACCTGGGACAGTTGCAGAGGCGAGAGCCTGACGCCATTGAGAAGTGGTTTGAAACCTTTGCAGACGGCCTCTACACGTACGTCTTCTATCGCGTGGACCGAGACGAACAGGCCGCGGCGGATGTCGTCCAGGACACCTTTCTGGAAGCGCTGGGGCGTATCGAGCAATTCGATCCCGATCGGGGCACGATGGCGGCTTGGCTGACGACGCTGAGTCGCAACCACATCACCCGGACACTGAAGGCCAAGGGACGTTTGGCAACGGCCAACCATTGGCAATCCGTTGATAAGGCTCTGCTTGCCAGTTTCCAGCGTCTGGCGACCGATCCATTGCCGCCGGAGATACTGGAAAGAAGAGAGACCCGAGACCTGGTGCAGATGACGCTGGCCAGCATTCCGGGAAACTATCGCACGGTCCTGATCCTGTACTACCATCGGGGACTGTCTTTGCGCGACATCGCCACGCGGGCGAAGAAATCCGAAGGCGCGGTCAAGGTCCTTCTGCACCGCGCTCGACAGACGTTCAAAGAAGCCTTCTCACGACTGGTTGACGTCCAATCCTGGGAAGGAGGCCAACCATGAGCCCCAAAGACTATCTGGACGACAATCTGGAAGCCCTGCTCAAGTCCACTGAACCTCAGTTGCGTATGCCGCCGAATCGCAAGGCGGAGATCCTTAACGAGCTTCTGGCACAACCCGTACCTTCAGCAGGAGGACGTATGCGACATCTCAAATGGTATGGCTCGGCGATAGCGGCCTTGATTGCCCTGGTCGTGGTGGGATCCTACCTACTCCGAGGCAGCAGCAGTGTAGTGTTTGCTGAGGTTCTGGAAGGGTTGCAGGAGCGAGGCTACACGTTCACGTACTGGTCCGTGCAAGATGACGGCGACCTACAGATGATGGGCCGCGGCATGGTCCTGCAACCACGACTTGTGCGCTGGGATATGCCAGACGGCCAATTCCAGGGCCTAGCGATCGTATTCGATGGCTCGAACCACACCGCCCGCTGGGTGACCACCTCGGGCAAGGACTTTGGCGAGGTCGAACTACCCAAGGAGATGCGAGAACCAAGCGACCAGTTCCTGCTATTCCGCCCCGTCGAAAGACTCTGGGACATCGTGGACGGCACGGAGGAGCAGCTTGGCGTAGAGACCAGGGACGGCGTCGAAGTGGCCGGCTACCGCGTCGAGGAATCGTTTGAGATCAAGGGCCAGAGAGGATTGTTTGTCTATACGATCTGGGCCGATACAGCCACGAGTCTGCCGCACGAGGTCAGCATCGCCACCGTGGATCCCAATGGGCAGCAGGAAGGTGAAGTCACAGTGCTGCGAGAATTTGATTTTGACGCGGCGATCGATGAAACACTGTTTGGGCTGGGAGAAGAGCCAGCCGTGGAGGATATCAACGACGGCCTGTTCGTGGTCCAACCCGGCGTAGGAATGGGAGATCTTCTCCTAGGCGGCCCGGACAGCAGGATCGTCGAAGTCCTCGGCGAGCCCGAGTTCAAGATGGGCGATCAGATCTACCAATACGCCGGCTTTGCGGTCGTCGCGCGCGACGGCAAGGTCTATTCCTTCCAGTGCGGCGATGCCAAAGGCCCCGGGTCACGTCACTGGGAGCAATGCCGATGCCGAACCGCGGAAGGAATCGGCATCGGTTCTTCGGAAGAGGATATCCGCGAAACCTACGGCGAACCATCCCGACGGAGAACGAGCCAGGAAGGCGTAACGATCGTGCACAAGGAACAGAATATGGCCTTCTTTCTGAAGGACAATGAGGTGTACTTCATGTCCTTCAACGAACCAAGAAACCTGAAACCGGGTGTAGATTAGCAATCATGCCGTTTCACGGAGAGGAATCTCGGATTCTTTGGAATACCTCGGCCATCTTACGATGCTCCTCTTCTTCCAGTAGCGCGGCGATTCGGTGGTGTTCCCCCGCTCTGGCTAGGCTCAGCGCGGTATCCCCCTGGTCGTTGCATGCCGCGACATTCACCCCTGCCGCCAGCAGTCGTCGGATCACTTCCATGTGTCCAGCCTGAGCAGCCAGCATGAGGGGCGTTGAATCATCTGCTGCTCTGGCATGGGGATCGGCGCCCGCGTCCAGGAGCATCAGCGCGACCGCTTCATGCGCGCCGACAAGTGCGGCATGCAGGGGAGTCAAGCCATGGAATTCTGGGCAGTTGATATCCGCCCCCTTCGTCAGCAGATAATGGACGATATCCAGGTGGCCCGTAACCGAGGCCACAAACAAGGGCGTAACTCCGTTGCAGTCGCACACGCTCACAACTGCTCCATGTTCGACGAGGAGTTCGACAATACTGAGCGATTCCTTCGTGCACGCAGCCATGAGGGCGGTCTTGCCCCCATCGTATGAGCGATTGACATCGGCTCCCTTCTCCAGCAGTAGACGAACGATATGCTCATAGCCCAGATACGCGGCCCCTGCAAGGGCAGTCCCATCCTCCCCAATCCCCTTAGCGTTGACATCTGCCCCCTGGTGGATCAGGAACACCGCCAGGTCAGCATGGCCCGCGACCATTGCTTGAAGCATCGCCGGAGGTCGGCTCTCACCGTCACTCTCTATGTTGCTGCCGGCGCGAATGAGGAGTTGGACAATATCCTGGTGTCCCGCAGTAACCGCATGGGTCAGGGCCGTCCAATGGAGATCGGACTCGAGACTGATGTCGGCATTCTCGCGAAGCAGGAGCGAGACCATTTCCACCTCGCCGCCCGCAGCCGCAATCATCAAAGGTGTCACTCCGGAGTCCATGGGAGTGTTGATCTCTGCTCCGAGATCAAGCAGACATTTCGCCGCGCGTCTGCTGTTCTGCGCGGCAGCTATGAACAGCGCCGTTCTGCCCTGATCGTCGACCGCATGGAAGTCAGCTCCGTATTCTATGAGTGTGTTGATTACGTCGACATGGTCGTTCTCGGCCGCCAACATCAAAGGCGTGGAGTCTTCGTCGGTCAGCGCGTTGACACCCATGTTGCGTCGAAGGAAATACTCGACGACATCAGCGTGACCGTGGTGGGCAGCCACATGCGTCACCGTGATATCATTAGGACCTCGAACGCTAACGTCAGCGCCGTTTTCGCAGAGAAGCGAAGCGATGCTCAGATGCCCTCTGCCCGAAGCCCTCAGCAAAGCCGTGAATCCCTCGTCGCTTCTCAACTTCACATCAGCCCCCTCCCTCAAGAGCCAACGGACGATGTCCTCGTGTCCTAGATCCGCTGCAATCATCAGCGCCGTGTACCCTCCGCCGGTCGCAACATCAATCTCCGAAACCTGCGGTCGCAAGAACTTGGCTGTCTCGAGCTTCCCCTGGGCGACAGCCGTGTGGAACGGCGTGAAACCATCCGGGCTGGTATCCCAGAAACGGCTGCTGGTTCCCAGATACGGCTGCTGCGACGACGCAGAGTGACAGCCGACTATATTGTGGGCCACCACCACAACAAGGGCCAACAGAAGGCCACGAGTCATGCTTCCCGGCGAACGCCGAGAACCAGAACCACAGGCATGCATACGAATCCTTGAAGTCTCTTTGATCATAGCTCCCTCACGTGCATGTGGACTCCAGCCTAGCGAGAACGAGTCGTATTGTCAAGTCAGGTAGGCTGGGCGGATTCCGCCCGTGCGGCCCCCCCGCATCGGTGTCGCCGGCACGTTGCTACGTCTGTTGGCTGGGCAGAAGAAATGGCGTGCCGTGCACGCCCTACGGAACTGAATGGATCAGTCCGCGCGAGCGGCGCGGACTTCGCAACCTGGGCGCCACTGGCTCAGTAGTCCTTGTACTTCCTCATCCACTGGGGCCAGTCCGCCGTCTGCACGCCGCCGCGCAGGGTGTACGGACCGTTGACGTCGAACGTCTTGTTCCATCTCAGGGTCCACAGTTCCTTCAGACCGACGCGCCGGATCGACCAATCGAGAAAGGCACAGTTGACCGCCCCGCCATGGCGATCGATGCAGACGCGTTTCATCTCACTACCCCCGCCGGTGGGGTTGCTCATGTCCCCGTTGAACTGGGGAGGGATGTTGGTGTGAAACGGCCAGACATCATACCAGTGGCAATCCAGAAAGAGCGGGATCTTGTCCGCGGGCCTGGCATTGACGTGTCGGAAGTAGTTCTCGCCATACGTCCCGCCCGTACGCTTGCACAGCCACTCGTTGAAGCCGTAACTGCCGTAGGTGCCGTCGTCAAAAACGCCCCAGGCCGCGTACGGGACCTGAGCACCGTCGGACTGGAATCTCTCGGCTGACGGACACAGCCGCATGTCCAGATCGGCGTACTCAGTCTGCATCACAACCGGCCACCGGCCGTCACTGGTCTGCTGCTCTCCGCCGAGACCCTGATGGAAGTAGCCGTCGCGATCGTCGGTAAACATCTTCCAGATGAGCGTCCACTGGTGGAGACTGGCCTGACAAGCCACTCCCCGTGCCTGGTTTCGGACCCGGCTCAGGGCCGGCATCAAGATGCCCATCAGCAGCGCGATGATGGCGATGACCACGAGCAACTCGATCAGGGTGAATCCTCTGTCGCTACGCATGCTCCGGCGCTCCTTTCACATCGACCCGAGATCTGCCCTTAGGCTTCACAACCGGTGCTCCCGCACACCACATTGTCAATCATACCACAATCGTCAGGTGGAATGGACAGGTTTTGCCCGCGCGGATTCTTCGAATTGTTTGCGGGGAAGTTAGGAGGGGAAGTTAGGAGGTGTGGCTCCGTCCTCGACAAACTAGGAGGTCCTGCGTATCACTGGCAAGGAAGCCTCTTGACAACCCGTAGCCGCCTGGCTACACTACAACTATGATTGAAGTCCGGAAGACCGAGGCATTCGCGAAATGGATTGACGGTTTGCGTGATGTTCGCGCTCGGGCTCGCATCCTGGCCCGCATCGAACGCTTATCGCTTGGGAATCCTGGGGATGTGAGGGCCGTGGGCCAAGGTGTTTCGGAATTGCGGATCGATTATGGGCCCGGCTATAGGGTCTATTACACGAAAATGGGGCAGACGGTAGTGATCCTGCTGGCCGGTGGCGACAAGCGCACCCAGGCGGCGGATATCAAAAGGGCCCTGCGTCTGGCCCGCGATCTTTAGGGGGTTGTCATGGCTAAAACGAAGACGACACGATACGACGTCGCCGAACATCTCAGGACTCCTGAGGAAATGGCGGCGTACTTCGAAGCGTGCTTGGAGGAAGCCAACGGCGATGCTGCTTTCATTGCCAAGGCGTTGGGCGATATCGCCCGCGCGAAAGGCATGTCACAGGTGGCGCGCGATGCGGGTCTATCGCGGGAGAGTCTCTACAAAGCCCTTTCCGGCGAGAGAATCCCTGGTTTCGACACCATCCTGAAGGTCATGTCCGCCCTCGGTTTAAGGTTACACGCCGAAGCAGCAGCCATCCCAACTCGACCCGGCAACTGAGCGAACACCTGGCAGCTTCGACTCAATCCATTCGACAGATACAGGCTCGGTAGGCGGCGGCCAGGGCGAAGATCACGGCGCTGGTTAGGACGATGCAGGCGCCGGTGGGGAGGTCCAGGTAGTAGGAGGCGATGAAGCCGCCGACGGCGCTGAGGGCGCCGAAGCCGGTGGAGGCGCAGACGGCGGCGCGATGGCCCCGACAGATCTGATAGGCGGCAGCGGCGGGGTTGGTGATCAGGCTGAAGATCATCAAGCCGCCCACCAGGGGCAGGTTGACGGCCAGGATGACGCCGCAGAGGCCCAGGAAGAGGGTATAGACGAAGGTCTCATGTACGCCGGTCGCCGAGGCGATGGTCCGGCTAAAGAGCAAGACCTTCAACTCCTTGTTGAACAGCAGGATGAAAGCGACGAACGCCATGGCCGCAACTGCGATCACCACGATGTTCCCGGCGCGCACGAACAGAATGCTACCCCACAACAGGTTCAGGACTTCGCTCCGACTGCCGTGGGTCAGGCCGATCCCAAGAAACGTCAGGCCCAGCATCAACGAGAACAGGATCGCCAGCGCCACGTTTGGATCGAGCCGCGACCGGCCCGGCCGGATGCCCGCCAGGCTCATCGCCGATCCGGCGGAAACCAACACGGGACCAATCGTCGGGTCCAGGCCCAGCAGGTAGGCGTAGACCGTCCCGGCCATGGCGGTGTGCGAGATGAAGATGCCAATGAAGGGCAACCGCAGCGCGACGATGTAGACACCCAAGAGGCCGCAACTGGCCCCAGCGATCGCGCCGGCAAGGATGACGGAGTAGAAGAAGGGATCCATTGCAACTCAGCCCTGCCCCATAGAATCGGGTTGGCTCACGCTGATCGTGTAGCGGCGTCCACCCTTCAGAAGCGTCTCGAAGGCGCCCTCGTAAGCCCGCTGCAACGATGTGGGCGCGAGCACTTCGCCGGCCGGACCATCGGCGACGAGGCGGCCCTCTGCTAACAGCACGATCCGCTCGCACGCC
This sequence comes from Sedimentisphaerales bacterium, assembly GCA_028277585.1. Lineage (GTDB taxonomy): Bacteria > Planctomycetota > Phycisphaerae > Sedimentisphaerales > Anaerobacaceae > Anaerobaca. Next base: position 17,002 of record JANQFY010000503.1, read on the forward strand.
GGCGGCAAGACACCCGTTTCGTGGGAGACCATCAACACCGTGACATCACTCTGGCGAAAGAGACTCTCGACAACTTCGGAGATCTGATGCTTCCAGTTGAAGTCGAGATTCGCACACGGCTCGTCCAGCATGAGGATTTCCGGGTCCTGGCTCATCGCGCGGGCGATCAGGACCTTCTGCTGCTCGCCGCCCGAGAGGCTGCGAAAGGTCTGATCGCGGCGGGCGGAGAGTCCCAGCCTGTCGATCCAATGGTCAACGATCTCGTAGTCTTCCCGCTTCAGTCGTGTCAGAAGAGGTCTGAGACTGGTGCGGCCCATGGCGACCACCTCGCGTACGGTGAAAGGCAGTTCCGCGTTGTACTCGGCCGACTGGGGAATGTAACCGATGCGCTTGCGGAGATGGCACTTGCGCCAGGGACCCTGCGTCGTCAGGTCGCAGTCGTCGATGTGGACCGATCCGCCCGTCGGCTTGATCAGCCCGGCGCAGACCTTCAGGAGTGTGCTTTTGCCCGCCCCGTTGGCTCCGAGGATACCGACGAACGTCCCGGCCGGGATTTCGAGCCGCTCGATCTGCAGAATGGTCCGACCACTGCGACGCACCCGGACATCAGACAGGTCCAGAGATCCCGCGCTCACGGCGTCGCCGCCTTGAGCAACCGCCCTACGTTGTCGCGAAGCAACTGGTCGAACGCCCGTCCCTCCTCCGCCGAGGACGGGAAATTGCTGAAGACGATGGCTCGGGCCTTGAGCCGATCCGCCAACGCCTTGGCCAGCGACGTGCCTTCCTGCTGATTCGCGATGACAAAGCGAACGTCGCGGCCGGCCGCCTGTTTGAGACAATGGTCGATGTTCGAGACCGTCTCGTTGTCGCTGCCCACAAAGGTCGCGACGCTCTGAAGCCCCAGCCACTCGGCGAATTTCCGCTGATGATGCGAAACGAGGATAGGCGCCTCGGCCGCCCCGGCCGTCTGCACCTGGGCCTGCAACGTCCGCCCCAACTCAGCGAGCCGCTGCTCAATGGCGTTTACGCGTTCGGTCAGTTGGGTCTTTCGGTCGGGGTATTCAGTCGACAGGACCTCAGCCGTCGCGCGGCACACGGTCAAGTAGGCGTCGGGAACACATAGGCCTCTAGGCCCCGTGACCAGATGGGTCTTGAGCCCCTTGTCCTTCAGGCGGGCGAGGTTTGCCACCGCCGACGATTGGAAATCGAAGAGCAGCAGCATGCGGCAATGGCGCAGTTGATTGACCTGCCTCGGAGAGATATCGAAATGCCCCGGGCACATCCCGGGGGGCGCCAGGGACATGACCTTCGTCTCGTCTCCCAGGAGATCATGCACGGCCGAGGCCAGGTACGAGTTCGTCACCGCGATCTCCGGGGCGGCCGGGTCGGCGGCCCGGTCGTCACAACCGCTTGTCAGAAGACCCGCTACCAGCAAAAGGACTGTCAAGCCGCGATGGGCATGTCTCTTCATGGACGTTTATCTTTCAAAAGAGCCGATCTGGTTTCCATTCTGCAGGCGCATCCGGACAATCACCCCATCGTTCGTCTGTGGATTGAACCACGTTTCGCGTGGGATGGGATACTCGAGCTGACGCATCCGGGCGTCGTCGAAGTTGGGCCCATGACTGTAGAGGACCCAACTGACCGGCGAAGCTTCCAGAGTGCTGTAAGTCTGCCCATCATGCTGCTCGTTGTCCGGGAAACCGTCAGGGACCCAGAGGTACGCCCCCTCTTCGACGACATACGTCCGGTTGTAGACGAGCGTGCCGACAGAGCGGTACTTGTACGTGTGCTTTGTGTTGAAGCGGTCCTCGATTCCGGCCGAGAGAAACGTCTCCGGTGACGCGGCGGGCAGGTACCCCCCGTCGGCCAGTTCCGGCGGCAACTGATAGAAATGGTCGCCCAACATGCAATCGACCCGCGTTGGGGGATAGGCGCCATCGTGGTCAAAAGAGTAAGCCTCCAGCGCCAGGGCAATATCGCGGAGCTCCGCGTTGACCGTCAAGACCTTGGCCTGCAGACGGGCCCGCCCGGTTGCGGGCAAGAGAATCGCCAGCAACAGAGCGATGGTGGCGATCACCACGAGAACCTCAATCAATGAGAAAGCCCTTCTCATCAGACACTCCACATTCAACAGGCTAAAACGTCTCGTTTGGGTCGGTCGCCTCGACGCGGTCGGCCAGGCGGTGCTCCGGCGCGGCCAGGACGTGACCATTGCCATCGTAGTTCGTGACATACAATCGATAGCCATCGGTCAGGCTCGGGCTGTCCTGGTCGAGAATGCCGATGATATCGAACGGCTCGGTCAGGTTGTACGAACCGGCGTAGATCCCCGTCCCACGCCCCAATTTGACAGGCAGCGTCCTGAGACCATCGGTGATCGTCAGTTCCCCGTGCGGTCCCCACCCATCGGGGTCCACGACGTTCACATCGGCAATCTTGATCAAGCGGCCCTGATAGTACTCGCCCCCCTGCTGTCGCGCTGGATCGAAGATGCACCGATCCGAATCGTCTTTCAATTCGTCCAGTGTCACCAGCTCCGGCTTCGGCAGACCGACACCGGCCTCGACGAGTTCGACGGTGAAATCGCTTTCGGCATCGATGCCATGCCGCTCATTGATGTTGTGCTTGCCCTTATATGAAAGAAACCACCCGGTGACGCGAATGCGATCGCCCACACTGAACTGAGCGGCGTTGAGGCGGGTCATCTCAGCGATCCACTCGTCGTTGAGGTACCCCCCATCCGGCGCGACCCAGGGCAGGTTGTTGTAGAGTTGGCCCATCCAAACAGCCGTGCCGGCGTGGTCGTCGCCCTCGCCCTGGAAGAAGATCTGCCATTGCCCTGCCATGTTGAACATCTCGGTGACACTGTCGTCCGGCGTCGGATCCAGCATGTCGGCTGGATTGTTCAGCAGAATCCCCTCCAGCGTCACCTTGGTCGGCGATGTGAAAGTCTGCTCACCCCCGCCATCGACGGCCTGAAACTCCGTGTGCGTCGTTACACCGGCTGCGGCCAAGCCGCTCACCATCACCACCATCGCCATGCTAATCAGAAAACGCAGCTTCATACTCTCAACCTCCATCCCTCAAGCCCCACTACTGTGCGCATACGCAACACTAATTCGTGTTACACGCATAAGAATACACAGTTCGTGCTACCAGAAACAAGAGAAAAAGAGGCGCTGGCTCAAACTTTTTAGCAGGTCGGTACGAGCCGGCCGCTAGAGTTCCAGGAACAGAATCGCCAAACCACAGAGAAGGATGCTCGCCCCGGCCAGAGCATGGCTGTAGCGCTGAATCTTCTTCAGGGGCAGGAAATTCACGCCCGCCCGGCCGAGGAGAACCGCTCCGAGCATGGTCGCCGTCGTCACCATCCCGAAAACAGCAGCCACCAACAGAACGTGAAGACGATCAAGCTCCGCCGCCGGGTACATCAGCAGCGGGATGAGCGGTTCGCACGGGCCGAAGACAAAGATCACAAACAGCACCCAGGGCGTCACCGTCTTGGCGCTCTCGGCATCATGAACGTGCGTATGCTCACCCAAATGGGTGTGGAGGTGTCGATGGGAGTGATCCGCATCAGACAAATGCGAATGGCTATGCTGGTGAGGACGACGTCGGTAGACCAGGCGAATACCCCAGAGCAAGTAAGCCAGACCGAAGGCTGTGAGAAGCCACGCCGCCCAGTTCCCCCGAACCGCCTCGACACCCTCGAGCCCCTGGAGAGCCCAGCCCAGCAGCACGCCGAGAAAACCCAGAACGATCGAACCAGCAATATGACCCAGGGCGCAGAGAAGCGTGATGACGGCGGTCCTGGCAGTCGACCATTTGCGAGCCCACGACATCATGATGAAGGGCAGATAGTGGTCTGGACCCGTCAGCGTATGAAGAAAGCCGAGGTAGGCGGCCGTCAGTACCAGTGCTCTCAATTCCGGTGTCATGGTCTTCTGTACGCCGAAATCGGTAATGGGATCATTTTGTGCGGTCCCGGCGTCGTCAAATCTCGCCCCAGAATCAACAAAGGCGGTTGACAGAATCCGACCCAGACCCTATTTACGGCACTGAAACAGCGTTGAACCCCCATTTTATAAGGAAAACTAATGGCACAGTCAAAGCAAGCATTCGCCCTGGATCTCAACAGCGAGCCGGAATACCAGCGCATCCTCGAAGGCGTTCCCCAGACGCATGGCATGCGATCGGGTCGCGTCTTCCTCGAAGCCGGCAAGTCCTGCGGCCAGCATAGCACGAAGGAACATGAGGAGCTTCTGGTCTTCCTCGCCGGTGAGGGCACGGTCCACATCGGCGACAGCGATCATCTGGCCGTCGGGGTCGGGAAAGTCGCCTACATCCCCCCGGAGACCCTGCACGACGTTGAAAACACGGGCCAGATGCCCCTGGCGTATATCTATTGCGTAGCCCCGGCGAATATGGAATAGGGCACCTCAGGACGCCCCCGAGGAAAGGATTCTCACAAGAAACCTTTGTCTGGACGTTGAATCGTGGTATACTGGACTCTATAGATACAAAGCTCTTTTCTTCTATATCTTGGTTTTCGAGGCAGCCGTATAGATCATAGCTTTGCTCTATATTTCAGTATTGAATTGGCTGTCTCCAAAAGAGCCGAAGCCTCGCCGCTTCGGCCCTTTTTTTTGCGCGTCTCCAAGGTCAAGATGTCTCGCCCCCGCCAAGGTCGTGACAGGCGAATCTCAAGTACCACACAATAATGACGAACCGCCGAGCGTCTTTTCTATACTGGTAGAGGCCGGACGGGAGATCGGCAAACTGAAAGGTTGCTGGATTGACGCACCGAGCACCGATACCTATAATAGAATTGGTTGGCTGTAATAGCATCCTCTGCTCAGTAGGAGACTAGACGCATGAACTCCGACAAAGACAGCCAGTTGTGGCAATTCAAATGGCACATCATTGTCATCGGCGCCACGTTCGTGGGCGTCGCCCTCCTCGCCCTGTTGACCAACGTCTTCGAAGAGACGGCCGGTGTGCGCAATCTCGTGTTCCTGCTCGGCTCGTTGATCTTCCTGGTCGCGCTACTAACGATGCTCTCGCGCATCAGCGGAATCGTCGAGACCCTGCGTGACAACAGCGCCAAGATGGAGGAGGCGACCAAGGCGCTCGAGAACATCCGGCACGGGCTCGTGCAGATCAATCACAGCACGCGTATCAGCGAACCCGTCAAGGCGATCGCCTTCCGCGACGAGGACCGTCAATCGCTGCGTGAAGCGGTTTTCGAGAAACTCAAACAGAAGGACTTCGACGGGGCCTACGAGATCATCGACGAGATCGGCATCCACTCGGGTTACCGCTCGCTGGCCAGCGAGTTGCGGGGCCAGGTGGATAACTACCGCAACGCGACCGAAGAGGAACGAATCGACCAGGCAATCGAGCATATCGAGATGCTGTTCCGCGCCTGCCAGTGGCCCAAGGCCAGTCTCCAGATCGAGGCGTTGATTCGCGAACATCCCCATTCGGACAAAGCCAGTGCGATGCGTCAAAAACTAATCGACCGAAAGGGTGAGCGCAAAAAGATCCTCCTGGCCGCCTGGGACGACGCCATCCAACGACAGGAGACGGATCGCAGTCTGGAGATCCTCAAGGAATTGGACATGTACCTGACGCCCAACGAAGGTCTGGCCCTGCAGGAGGCGGCCAAGGACGTCTTCAAGACCAAACTGCACAACCTGGGCGTGCAATTCGCTATGGCGATCTCGGACAAGAAATGGGGCATGGCCGTCGGCATCGGCCAGCAGATCATGCGTGATTTCCCCAACAGCCGCATGTCGGGCGAGATCCGCGAGAAGATCAACGTGCTCCAGCAGAACGTCGAGGTCCAGCCGGCCTAGCGCGTAACCAAGTCACGGACACACCGCATCCATAATTCGATGGCCATACCGAAGCTGCGCGGAATGCGTGGGGACAATTGAGGAACGATGCGGCGCCCGCGGATAGCCGGCGCCTGGCGGGAAGAGTCACCGACTACTGAAAGTCGAAGAGTGACTGCGTCTTGATCATGGTGACCTGGTCGGGATAAGCCGCGAACGTGTGGATGTGCAGTTCGCTGCGCCGCGCTTCGAAATCCACGTAGCAGAACGGCTGGAGGCTGTCCACTTCCAACTCGGGGAACTTCACGAAGACGCCCCGGTTGCGGGCGAAACGCTCCAGGTCGGTATGGCTTTGCCGATACAGATTGGCGCTCATCTTCTCGACCTGGAAATCCGTCATGTAGCTGACGCCCCGACTCAACGTGCACTTGTGTGTGCGCGGGCCGCGGAACTGGAACCGCTCGACCAAACCCCGATGCGGGAGCAACTGCCCGGGGGCGCTGACCACCTCGCTGAGACATACATCGCCGGCAAAAACGCTGACCACATGGGTGCATCCGGTCACCCAGATCAGGGCTTCGTACTTCTCGGTTTTGAGCTGACGATTCGCGTAGATCTGAAAGAGTTCCGGGTGCAGCGGACGCTGAAAAAGACTGAACGTAAGCTGGTCGACGGCGATGTTAGTCTGTGGTGATTCCATGACGAAATTACCCTGAAAGAAGCCACTCTTGATTTGGATGTATTATAGCAGAGAGCCCCTGCCCATTCAAGCGCAATATCAGTACTGATAGGGTCTTACGAGGCCCTTATAGGACGATTCTGCCGCAAGCTCAGCACTGAGCACGACTAATATCATTCTAGAATTTTTCGACCACAAAATCGAAAAGAAGGGAACGCGCCGGAAGCGCTAGCGTGCGAAAAGCGTGGCGTTGATGACAGTGGCGATAATGTCGTAGAAGGCATGTGTCCCGGCCGTGATTCCGAACCCACGGATGGCGAAGAGAATCGCAAAATAGACGCCCGCCAGCGTCCGAAAAGTGAACTTGCCCCAGCAAAGCCGATCGACCAGGACGAGCTGGCCGTCCTCGAAGAGGATGTGGTGATGCGCACTGAACAGCGCCGCCGAGACCAGTACGCTCAGCACGATCGCGTTGGAGTGGTTCAGTCCTATCAGGTCCTGAAACAACACCATCAGAACGCAGATCAGGATCAGCCGAAACACGAGTTCCTCATAGATCCCCGCCCCGACCCCGGTAACGATATCGGCCATCAGCGAATGGGTCTGCTCGGGGCTGGCCGCCAGCGTATCGAGCGATGCCGGCGCCGCCCCGGTTCCCGCCCCCCCGGGCGCGGCGATCGT
>JANQFY010000003.1 GCA_028277585.1 Sedimentisphaerales bacterium
GACGTCCCCGTGGACCAGACCGTGCGAACGGGCGTGCTCGAGGGCGTGGGTCACCTGAATGATGACCTCGATCGCGACCTTCTCACCGAAAGCGCCTTCAGCAATATCGTCGGCGATTGTCTTGCCTTCGACATACTCCATGACAAAGTAGTGGTACCCCCCCGCCTCGCCGACGTCGATGGCCTGGACGATATTCGGGTGGTTCAGCTTCCCGGCGGCCTGCCCTTCCTTATAGAAGCGCTGTACGTACTCGGGATTCTCGCTGAAACGCTTGGGAAGGACCTTGATGGCGACGGTGCGGTTGAGGCTAAGCTGCTTGGCCTTGTAGACGAACGCCATGGCGCCGGCGCCGATCTTGCCCAGGATCTTGTAGCCGGGGATTTGATGAACCGCCGCCTTGTTGTCCCGTATGCTCCGCTTGAGCCGTGTGGCCTGGGTGGCGGTGATATAGCCCAGTTCGATCAGCAGTTCCTGCAACATGACAGGATTGATCTTGCGGCGTTCCTGCAGTTCCTTGAGGGAATTGCGAAGCTCTTTGTCCGTGCAAAGCCCCTGGTCGACCGCCAGTTTGCCAAATACCGTGTCGTAACTGGTTTCACTCGTCATGTAAAAATCCCCTGGCTATCCCAGGGGCCGCGTCCTTACGCCTAGAAGCCAAAACAGTCGGCTCCGGTGGTCACATCCGATAACACCACCGTTGGCGATCATTATCGATTTATGCGCGCCGTTGTCAAAAAAAAACTGCGCATTCTCCTGTGGAGACAGGCCCTTGGGAAACTGGATCGGCTGTTTTGAAAGAGCGGTTTAGCAATTTCTCGGCAAGGCCCGGAAATATGTCCCTTTTTCGCCTTTTCGTTTTAGGGTTGACCTGCCCGTCAAGACCGGTAAACTAAGGCGTTTACAAGAACAAAATGTCAGGCAAGGAAGGACTGATAGGAGATTTTACGTGGCATACCACTGTGTTGTACTGGCCAAGCAGGTGCCGGACACCCAGAGAATCACCGGCCAGGTCATGAACGACGATGGCACGGTCAACCGTTCGGCGCTGCCGGCCATCTTCAATCCTGAAGATCTGAACGCCCTGGAGTTGGCCCTTCAGATCAAGGACCGTTTCGGCGGTCGCGTAACCGTGGTCACGATGGGCCTGCCCGGAGCAACGCGGATTCTCCGCGACTCGCTCTACCGCGGCGCTGACGACGCAATTTTGGTCACCGACAGGCGTTGCGCCGCCAGCGATACGCTGGCGACCAGCTACATACTCAGTCGCGCGGTCAAGAAACTGGAAGCCGACATCGTGCTGTGTGGCCGTCAGGCCATTGACGGCGACACGGCCCAGGTTGGCCCGCAACTGGCGGAGAAGCTGGATCTGACGCAGATTACGTACGTCGAGGCGCTGGAAGAACTGGAAGACCGCCAAATCACCGTCCGCCGCAATATCGGCAATGGATGGCAACAGGTCAAGACCAGCTTGCCCGTTCTGCTGACCGTCACGGGCGAAGCGAACGCTCCGCGCGTCGCTGCCGCCAAGCAGTTGATGAAGCAGAAGAAAGCGCGCACGCGTCTTGAGGTCGCCCAAGAGATCCAGGAGATCAATCCCGACGCCGTCGAGGCCGAACGGGAGGAACTGACCGCTTCGCGGTGCGCGACCCTGGAATCGCAGGACCTGCTGATCAAGCATTGGGACCTGGACGATCTCGAAGCGGACCTGACCTGGTGCGGACGCAACGGTTCGCCCACCAAGGTGCATCGGATTCAAAGCGTGGTCCTCGCGGCCAAAGAGAGCAAGGACGTCGAGCCGACCGAAGAAGGCATCACCGACATGATCCACGAACTGATCCAGGACAAGATCATCGCCTAGCCGCTTCCGCGCCTTGGGCGCAGCGCTTGGCATTGCATTTCCTGGAATCACAAGGTTCATCTGCAAATTCAGGTTTTCCATGATTGATGTAAACAGAGAAGGTGAAGTTTGGGTGTTCGCCGAGCAGCACGGCGGCGTGCTGGAAGAGACACCTGTTGAATTGATGAGTAAGGCCCGTCACCTGGCGGATACGCTGAAGGTGAAGCTGGCCGTGGTATTGCTGGGCGACGGCGTCAAGGAACTCTGTACGCCGCTGATCCAGTATGGAGCCGACAAGGTTTATCTGGTCGAGCATCCGCTGCTGGGCGCCTTTCAGACCAACAGCTACGCCAAGGTCATCCTCGACCTGATCGAGAAGCACAAGCCGCAGATCGTCCTGTGCGGCGCCACCGTCGCCGGACGCGATCTGGCGCCGCGCGTCGCCAGCGCCGCCAAAGCGGGCCTGACCGCCGACTGTACGGATCTGCAGATCGGCAACCACAAGATCGGCAAGAGCGGCGAGACCCACGAGAACCTCCTGTTTCAGATCCGCCCGGCTTTCGGCGGCAATATCATCGCCACGATTATCAACTACGATCGTTGGCCCCAGATGGCGACCGTTCGCGAGGGCGTGATGCCCATGCCCGAGCCCGACGTCAATCATCACGGCGTTATCGTCACCGAGACCGTCAAGCTGGCCCAGGACGATCTGCCGATCGAAATTCTTCAAGAACACAAACGCGCCAAGAAGGTCGATCTCAAGGCCGCTCGCCTGATCGTCGCCGGCGGTGCCGGAGTGGGCAGCAAAGAGAATTTCAAGCTGATCTGGGACTTGGCGAACTGCCTGGGCGCCGCCCCGGCCGCGACCCGGCCGGCGGTCGATCTGGGCTTCATCGACCACGACCATCAGGTGGGCCAGACGGGAACGACGGTGCGTCCCAGCCTGTATATCGCGGTGGGCATCAGCGGCGCGATTCAGCACCAGGCGGGTATGGCGCAGAGCCAGAAGATTGTCGCGATCAACAGTGATCCAGACGCGCCGATCTTCGGCATCGCCCACTACAAGATCGTCGGCGATCTCAACGAGGTCGTCCCGAGTATGATCAGAGCCATCAAAGAAAAAGGCATAAAGGACTGACCAACAGCCAACCGCCTCCGTCGCCGGCTCAAAACGACCGACGACGAGGGGGGCGTCTGTTGAGCGGGTAATGTTACGGAACTCATGATTGCGGGATAGACATGGGGAATTTCTACAAAGACAACGACGATATTCGGTTCCTCTTTCGACACATCGATCAAGGACAACTCGCTTCGATGATCGAAGAGGGTTTCCGCTTCGCCGAGGAATTCGATTATGCACCGGCCAACGCGGAAGAAGCTGTCCAGAACTATGACCTGGTGTTGGACGCCCTCGGAGAACTGAGCGCCGACTTCATCGCTCCTCGGGCCGAGGATGTGGACCGGGAAGGCAACACACTTAACGAGGATGGCTCTGTGACACGGGCCAAGGGCATGACCGAGGCTCTGGAGAAACTCGCCCAGGCCGAGGTCATGGGCTTCACCCTGCCCCACCGCTTTGGCGGCCTGAACTTCCCCAATCTGATGTACTCGATGGCCACGGAGATGATCTCGCGGGCGGACGCCTCGCTGATGAACGTGTTCGGCCTGCAGGGCATCGCCGAGACGATCGACGCCTTTGCCTCCGAGGAGATCAAGCAAGAGTACCTGCCCCCGTTCGCCGCGGGCAAGGTCACCGGCGCGATGGTCCTGACCGAACCGGATGCCGGCTCGGACCTGCAGGTGATCAAGCTCAAGGCCTTCCAGGACGACAAGGGCAACTGGTTCCTCAACGGCGTCAAGCGATTCATCACCAACGGATGCGGCGACGTTCTGCTGGTGCTTTCCCGGAGTGAACCGGACCGCGCCGGTGGGCTGGGTCTGAGCCTGTTCGTCTGTGAACCGGGCCCGACCGTGCATATTCGCCGCCTGGAGGACAAGCTCGGTATCCACGGCTCCCCTACGTGCGAAATCTTCTTCGACAACACGCCCTGCAAGCTGATCGGCGAGCGTAAGCGCGGTCTTGCGCCCTATGTCGCGACGCTGATGAACGGGGCCCGTATCGGGATCGCCGCCCAGTCGATGGGCATCGCCGAAGCAGCCTATCGCATCGCACGGGATTACGCCGCCAGCCGTGAGCAGTTCGGTGTCGCCATCGAGAAGCTGCCGGCCGTGCGCGATATGCTGATCGACATGAAGATCGCCCTCGAAGCCGGGCGAGCCCTGCTCTACGACACCTCGCGCGTCGTGGACCTCGCTGTCGGATACAACCGACAGGTCGAAAGCAATCCACCCGAGGACAAGGCTGAACTCAAGGCCCTGAAGAACAAGGCCCGCGCCTACAAGCGCTACGCCGGCCTGCTGACGCCCATGAGCAAGTACTTCTGCTCCGAGATGTGCAATGCCGTCGCTTACGACGCGATTCAGGTGCTCGGCGGCAGTGGGTATATGCGGGACTATGCCAGCGAACGGCACGCCCGGGACGCCCGCATCACCACCATTTATGAGGGCACCAGCCAGCTTCAGGTCGTCGCGGCTGTCCGAGGCGTCTGCAGTGGGACCGCCGAGAAGTATCTCGCCGATCTGGTCGCCCTTCAGTACGCCCCGGAGGTCAAGGACCTGCTGGAAACGCTCGCAGAGGGCCGGGAACTGCTCCGCGGCGCGATCGAGTTCACCAAGGAACGGGGCAATGACTACATGGATCTCTACGGTCGAGCGCTGACCGATATCGCGATGGATCTGATCATGGGTTATCTGCTCTGCGGTCAGGCGAGCAGCAAGGTTCAGATGGACGTGGCGGTAGCGCCCGGCGCCAACAAAGACAATGGCGAGACCATCCCCATGACGCAGCGGAAGGCCATGATCGCCCGGCGGTTTGTCGAGAAGAACGCCCCGAAGATCAAGGCCCTGACCGATCTGATCCGCCAGGGGGACAAGTCGACCTTCAGCGATTACGATGCGTTGGTCGGACCGGTGCAGGAAGCTTAGGGAGAGCGTTGTCGTCATGCTGGAAGCCGTGATATTCGACTTCGACGGAGTCATTACTGACTCGGAGATCTTGCACTTTCGCGCCTTCAACGTCGTGCTGGCCCCTCATGGGCTTGAGCTGACCAAGAAGGAGTACTACACCAATTACCTGGGCTTGAGTGACGTGGATTGCCTCAGAGCGCTTGTAGACGAAGGCCGTCTCGGGATCGCGAGAGACCACATCCAGGACCTCATCGCCAAGAAGACCCGCATCTATGAGAAGCTCGCCCAGACCGACGGGCAGTTGATCGAAGGCGTCAGTGAGTTTCTCGACATGCTGCGAACAGCTCAGATCCCAATCGCCATCTGCTCCGGCTCATTGCGTGCAGAGATCGAGCTGATCCTCCGTGACGCCGGGCTGCGTGAGTTGTTCGACGTCATCGTCTCGGCCGAGGATGTCTCACGCGGCAAGCCCGATCCGGAAGGCTTTCTCCTGGCGCTGAAGCAACTCAACGAATCGACCGTAGCGCCGATCGCGCCGGGTCAGTGCATCGTGATTGAGGATTCGCACTGGGGACTCGAGGCCGCTCACGGCGCCCAGATGCGTACGATCGCAGTGACCAACACCTATGACGCCGGACAGCTTTCGGCCGCGCATCTCGTCACCGAACGCCTCAGCGACCTGACGATGGACGATTTGAGCAAACTCTGCTCCTGAACCGCGCTCGCCCATTCGCCTTACGCGAAGAGATCCGCCTCGCCACTGGAGCGAACCAGAATCGTGGTGGGCATTGGTTCCAGTAGCGTGTTGAGATGACGGTACGTCTCAAGAGATGCAGCCACGTCCGGCGGCTGCAAACCCAGAAAGACGACGTCCGCTTTCGCCGAGTGACGATGAAAGACCTCCCGGAACGGCTCGGTTGAGACGATGACACAAGCTTCGGCGCGGATGCGCGCCGCCTCGATGAGCGACTGCACCGCCTCCTGAGAAGACTCCCGCCCCGCTTCGTCACCGATCACGCGTAAGACGCGAACCTGGCTACGGCGCCACTCCCAATTCTGAACGAGCAGATGGGCCAGTGTGGCCATGAGCGATCCGTTTTGTTCACCACGCCACCAGATATCGACGCGTCTGTGGTTGCGCTGCATGGAAGGCAATCCCTTCTCCACAACCACCACCACGCTCTTGCCCAGAGCGGCAATGGTCGAGACGTGTCGGAACATCGCCTCGGCGCGTTCGGCGCTGCGCGGCCAGCCGAACAGAACCGTGTTAGGCTTGAGCGGGCCGATCGAGTGGGTCTGCGCCAGCATGCGGATTCCCTCATCGACATCCTCGGCGAAGACCACCTCGGGAAAGACCGCCAGTTCATTGCTCTCGAGGAACTTCTCCAGAGCGGATCGAAGCCCCTCGACACGGACGGCAAAGGTCTCCAGATCGCCGGAGATGACCTGCCCGGCCGTCACTAGACCGCGTCCCCCCTCCATCCAGACGGCGTATCGCATCAGCGTCATGTGCGTCAGCGTGTTGCCGGCCATCACGAGGAAGGTGGGGCGCCAGTTTTTGGGATGCGGGGGCATACTGCGGAGCTTCTGCAGAGCCCGCACTGCCAGAGCGTACTGAAAGCCCCGCCGGGCGTCCCCAAACGCCGACCTAAAGACACGGCGACTGAGGAAGACGTAAATACCGGCGACAGTCAGCACGGCGATCGACGCGGCCATCGCGTCGATGAGCATCATGGCAACCAGGCAGGTGACAGCTCCCAACAGTGACGTCGTCCAGTGGAAGAAGCGAAAGCGCGGGCGAAATGATGGGTTGGCGCCGAACGATTCGACGAACGCCGCCAGGTTGATCATCCCGTACGTGCAGAGGAAGAACATACTGACGATCGAAGCAATCAGGTCAAAAGCCGCCATCGATTCCTGACCACTGACCAGCAGGATGACCACCAGCGCCAGGCCCAGTGTCAGAGCCAGCCCGGCCCGGGGTTCGTCGGTGCCCTTCGAACCGTGGGCGAACGGGTTCAGGATTCGGAAGATTCGGTCGCGCGCCAGCGCCTGCAAGACGCGGGGCGCCCCGAGGAGCGACCCGACGGCGCTGGAGATCGTCGCGGCAAACACCCCCCCGCTGACGAGAAAGCCGGCTCGGAACAGAGCGTTCGTGCGCAGCATCGCGTAGGGGCTCTCGATCAAGTCGCTGCGCGACGTCGATCCGCCGCACAGGATGACTTCCAGCAGATAGACGACGAAGCCGACGAGAATCGCGGCCAGTGTCCCCCGAACGAGAGAGCGAGCCGGGTCCTTCAGATCGCCGGACATGTTGACCCCGGCCAGGATGCCGGTCACGGCGGGGAAATAGATCGCGAAGACCACCCAGAAACCGATCCCCGCATCCGTATAACCTGGGCCTAGATTCGTCTGGAACGTGGCCAGATCGAAACGCTTCAAGGCGCCGCCCAGGAAGACGAAGATGGCCAATCCCAGGAGCGTCATGACCACATACTGGAAGCGAATCGCAGCGCCGGAACTGATCCAGTTGATCGCAAAGAGCACGATCGCAGTGCCCAGGGCAATCACCCCAAACCAAGGGGTTAGACTGGGAACGTCCGTCACCAGAGCATTGGCAAAACCCAGGACGTAGAAGGGAACGGACAGCGCTTGCGCCAGGAACAGGGCCAGGCCGATGGCGCCCCCGAACTGAGGCCCCAACGCCCGGGAGATCAGGAAGTACGCCCCCCCGCCGGCAACCGGCGTGTTGGTCGCCACGGCGCTCATCGACAGCGCCGTCAACAGACTGATCGCCTGGGCCGCCAGCAGGATCAGGATCGTGTTGAAGATGCCCGCCTGGCCAATCACGTACCCGGCGCGCAGGAACATGATCACGCCGAGGATCGTCAGGATCGACGGCGTGAATACCCCGGCGAACGTACCGAACTGGTTCTTCTTCTCGTCCATAGGAAGTACTCTACCACCGCAGAGTATAGACGAGATGCATGATCAGGTAAATGCCTGAGTATGGCACTTCAACGAGACCACCAGCCGCAGTCAGAGCGCTCGGACCAATACAGGGATCGGCTGCAGATGGAGAGGCAGTGCCGAGCCAGGGCCTGCCTCTGACTGTTTTCATTGTGTCCGGCGTCGCTAGATGCCTCGATGCTTCTTGCCGGGATAGCGCTGATCGAGCCAATCGAGGTCGACATTGGGTGGGCTGAACTGACTTCCTTTTCCGAAGCCCTGGGCGGCCGCATCGCCGCGGCTGGTGAAGTAGATGACGGTTCGCTTGTCCTGCCATTTCTTGCGCTCGGCATGACCATCCAGAAAACTGAACGTACACGCGTCACTATGGAAGTTGCCCAGCGGATCCCACAGACTGCCATCATACGGGACATACGACCAAGCGCCGTGGTTGTGGTTCCCGGCGGCGCCGTCGTAGATCTCCTCGACGAACAACATCTTGTTCGCCTGGTCCTTGAAGCTGAACAGTTTCTTGGGATCGTCGGCCCCAGTGCCGGCCATGTAGTCCGTCAGGGAATAACTTCTGAAGATCAGATATTGCCGCTCATCGCCCAAACTGGTGCCCATGTTCTTGCGCATGTCACCTGGGCAATGATAAACATCGGGCTCGTTAACATAAGCGTAGAGGGCGCCCGCCTTCAAGCCGTTTTCGCGCTGTTCGTACGTCACGTCTCCATCGCCCATCGGGATGATGCTGCCCCCCGCGGCGAACGCCAGCGGCGGCATCACCCAGGGCGGCACGCCGTTCGCGATATTGTGCGTCGCCATCCCGCCGCAGATCGCGCCGTCGTTCTCGTCGGCGTACATGATATACGCCTGCGCGAGCGACCGTTGATTGGCGAGACAGTTGATGGCCCGGGCCTGTTCCCGAGCGATCTTCAAGGCGGGCATTAGGATGGCCATCAGAATGGCGATGACGGCGATAACGACGAGCAGTTCGATCAGTGTGAATGCACTTCTGTTCCTCATGGTCGGGGCCCCTTCCACTCGCTTGGCCAATTGGCTTGGCTTGAACCACACGCTCTCAGACGCCACACACGAGGAGTTCCGGCTTGTGCTTTCCAGAACACCACATGTCTATACTAAACCATTCGGGCATCCGGAGGCAACCCCTCTGCCAAAAAAAGTCGCCCGTCTCCGATTCCGCATTCTGAGCCATCTAGTCCCGACAAACGGTGCGAGCCGGGGGCGAGCAATAGCATTTGCTGATCGGATAGGGTCGCCCTTGGGCCAGATGATCGGCCAGGAAGCCCCAGGTCGCGACCCCGTCGATGCTTTCCGGCTCTAAGAGGCTGAAGACCAGTACTCCCAGAGGATGAGCGGTCGAAACCCAGAAGCTACCGGTCGGGACATCAAGGCGCTCGCGCCGAAATCGCCCTTCCAGCGAACACAGGCGCCGTCCCTGGTAGGGCCGAGCTCGCACCGTGACAGTTTCCACCAGAAACGTCTCCACGTCCGCCTCCCAGGCATCGCCGATTCGCTGCACGGTGATACCGTGTCGCCGTAGCAACGTGACGACTTCGGTCAAGTCGGGCGGCAAAATGTATCCGGCCGGATATCGTGACGTCCTCGTCGTGGCGAAGCGATCGTAAACCGGCATCTTGATCGCGGAGATCTGCTCGGGCGGGCCGGGCCCTCGATTCGGATCGCGCCGGCCCAACCGATTCGGGTCGCCGTAGTCCTCCAGCAGGACCGCCTCGCGACCGCGTGAGGCCGCCTCGAAGCGCACGCCCAGCCCCGGCGCTGTCTCAGGATGGCGCCCCCACCCCGTAACGGTCTGATCCGCCTGCGATGTCATTTCCATAATCGCGGGCCCCTCTTGAGCGACCTGCTCCAGGACGGTTCGCACGAATCGATATGTGGCCTGCACGCGATCTTCGAAACTCAAATGGCTCATCGCCTCCGAGAGGATGCCGATGCGATTGCGCAACCCGACATAGCTCGTACTGAAACGAAACTCAGGACTATGGGCGTACCAGGCGATGGGGTCGTTGGACGGCTTGGTGCGGCCGTACACGAAGATGTTCCCGTAGTCAAACGTCTCCATGCCGTAGCGCTGTCTGACCAATGTGCGAATCCGCGGCAGGAAGTTGTCGCGCGCATACTCCAGAACCGAAGCTTCCGTGTTCGGATTCAGGGGCGGCGCATACGTCAATTGATAACCGTGCAGTGTGCCGTTTGTGGCGTGCAGGTCCAGGAACACATCGGGGTCCCATGGAATGAACACATGCCGCATGGCAGCCCTTGTTTCAGGCGCCATGAGCTTGACGTAGTCGCGATTGAGATCGAGTCCCGCCCCATTCGAACGCCGACCAACCATCTCCGGCCCGAACTGCTGGGACCGGTGTTGCGCCTGGGGCTTGAGATCTTCATTGCCATCGATATTGTAGATCGGCGTCGTCAGCAAAACGATCTTGTCGAGCAGTCCCTGGCCGGCCGGTTCTCGCGACAGGTCGCGCAGCAGCATGAGCATCACCTCCTTGCCCTCGACCTCGCCTGCGTGGATGTTCGCCTGCACGTAGACGACAGGCTTGCCCTGCTCAGTCGCGCGGGCCGGGTCAGTCACCAGAGGTCGTGTCGCAACGACCAGGGGAATCGGCCGCCCTTCATCGCTGGCCCCGATCGTGCTCATCGAAGTCGGCGTCCCAGTCGAACTCAACCGCGCCAAGAACTCCATCACATCGGCGTAGGAGGACGTTTCGCGATACGCCGTTCGCTCGGCTCGCGTCTGGGGCCCTTGGCGCGGCGGAACGCCGGTCTGGTCGGCCGCAGGAGCGATGGCGGCCGCGCCAAGGCCCACTATCCCTATAGATACAACAGCACCGAAAACTGAATTGACAAGCATCGATATACGTCGCATAAGTGAGCATCTCCGAAAGAAGCGACGACACTATTCCACCGTACGCCGAGGAATCATCAGATGCCATTATAGGCGTTCTCCAACTCGCGTCTACGGCCCCTCTCGCCAGGCTTGGGTCCCACTAGATTCTCAGAACGCCCGAACCTGTGGCAGGTCGAACCGGTATACTTGATGCCGGTTCACAAGACTCGATTGGCGTAATTTGTGGAGCGTAGCGAAGTGGAATTGGCCCGAGAGGAACGTGAGAAACTTGAGGAACTCGCCCGCAACACACCCTGCGACCGCGCCCACGAGTGCCTCCAATCGGCTCTGGAGCAGCTCAGAGAAGTCGAATGGGCGGCCGGCGATAAGGTCCTGTTTTGCCAGGACGAAGACGGCTGGAGTTGCCGCAATGGCATGCGCTTCGGCCAATCAATCATCTGTCAATGCCCCGTCCGCCGCTATATCGCCAAACACTTCCGCCGTTGATCGACACTCGATCGCCCCATGCTACCTGACAACGGCCCTCGCATCGCAGGTGAGGTAGCAGGCAATACACTATGCGATGGCACGGCGGCGCCGCCGAGGCCGGCAAGTCCGACCAACAGGGAATGCCGTGGCACGCCGCTTGATCCCGTAAGGTAACGTTTGCCCCGGGAGGACCGTTTTTGCTACAATCGGGAAAGTGGCAATCCCGGCGGGGTCGGCATCCGGCCGCGTCCGTCCGAAACGTGGTTAGACGTGGAAAGATGCTATGCCCAGCCATTTGAGAGGTCGGTGGTGTCTCCTCACAGCGTGTCTTGCCTTGGCATGCCTCGCTCCGATAGTTCATGCCGTTGACAGCCCTCTGCGGATCAACGAGTGCATGGCGGCCAACAGTCGCACGACTGCGGACCCTCAGTCCGAATACGACGACTGGATCGAAATCTACAACACGGGTCGCTTGCCGATCGATCTGGCGGGGATGTATCTGTCCGACGATCCGGACGAACCGACCAAATGGAGGATTCCCCTGGATCGTCCCGAGCAGACCACCGTTCCGGGACGCGGCTACCTGCTCATCTGGGCGGACGGCGACACGGAAGATGAGCCGGGTCTGCACGCCTCATTCAGTCTCAGCGCCAAGGGCGAGGACATCTTCCTCTCTGACACGCACGGTGTGACTCTGCTCGATGCAATGACGTTCGCTGCGCAAAGCTCCGACGTCTCGTTCGGTCGGTATCCCGACGGCGCCGATGTCTGGCACAGGATGGCGCAACCCAGCCCGGGCGATGCCAATGTCAAGGTCTTCGAAGGGTTCGTCGACGACGTCCAGTTCAGCCCCGGGCGAGGCTTCTATGAAGCGCCGGTAGAGGTGACGCTCACAACAGCCACGCCGGAAACAACGACCTACTACACAACCGACGGCAGTGAACCCTATGTCTGGACCGGTCGAGCCTACCGGGGCACCCGCTACTCGAAGCCCTTTGAGATCGCGACGACGACCTGCCTGAAGGTCAAGGCGGTCAGGCCCGACTGGAAGCCTTCGACCACGCGCACACACACCTATATCTTCCCCGAGCAGGTAATCGAGCAACGTCCCAACCCGGAGGGCTTTCCATCGACCTGGCGCGGCGACGCAGCCGACTACGAAATGGACCCCAGTATCGTCAGGTATCCTCCCTATCGAGATTCCATTGCGGCCGCCTTACTGACACACCGCACCATCTCGCTGACACTGGATGTCGATGACTTGTTCGATCCCGACACGGGGATCTACGTCAACTCCCAGCGCGAGGGAGAGAATTGGGAACGCCCCGCCTCCATGGAGATCATCGATCCGGCCGGCGGGCCGGAGATTCAGGTCAACGCCGGGCTGCGCGTTCAAGGCGGCGCCAGTCGCAACCCCAACCGCCCCAAACACAATCTTCGTCTGCTCTTCAAAGGCGAATACGGACCGACCAAACTGGAGTTCCCGTTGATCGAAGACTGGCCCACCCAACGGTTCGATACCCTCGTCCTTCGCGGCGGCAACGGAGACTCGTGGTTTCATCCCAACACCAACCAGCAGATCCGGGCCCAATACATCCGGGACCAGTGGCCCCGTGACACCCAGCACGCGATGGGCCAACTCAGTGCGGGCCAATGCTATGTCCACCTTTACCTCAACGGGCTCTACTGGGGGCTCTATCACGTAATCGAGCGTCCGAACGCGGCCTTCTTCGCCGAGCATCTCGGCGGCGACGAAGAGGACTACGACGTGCTGCAACACAAGGGAGGCACAGTCGACGGCAATCGCGACGCCTGGAACGCCATGATGGCGATCGCCGATCGAGGACTGGCTTCCACAGGCGCGTACCAGGAAATCCAGGAATACCTGGATCTCCCCAACCTGATCGACTACCTGCTCGTCCACTTTTACGTAGGCAACGTGGACTGGGACCACAACAACTGGTACGGCGGCCGACGCCGCACCGGCCGCGATGGGTTCCACTTCCTCTCGTGGGATTCCGAGCGGACTTTTCTCGGTCTCAACGACAATGTCACCGGCAAGAACAACAGCAACCAGCCCACCCACGTCCATCAGCAACTGACGGCCAACACGAACTACCGGATGCAGTTCGCCGATCATGTCCACCGTCACTTCTTCAATGACGGCCTGCTCACCCCCGCCAGCGCCGCGTCCCGCTGGCTGAGCCGGGCCGAGGAGATTCGCCTGGCCCTGGTGGCTGAATCCGCTCGCTGGGGAGACGCGAAGCGCCCGGATGAACCCTACACCCCTGATGCCGAGTGGCAAGCCGAACTGGACTTCCTGACCAACGGGTACTTCCCCCGGCGCAGTGACATCGTGCTCAGCCAACTCAGGAACCGAAATCTCTATCCCAACGTCGCCGCGCCGGTATTCAATCAGCACGGCGGCGCAGTGCCGACGGGATTCCCGCTGGAGATGATCTCCCCTGCCGGCGTGACATGGTTCACGACCGACGGGGCCGACCCACGGAACAGCGCTGCCCAATCGGGCGAGCTCACCGAGGTCGTTCTTGTCCCGGAAGACGCTCTCAAATACGTTCTGGTTCCCGTCGAGGACATCGGCAACCAATGGCGCGAAGCAATCGAACATGGACGGGCCAGCTGGATAGAAGTTGAAGGTCAGCCGGGCGGCATCGGATACGAGAACGCTTCGGGTTACGAGGATTACATCGCCGCCGATGTGGGCGATCTCATGTACACCGCCAACACGTCCTGCTACGTTCGCATTGCGTTCTCGTCCGAGGCATCGCAGTCAGACTGGAATGGCATGACGCTGGCCGTTCGTTATGACGACGGTTTCGTCGCCTATCTCAACGGCGTCGAGATCGCCCGGCGGAATGTCGAAGGCGAACCGACCTGGGACACCCGAGCGATTTCGGGACACTCAGATACCGACGCCGTTCACCTCGAGTCGATCGACGTGACGCAATCCCTGCCCCTGCTGCGCCCGGGCCCGAATCTGCTTGCCATCCACGCAGTGAACGTATCTCCGACCAGTTCCGATTTTCTAATCAGCGCCGAGCTGAAAGTCAGCAGTGGCGCCGCTGTCGCGGATATCGCGACGACGGCGACATCCTACACGTCTCCGGTCGTCCTGGATCGCACAGCACAGGTCAAGGCCCGGGCCCTCCGCGCCGGGACCTGGAGCGCTCTGAACGAAGCGGTCTTTGTCGTCGGTCCCCTCCTCGAGAACCTGCGGATCACCGAGATTATGTACCATCCCCCGGATGACGCGGAGACCGGTGCCGAACTCAACACCGAGTTCATCGAACTGGCGAATCTGGGTGAGGAGATGATCGACCTGAATCTCGTTCGGTTTGCGTCCGGCATCGACTTCGTATTCGGCCCAACGGAACTCTTGCCAGGCGAAGCCGTCGTCGTGGTACAGGATACAGATGCCTTCCGCGCACGCTACGGAGAGTCGGTCAGAGTCGCGGGCCAGTACGCGGGCAGACTCGACAACGGAGGCGAGCGTCTGAGGCTCGAAGACGCCATCGGCAGAACACTCGTCGATCTGCGCTTCAACGACAAGTGGAGCCGCTCCACCGATGGAAAGGGGTATTCTCTGACCCTGACTGACCCGCCCCCCTCCGATCCCAATGCGCTGGGCCATCCGGACGCCTGGCGTCCCAGTGCCCTTCCCGGCGGCACGCCGGGCGTCCACCCCTGAGTCAACACTTCGTCGTCTTGCGCTTCTTGCCGATCGTGCCGCGTTTCTGCACCTTGCGAATGTAGTTGGGCGCGAACGGGACCTGACACTGACTGTCCCCCAAATCGGCCGTCACCGGACCGATCGCTTCACCAATCTGAAGCGCCAGATCCGTCAGAGCGGTAACGAAGCACCCAGCCGCAATGACGAATCCGTTCATCTCGTAACGCACCGCATCCGGCGCCTGATGGATCATCTTCTCAACGCGCCGCAGCAGTCGCCTCCATTGCGGCAGATCAAGTTCCGCATCTTCCTTGATGCCCGCCAGACTGCTCAGCGTCGCCCAGCCCGCCGCCGCGACCAAGGGTTCGCGCGAATCGATCCATTCCCGCGCCAGGTCCCAGCCGTGGGGACTGCCCGCCGCCACCCACGGCACGGTCGCCCCGGGCAAGGCGCCGGCATAGGCCTGCTTGGCCCAGCGCCGCAGATCCTTCTTGGTCATGCGCGCGTCATCGGCAATCAAACCGGCCAGGTACATCGCGTCGTAGTTGCCCGTGTCATACAGTTCGAGCGCCAACCGATAGTCCTTCTTGATGCGCTTCTGGATCTTCTTCAGGTCTCCGATCTTGACCCCGAAGCACGGCTCTCTGACCCCGTAGTTGTTGATGAGCATCTTCTTGTAGCTCTCGGAGCCCAGCGACTCGAGTTCTGCGAGGATGTCCTTCGCTGTCATGGCGTTCTCCTTTCCAGTCGCAACAAACCTCCTCCGATCCGAAACACGCTCCAATCTACAGAGGCATCTCCGCGCGGGCAACAATCGAGTCCACCGGTTCATCGCCTCTATATCTGGCATCACCGCCTTCCTTGCGACCCCTTCATCTCATACGACCCCTACAGGCGCTACAGTCGTTTGACTCAAGACCGTGACATCAGCGTACGGGTATTCCCGTATTTTGCCCCATGGTTCGGCCGCCCTTCGCGATCGATGGGCAGGAACCTATGGAGGTGTGGACGATGTCACGCCGGGGTTGCCGGCCCATCAAGAGGGTACCTGGGGACCCCATAATACACGCTATCATCTATCTAGGTGGGCACTAGAGCCCCTCTCGAGGCAACCTGGATGTCACCACGGGTGTATTCAAGGGCTGCGAAAGCGGGCATCCCGGCCCATCCAGACCCGGTAATATCGGCCCAGATTGGGTAAGTGGAGCATTTCATCGGCGCCCGGGCAAGCGTGAAAATCGCTGGACACCTTTTCGACGCGTGTGGTAAAATTATAGTGTGCCTTAGATATAGTCGAATACCTCTTGGAGGAGGGCCCAAAATGAAGGCGCTTACTGCTTTGCAGAACATCCTGAGTGTCACGGTCCTGGTGCTGATCTCGGCGGGAATGACTCACGCCAAGACCATCATGGTGGACAACGATGGAACCGCAGACTTTCGCACGATCCGTGCGGCGGTCGCTTCGGCCGCTGATGGCGACGTCATCATCCTGCAGCCCGGTCGCTACGCCGGCGCCGAAGCATCTGACATCATCGTGTCCGGAACGACCCTGACCATCCGTAGCACCGACCCCAACGATCCCGAGACGGTGGCCAACACCGTGATCGATTGCCAATCCGACGACGAGAAGACCCATCGTTTCCTCGAGTTGGCTCCGAACTCAGGGACAGACCTAACTCTGGTCGGTCTTACCATGATCAATGGCTCCGGCGGCTTCGGCGGCGGCGCCGTGCTGTGCGAGGCAGCCAGTCTCCGGGCGATCAACTGCACCTTCGCCCACAACGCCGTGGAATGGTATGGCGGCGCTATTCACTCCGTCAACGGCTATGTCAATCTGGAAGGCTGTACGTTCACGAATAACACCTCCGTCAGGATGCATGGTGGCGCGATCTACGGCCGCAACAGCATCCTGAACGTCGCGGACTGTACGTTTCGCTCGAATGCGGGCAATGCTGTCAAGAGCTTTGACAGCGCGGTCACGTTGTTCAAGTCGACCTTTGAAAGCAACACGGGCCGTGAAGGCGGCGCGGTATTCAGTCACGCCGGGCTCGACCCCATCGCGCCGTCCTATCTCAATGTCGTGCGATGCACGTTCGCGGGGAACAACGCCAGCTTGTCCGGAGGCGCCCTCTATCTGCACAATATGGAGGCAATGATCACCGCCTCGCAGTTCACCTCCAACACGGCGACCGAGCATGGCGGCGCCATCTACGGTCATCGTTCCAGCCCCTCGATCACCAGTTGTGTCTTCGCCCACAACTCGGCTGTTCAACTCGGCGGCGCCGTGACCGGATACTACGAGAGTGAACCAGAGATCCTCCATTGCACGCTGGTCGGCAACGAAGCCGCTTCGGGCGGCGCTGTCGCCAGCAAACGCGACAGTCACCCGGTGGTCACCCATTGCATCCTCTGGGCCAATCAGGCCGCTCAAGGAACGGCCCTCTATGTCGCAGAGGACTCACTGGGCACGGGTAGTGTTGCCCAAGCCACTCTTGAATACAGCAACACCGAGGGCGGACCCGCCGCGGCCTACGCGGAACCGGGATGCTCTCTGACCTGGGGGCGGGGCAATATCGACGCGAATCCCCTCTTCGCCGGCCCCGGGTTCGACGACTTTCATCTGTCGCCCGACTCACCTTCTGTCGATACCGGCGATCCGAACTACGTGCCTGACAGCGACGCCACCGACCTGGACGGCTATCCCAGACGGTTCGGCAAGACCGTCGATATGGGCGCCTATGAATACCAAGGGCTGGGTCCGGTGTACCGCTTCTGGTCGCCCAGCAAAAACCGACATTTCTACACGATCAAGGGAACCGAGCGTGACAAGCTCATTGCCAACTACAGTCACGTCTGGCAGTATGAGGGCATCGCGTACTACGCTTTCTACCGAAACTCGGAGGCCAACCTCGCCCCGGTGTACCGCCTGTGGTCATCCGTGACGGGCGATCATGTCTGGACAACCAGCGAAGCAGAGAGGGACCAGCTTCTGACTGAGTTCGGCCAAGAGTGGGTCGATGAAGGCATCGTCTTCTATGGCTATGCACCGGGCAAACCCCCATTGGGTACGTCACCGGTCCACCGTTTCTACTCGGCAGCGCTCAGCAGTCACTTCTATACTATGGACGAGGCGGAACGGGACAAACTCGTTAAGGAATACGCCGCGGTCTGGGCCTATGAGGGCGTCGCCTACTACGCCTACGCCATACCGTATCAACCCAAGGAGATTACCTACAACTTCATAGGAGGCGACGAAGACGCCTGGGTGACTATGGTTCTGGCCGCGTACATCGATGGCGTAGAAGCGGACATTGACGTACCGGAGATCCGTTTCACAATAACATCGGCCTGGATGCAATTGACCACGGATTTCCTCGGTCTGACCACCACCCTGGACGGCTTTGAGGTGCAGAGTCAAGTCATCGAACACCTCGCTACCATCACACAGAAAGGCTACGGCGGCGTGTCGATTCCGCTGGAGCTGTCGGCGGAAGTGAAGTTCGAGTCCCTGTTCCCCCGCGGCCCGTTCGTGATTGATCCCGACACCGGCACCTTCGCCGATTTCGGCGACGGCGGCGAAACCCTGGGCGCCGGACAGGAGACCTACACATACAACGGTTCGATCGCCCTCGGCAGCATCATGCAGGAGTTCGACGGTGCCACCAGCGCCACCGCTCTGGAGTTGGAATCGTCCGGGACATTCGAATCACTGGGCTCGCTTCCAGACAACGTCGACGTCAACATGCCATTGACATTCCAGTGGCACGGCCCATCCACGAAACAGCTTCTGACCGAAGCCTATGTGGACGGCCATTTGGTTCAGGTCTATGTCACCCAGGCGTATGTGAGCACGCAAGGGACCTGGGAAGGACAAGCCGTCGACTGAGATACTGAACGCGGACAATTTGGCAATGAGCGGGCTGCCCCTTCGAGCGGTTCACCGGAAACCTCTGGGTGGTCTACCGCTCATCTTCCGAAGCGATTCGGTAGAGATGGACGTCCCAGGGCTTGAAGTCATCCTGAAACACGCCATCGACCGACGTCAAGGTGCGGGTTTCGTCCAGTACTTCGATCCGCCGAGAGCCAACAGCCCCGAGCATCGTAAATGTCGCTCGGGCCAGCTTGGCTCGCATGTTGACTGCAAAGACATAGACGGCGTCCTCAGAGCACTTCATCATCGCCGCGATGGGAACATCCGTTCGGCTTGATGCAGCCGACACGCCGTTGGGGATCGTAGCGCCGTTCAGAACCGGCGCCAGCGTCTGGATTCGACGGTTGATTCGGGTTACAGCCGCAAGCATCTCGGGGTCGCCCAACAGAGCAGACTCTCTGAACTTCGGCTTCCATTCGTGAACGAAGTAGATCAGGCCGGTCGAACCGTGAATGATCGACATCCACACCTCGCAACGAACCTGATGGGGTGTCGGCTTATTGTTGGGATGATTGATGCGCGTGCACTCGATGCAGTTCCAGACCGGCCGGCGTCCCTCGGTCCAGTCGAGGAGTCGCTGCACACCTCGGGCGACATACCACAGATTGCCGGATACGGCCTGGTGGGAATGCGTGACCGGATAGATGTCGAACGAGGCAATGTCACAGCCTTTGACATACTGAGGATAATCCTCAGGGTGGTTCGTGCGCACACCACGGCCATGCCATCGATCCCAGGCGACGCCCTGGCCCAGATTCAATAGAACCGGTCGATCCGGATCGGCCGCCCGCATCCGCGCGTACCCCTCCACAATCTCCTGTGGCCTAACAGGCGGCCCATAGCCCTTTCCCTTGCCCCGCGACTGCGCGTTGTCCGGCTCGTCCTGATGCATCCAGCCCACAATGGTCGAACCCTCCCGATGCGTCAGGCCCACGGAGTTCTGGTGACAAATGACCGACATGCCCGCTTGCTCCAGCCCCTGAAGTTGCTGCTCGGTGGGCCCCTTCCACAATCCCACATAGAGATTGAAGCCAGCCTCTCGATAGCGGGTCGCGTTAGCCGGGTCCTGCAGCCAAACGCCGATCGGAAAGGCCTTCGGATCACTGAGCACACCTGCACGCGAAAACCGAGCCACTTCAGCGACAGACGGAGAAGACCACGCCAGCGGTGATGATGAGAGCAAGAGGACCACAACGAGCACACACACGCATCTTGTCATTTGTTCCATCTCCGACGAGTTCTGATGCTTACAGCGGCCAAGCCGCCGAGTCAGAAGACCAGCGACAAGCCAACACGGAATCCAACCGTGCCTTTCCAAGATAATAGCAGGTGAGCATCATCGCCATGAAAAAGGGCCGCCCAATCGGACGGCCCTGAATTACCTGGAACAATGGATGTCTCGGCATGCTCGCTAGCGGCGAGTCGGTCCGTAGGGCCCACCTCCGCCCATGCCATCATACATCATGCCGCCGCCGTAGGGATCGCCGCCATCCATACCGCCTCCCATACCGCCGCGACCGCGCATGCCGCCCTTCTTGAACTGCCGGAACGGTTGCGGCTCCTTGCGCTTCTCGGCCCCGATGCTCTGATAGGCCGCGAGCAGATTCTTGGGCCAGTTCCTTGAACTGACCGGCATGTGCTCGATGGTCACACCATCGGACGTGTAGAGCATGTCGTGATACATTCGAGGCCGCAGATCGGCGCCCCAGTCATTAACCGGCACCAGGTCAACAAGCACAGCATTGGTGCGATAGTCGATGATGTCCGGAAGCGTCTCATCTTCGGGGTTCCCCGCACCATACATGCCACGCCCCATCCCGTAGCCGCCCGGCATCATCATATCACGCCCCGGCGCCCCGGTAATCCGACCGCTCCCCGGACGCCCGCCGCGCGATGAGGAGCGTCTTTCCTCCTCCGGCTCGGGTTCTTTCTCCAAGCCAATGGCTTCGCCCGGCTCGACGCGGAAGTCCTCGGTGCGCCAATACCCCAGAGCGTAGCGCGCCACCTCGACCACCGCCGTGTTCGTCTTCTCCTGGACATCCTTGGCGAAGAAGTACAGCCGTTTGGGAATCTCAATCGGATCGGTAACGCCGGAGAAGTCACTCCAGAGAATCACCCGATCCTTGTGCTCGATATCGCGTTCGGCGAACTGCTCTGTCCCAGCCACGGGGTTGAAAACGCCGAGCCGAATGCGATACCGATAGGTTCCGCCGGGCTCAGCCGAATCGTCATGACACCAGAACAGCAACGGCTCTTTCAGCTTGGACAACTCGGTTCCGAAGTTGATCATCTCCTGGGCAAACTCGAAGTAGACCTCGTCAATGTTCGGTCCGACTCGCCCCATGGCCCCGTCGGGGCCGTACGCACCGGGATAGGCCCCACCCATCATGTCATAGCCTCCCTGGGCTGCCCCACCACGTCGCCCGGTGCGACCGCGCGTTCCGCCTTGGCCAGGCATGGTCGGATCCATACCTTGTCGGCCGCGGCCGCGGCCGCGCGACCGAGTGTTCCGTCCCCCACCTTGCGCGCCGCCGTACATGGCATTGCCCCCACCTTGCGCGCCGCCCATGGTACCGCGTCGTCGTCCGCCAGGGCCGGTAGCCTGGCCTCCAGCCCCGCCAGCGTCACGACGCCGACCTGAGGTATCTCCTCGTTCGCGCTGCTTCTCTTCGCGTTCCTTACGCTTCTCCTCCATTTCGATCTTCCGCTGGAGACTCACGTACTTGCCGTAGTAGCTTGGGGGAAACCAATCCACCTCGGAGGAAGCAATTTGATAGGCCTCCGGCTGCAGCAGCGCCATGGTGGTGAACTGGTTGTCGAAGTTCATCATGCGAATGCCCAGTCCTCCCGGGGGAAGATCTTGGGTCTTCTCCACGACCGTGAACAGCTCCTTATTGGCCTCGATCTCCATGCGCGGGACTTCCACCCACTGCCCCCAGCCGCCGTCATCCAGGAGCCTCTGTCTCTGCAACTGCACTGCGGCGAAGGTCGGTTCTGCCAAACACGGATCGCGCCAAGCCTCTCTCTCCACCTCCGTACCGTTGAAGTGAGCGCGGAACTGGCGGTACAACTCAGCCGTATCGAACTTCGCCTCGACGGTGACCAGATCGAGATCGTTCGGCTCGACATCCACTTTGTCGTACGTGTTCTTGGGCGTCACCTCCGTCAGCGGGAAATAGGCAGCCGCTCGGATGTGATTCACCGCAACGTCGGTGACCGCCCCGATACGCGGCAGTCGGTAGCGCGGCACATCCTTCTTCTGTGCAGCCCTACCCTCAACCACGAAGACACTGGTCCCCATGAAAGCCAGAGGCGCCTGGAGCAACTCTTTGAAACTCTGGGGTTTGGGACGCCCAAGAAATTTGGCAACGACCGGATCATTCGCGTCGATCGGGCCGTGCAGCTTCGAGACGTAGCTCTGCCCGCCGCTGGGCGAACCGGCCGTCACGGGGCTGATGAGCCCTTCCGCCTGGGATTGAATGTACTTGTCGATCTGGCCTGGACTGAAATTCTTGCCGTCGTATTCGACCACATTCGGGCTGAAGATCACCCGTGTGAAGAAGATC
Source organism: Sedimentisphaerales bacterium (assembly GCA_028277585.1). GTDB lineage: Bacteria > Planctomycetota > Phycisphaerae > Sedimentisphaerales > Anaerobacaceae > Anaerobaca. The sequence continues at coordinate 22,372 of JANQFY010000003.1, forward strand.
CAGGCGCAAACCAGCCCGACGACCACTAACACCAGTTTTTCAACGTGGTTCTCGAAGAACCGTCCTACTTTCCCTAGTAACTCACGCATCGCCAATCCCGCTATCAGATAATCCCGTGTCTAATTCGGTTATCACTAGGCTTCTTCGTCTTCATCCCCGCGCAGTTCCTTCTTGATCTGCTCAGGCTTCATCGCCTCGAAGGCCGGGGTCTTGTGGAAGACGTATTCACAGAGCAAGCTCAGTTCCACTACGGGGGTGTCCCCGTAGCGATAGAAATTGTGTTCGAAACTTCCCTCGTCGATCGGAGCTACGGCGCTCTCCAATACCGAGATCTGGTTGTGCAGGAAGGTCTGCTCCGGCTGTTTGCCGTAGAAACCGCGGAATTTGTGCGACTTGGCGGTCGACAACTCCTGCATGTACGGCACGACCTGGGCCACTTCGATGACAAGACGCAGGTTGAATTGCACCACGTCTATCTGTTCATTGCAGAGCCGGCCTGTGCACGGCGTCGTCAGCGCCTCCCTTGTGTCAATGGCGTAGATCGGATTCGTGTCTTCGGTCGACTTGCGACGCGCGCCGCGTCCTCGGCGCCGGCCGCCGCTACGCGGCCGTTTCATGCGAAAATCGACGTTGGTGAACCGTTTGACAGGCGCATCCAGAACGTTGCTCGAGCCTTCATTCATCACGCGAATAGACTCGGTGACATCCTCGAGAATCCAATAGCCCAACTGCCAATACCAACAGTCCTTGTAGGCCTCGTCCTTGTTCTCAAACTTCCACTCGTCCCAGTAGGCATATCCGACGACATCCCCCAGAGATGCATACACGCCGGCCCCCCGCGCCCGGTCCAGACAAATCTGATCGACGATCTTCCGACTCGTCGGATCCAGGGACCGCAAAGACAGCACGCCCCGGCCGCTGTAGGCGCCGCCCATGCCGCCATAGGGGCCGCCCATGCCGCCACCGTAGGCATCCCCATAACCGCCGCCGCGACCCATCATCGGATTCATGCGCTGAGGAGCGTTCTTCAGGGCGTCTTTGATCTCCGTATCCGTCGCGCTGACACCGGCGTTCATGCGGTCGAGCATCGCCTCAACGCCCGCTCGATAGCGCCGACCGAATTCTTCGTAAAGTGCGATAGAGGTCTCGTTCGTATCGGGAAACAGATCGTACGTCAGGAACTCCCGCTGGACGGTCTGGGCGACCAACGCGTCGATCGCATTGGCGTCCTTGGTCTTCTCTTCGATGTAGCTCTCCAGGGCCTCGGCGTCGCCAGCCGAATTCACATCGCGCGCCAGGCGCTCGACCTGCCTGCCCGTGCCGATACTCTCTTTCTCAACCGTCGCCCGCAGCTTCCCGGCCAGAATGTGACTCGGAATAATCAGCAACAGCGCGACGATGACAATCACAATCGGTACGAGCAACGCCAGGTTGTTCTTGAGAAAGCTGAGTTTCTTAAGGACATCCTTAAAGTTGATATCTGGTGCTTTCATTTCACCTCACCTGTATCTTACTCACAATCCTTGGTTGTCAGCGTCGCTTTGATTTGCTGGCAGGCTTAGGAATATCCGGGGAATGATCCCACTTCAGCTTGAACTTGAGTTCGAACCAGGAGTCCCGAACCGTCAGGATGGGTTTGCCCAGTGCGTTGAGCTTGGGATTGCCCCGCTGGTCCAGCACGGGCTCGGCGTCGATCCGCTCGCGCGTCACCGGGTCAACCAGAATCTCCGTCCCCTGGCCGCTTCGGCCCACCATGGTCGCGCCGCGACCGTCTTCGGCCTCTTCGTAAACGGTCTCACTGTCGCCGATTCCGATTGGAACGTCGGTTGCCAGATCGATTAGCCCCTTCGTCAGTGAGAACTGCTCAGCCTCTTTGCTGTACAGCTCGAACGGGCTGTTGGCGTCAACAAACTCGTCGAGGTAATCGAAGCGCGTCACGAGTCCCCATCGCTCGGGCGTGTCTTCGACGCCAGGTGGATCGAGCAGGGCCATCAAGTCGCCATAAGGGCTGTAACCGACGATGGTGATCACGAAGCCGGGGTCTTTCTCCTCCTCATCGGTTCCCCCCATTCCCCCCATCTGGTAACGGTCGCCATAGATCTCGGCCAACTCCGCCATCATCTCGGCGTAGCCCTCGTCCATCCCCATCTCCATCTGGTTGTCCCGCATCATGGCGTCTTTGCGCATCAACGCGCTCTGCCCGAACTGGGCGGTTGCCAGATCTTCAGAGAAGAAGATGGACATGTTCGTGATGAAGATCTGCTTCCGCATGTTGCGGGGGATTTGCTTGACCATCGCAGCGTCCCCCCGGCCATAAGCATCGTAGAGCTGCTTCTGGTCGGGATTGGTCCTCGCATTCGGCATGGCGGAAAGCAAGAGTTCATAGAGCTGCGGAATGACCTCTCGATATCTGAACCGCGAGAACTCCGTCTCCATCTTCTCGTTGAGTTCGGTCTTCTGGCTGTCGAAGTCACTATCGACCTGCGCCCGCGCCTGAGCCTTGGTTACGGCGCGTTTGTTACCCGCGCGGATAGAATCGTTACGAGCGTAGCTGACGCGATCCAAACCGACGCGTCCCAACCACATCAACATGACCGCCAGAAGCATCACGGCCGCACCGATGAAGTACTTCGTCTTCGTCGCCCACGCCATCGATCGCGCCACACTGCTGGGCAGCAGATTGCTCTCGATACGAGCCATACCCAACCCTTGCAGCCCCAGGCCGTAAACGACGCCGTAGTCGGCCACATTCTCGTGGAACTTCGCAGCGGAAAGGCCCTGAGCGATCGCCGCCTTCTTGAAGGCTTCCGGCTTCTCGACCGGGATCTGAAGCGTTTGCTGCAGGTACTTCAAGAGACCCCGAAGTTTCGTTCCGCCGCCCATCGCGATCACCCGCGTCAGCTTGACATCGGGGTTGGAATTCGTATAGAACCCCAGCGAACGCTGGACCTCGCCGGCCCAATCGGTAAACACCGGACGCATCGCCTGGAAGATCTGACGGGCGTACTTGCTGACCGGTGCGGTGCGTTTGAGTTTCTCGGCTTTGTTGAAGTTGAGCTTGAACGTCTCGGCGATCGCCTGCGTGAAGGTGTTGCCGCCCATCATGATACAGCGCTGCCATACACCCGATTTCGTGCAAACCACCAGGTCGGTGCTCTCGGCGCCGACATTGACGACCACCGTCGCTCGATTATCGGAACGAGCCAATTCGGGACGGTCATAGAGCAAGAAGTTGTACAGCGACATCGGCGACATCTGCACGTAGCTGACCTGCAGATCTTCGCGTTCGAAGTGCTCCATCTCCGCTTCGACAATCTCGTTCTTGATCGCGAAGATTCCTACCTTCTGCTCCGCCTCGTCCGGCTCGGTCATCATCTGGTAGTCCCACTGGACCTCGCTCATATCGAACGGGATCTGCTGGGCCGCCTCGAACTTGACGATCTCCGGCAGACGCTTCTGCTCGACCGGAGGCAGCGTCACGAACCGCGCAAAGCTGTTCTGACTGGGTACCGAGACGATCAGCGGATCGTACATCACATCGTTGCGCTGCACGAACTGCCGCAGAGTGATCGCAATCAGTTCATCTCGTTCGGCTGGGCTAATCCCACTGCCAGAGAGAATCTTGCCGTGCGGAATATGATCGAAACCGATGACCTGGACGATGTCGCCCACCGCCGCAAGGCGCAACGCCTTGAGGGACGTATTGCCCAGATCAATCGCCCAAATCGCATCCGATGCTGCTGCCATACCTGAACCTCCCGCCTATCGGGCTGTGTGTTAGCGCTTACTCTTGATAACAGCCATCAACGAGCTTAGATTATATCACATCATGAAAAGTTTTTCTATATTAACACTGGGCTGCAAAGTCAACCAATACGAGAGTCAGCAAATTCGCGAGCTTCTCGAACGATTCGGCCTGACCCAGGTCGATGTCACGTCATCGCCCGAGTTGGTGGTCGTCAACACTTGCTGTGTGACACACACCGCTTCGGCCAAGAGTCGCCAGTTTCTGAGACAATGCTGTAAGCACCAACCTGTTGCCGTCGTCATCTGCGGGTGCCTGCCTGCCATTGAAACCAACGAACTCAACGTCACTGGGAAGAATATCCATGTTGTAAAGGATCGATGCGACCTTGCCCCCACCTTGATCGGTCTGCTCACTGACCCATCAAAGACCCCAAACACACCCTACCCCAGTTTACCAAACGACAAGGCCATTAAACCAGAAAGCGACCTCAAAGTCAAGTGCAAAAAAGACTTATGTCCGTCTGATGAACTTCAGCCCCTGGAGCAGTTTCAAGGTCACACCCGCGCCTTTCTCAAGATCCAGGATGGCTGTGATGCCTTCTGCACCTACTGTATTATACCCCAGACACGGCCGGAAGTTCACAGTCGCGAGCCCGATAACATCCTGGCCGAGGCGACGGAACTCGCCGCTTCGGGGCACCAGGAAATCGTCGTAACCGGCATCCATGTAGGCGCTTACGGGCAAGAGACCACCCGTCGGAGAAACTGGCCAAGTCCGGTAAACCTTCACCTTCCCGCCCTGCTGGACCGCATAGCCCACGTTCCCGGCCTAGCACGGATACGGCTAAGTTCCCTCGATCCGAGCGATGTGACCCCCGAGCTCTTAGATGTCTTCGCATCAAACTCTAACATCATGCCTCACCTGCACTTATCTCTCCAATCCGGATCGGAAACAGTCCTCCGCCGCATGGGCCGCCCGTACAGCAGGGACGAGTTCCTCGCGAAGATCGACCTTATCCACAAGCGGCTTGATCGCCCGGCCGTTACGACCGATATCATCGTCGGTTTCCCCGGAGAAACGGATTCAGACTTCGAACAGACGCTGAATCTGGCGGAGAGAGTCAGGTTCGCCAAGATGCACGTATTCACCTTCTCGCCCCGCGAAGGGACAGCGGCTGCGAAGATGCAAGACAAGGTCCCATATAAAGTTAAGAAAGAGCGTTCACAGATACTGCACGACCTTGACCAGAAGCTACAGCACCGATTCAGGCAGCAGTTTCTCGGCGAAACAGCCCAAGTTCTCATCGAGAGCACAGCGGGCCATGCCTCCGGCCGAGCCGAACGGTACTTCCTGGTCGAGGTCAATGACAAGCTCCGGACGACCCGTGTCAACGATCTCGTCGACGTCCGACTCACCGAAAACGCCCAAAACAGCATGCAAGCAGTGCTTGCCTGAGCCCCGGGCTCCCGCGGAACCGAATCCGGCGCTGGCGATGCGATCCCATCATCATGTATAATGGCGCCAGGAGATCGCCCCCGCCACGAGGAGTAATGCGCTTCGGATCCTGGAGTTTCGCCGTTTCTCCCGGCGACGGCGATATTTCTCTTCGCGAGCAAAAAAGTGAAACAAACGGCCCTCTGCCGCGTTTCTCAGATGCAGAACGAATGAAAGCCAACAAGCCACAACTGACGCTGAACCTCATACGCCGGGCCCAGCGGGGCGGCCAGAGCGGCATCGCGCGCCTCTCCAGAACCGTGGAGAGCCGGATTCATCGCTATATCTATCGCATGACGCTCGACTATCACCTCACCGAGGATCTCTGTCAGGACACCCTCCTGGAAATGGTCAAACACCTGCCCAACCTGCAGATAGACCGACCTGAGGCCTTCTGGGCCTGGCTGCACAAGACTGCCCTGAACAAGATCAGAGGTCATTACCGACAAGCGCGCACCGCCCAAGGGCATCGCGACATCGACAGCCTGGATGAAAGCCAACTGGCAGAACGATTCGCCGAACCGAGCGCCTCCGGCCCAGATCGGTTGATCCATCAGGAGGTGGCGCAGGCAGTGGTGCGGGCGATGGATTCGCTACGGTTGAGTTATCGCAGCGTACTGATGCTGCGCTGTTTCGACGACCTTTCCTATGCCGAGATCGCCCAGATCATGGGCGGCACACAGTTGAGGGCCCGCCTGCTGTTCTTCCGGGCCAAGAACTCGTTGCGCCAACAGCTTGTGCGCAACGGATACGGTCGAATGCACCTGATTTCGGGCCTGACCGTCTTCGGCGCGATCACCGCCGGGCTCGATCGCTCCGCCTCGGCGTCTGTCCTCGTTAGCGAAAGCGCCGTCAAGACCGGCCCAGGCACCGCAGCCCTGGCTGCCGCCACGTCGAAGCTGGGAATGACGGCCGCGGCCGCCGTCGTGGTTGCAGGTCTGGCGATCGGTAGCCTGTCATCGAGCCCCGCGCCGGCACCAATCCAGGAGCCTGCCGAGCCGTCGATTTCCGAGTTGCTGGAGGCGTTCAGCTATCCCGTTCAGGTCAGTGACAGCAACGATCCTGACGAGAATGGTTGGTCCGGCATCCAATGGAGCGAGCCGAATGCGATCACCGAACCAGTCGAACCGGCGGAAATCCTGGTCATCGGGCCGCGTGACAAGCAGACAGCCCTGATCCTGCCCAGGGATCATTGGGTCGAGCTGCGCTTCCCCGGCCGATTGCTCAATGGGATGGGTCCTGATCTGCTCGTGGTTTGCGCCACCCCCGAGATCAGGCCGAAGGTCTTGATCGTCGGCAAGACAGAGAAGCTTGCAGCCCTCGCCCCCTACCGCTCGCACACCCTGGCCTCGGGCGTGGTGGTGACTACCTACGACTTCGCCGCCCTGCCCGAAATTATCGAACCCACTGCCATTCGTATCCTCGGCGCCGGTCTCCTCGACGGCGGGCTCCCACTCCTCCAGGCCCAAGCCCGCACCGAGCCCAACGCCCCGTCCGACCTCGGCACGTAAGGGGCTGTACAGGATCAGTCGAATACGGTAAGCTGGATACGCAGGAGAAGCGTTGGAGGCTCACGCGATTCCCGATTTCGAAGGTGACAGGATGGCATGGATGGCGCGATATCTGCTAGCACTCGTAGTGGTGATGGTCCTCTTCCTGCCCGGTTGCTCAGTTCGCGACATCACCGGTGAAACACCCGCAGGTACGTGCTGCCAAGCAGTTGAAGAGAACGGAGGTCCGCGGGAAGAAGCGAATGAATCGAACCGCAGACTCGAATGTCTGACGACGCGTCTGATCAAGAAGGTGCCAATCTGGATGGCCGAGCACCACGTCCCAGGCGTTTCCATCGCACTGATCAAGGGACGAGAGATCGTGTGGAGCCATCAGTTCGGCGCGAAGAAGACGGGCGTCGAGGGCAACGTTGACGAAGAGACCGTCTTCGAGGCGTGCTCCATGAGCAAGCCCCTATTCGCCTACGCAGTGATGAGACTGGTGGAAGAGAACATCCTCGATCTGGACGAACCGGTGGATTCGTACCTATCAGAGCCCTACTTGCCACACGAGCCGAATGCCGGGGCTATCACGGCCCGGATGGTGCTGAACCATACGACCGGCCTGCCCAATTGGCGCGAGGGTGGCAGACGGGCGGGAGTCTTGAATTTGGAGCTGAAACACGGACCGGGCGAGCGATTCACCTACTCGGGCGAAGGGATGTGGTATCTGCAGCGAGTGGTGGAGCACCTGACCGAGACGCCCATCAACGAGTACATGGAACGCACCCTCATGAGCAGGATCGGCATGACCCGGAGCAGCTACGTATGGCAGGACAGGTATGTGGAAAACAACGCGCATGGGCATGACAAGAAGGGCGCTCCCAAGACATACCGTCACTACACCGAGGGAAACACGGCCTTCTCGCTCTACACCACGCCTATCGACTACGCGCGGTACCTGATCTTGATGATGGATACTGATGCCCGGGAAGATTTCCAATTGCGGGCTGCAACCATCGATCAAATGCTCACCATCGAGAGCCAGAGGAATGAAGACATCTACTATGGTCTCGGATGGGGCTTGGCCGGCATTCCGGAACGACCCTATGTCTTCCATGGCGGCTCGAACGGCAGTGGGTTTCGCTGTCACGGCCGCTTCTACCGCGATGACGGCTCGGGCATCGTGATCATGACCAACGCCGACGGCGGCGCCGCCGTCTATAGCAAGATCCTGGAACAGGCCTATCCATAGAACACCAGAAAACCTACGGACCAGGACCCATCTCGCAGGTCTTCCCCGATGTCGCGACCCATTCGACGGAAGAAGCTACTCCTCTGGTTCATCGCCGAGTTCATCTTCCGTGACGTGCTCGTCGAAGGTCCAATGGTGCAGGGCGTCGACCAGCATGGCCGAGCCGATCTCCCGCGCATCGACGTCGTTGACCGTCGCGAGCGCATCGGCCATCCAGGAAACGAGGCCGCAGATGGCGTTGCCGCAATCTTCGAATTCCAGTGTCACCGGATCGTCCGTGCCGACCACCGTGCCGTGGTCCATGATGTTGATCGTGAGTCTCGCCTTGGGTTCTGATGTGTACTCCATGAAAACACCTATCAAATAGAAAAAGTGACTTCGAACACTCCCTCGCCCAAGCACAACACCATGGGCGTTCACAAACCCGGCCTCGCAGGACAGGTTCCGTCACAGCACTGCCGGCATCATAGCCGCGATTCCGCCCGCCAGCAAATCAGATCCTCAGAAAGATCTTGCGGCGGTACATCCAGAGCAGGATCAGCCAGAGAACCAGCAGCACGCCGAGACGCTCCAGCATGGGGGCATAAGCCGTTCCGAGACTCTCGAAGATCTGCTGGCCCGAGTGCCGTTTGATATTCGCTCGAATGAACCCAGACGAGAGTTGCCATAGGCAGTAGATCGTAACGGGATTGAGTCCGACGACGACAAACGGGAACGTCCATCGCCTCCACCGACGCCACTCGACGAGCCCGACGAAGCAGGCCAGAAGCAAGGTGACCCAGCCACCGCTGTAGATCGCCCAGGATGGTGTCCAGATCCGCTTGACGATCGGGCACAGGCCCACCAGCGCGATCGCTTTGCCCAAAACCACCCCGATGATCCCGAACAGGACGAGGTGGCGCAATTTCCGCGTGATCGGCCGGTCACTCCGCAGAAGCCCGCCCGCCAAGAGGCCGAAAATCATCGTCGCCATCGACGGAACGAAGTTGAGCGTCTGGTAGCCCCCGCGATTGAAGACGAAGGTCTCCTGACGCGGAAAGAGGTTCAGGAACCACCGGTCGAAAACAGCGGCCGGGTTGACGTTCTTCTCCCAATGCGCGGCGAAGCCTGTCAGATGCTGCCAATCGGCCGGCACTCCCACGCTCTGCCAGTCGAAATCAGCCGCCGGGAGCGGATGAAAAGCGAAGGCCAGCCAGTAGACCAGGAGGATCCCCCCGGCGGCCAACCATTGCGTCCGAGGCTTGGTAAAAGCCAGCAGGAAGACGATCGGATAGCCCAGCCCAATCTGGGCCAGCACGTTTCCGAAGGACCAAACTGTCTGCTTGCTCCACGCGGAACTGAGGAACACCGCCAGGAGGGCCAGCACCAGCGACCGCCAGAGAGCATGGCCCAACATGGAGCCAAAGCGTTGCCCCCGGGCCCGTCGATTGGCGATCGAGAAGGGTAGCGCAACGCCCACCATGAACATGAAGGCTGGCTGGATGATATCCCAGGCCGTGCATCCGGCCCACTGGGCGTGTTCAGTCTGATGGGCGAGGAACCGCCAGAAGCCACTGTCGGGAGACTGGCGAGCCACGTGCGCCAAGCCCAATCCACTGGAAGCCATCATCAGCATAATGGCGCCACGGTAGGCATCAAGCGAGACCAATCGTTCACGCTGGATCGCATTCGAGTTCGTCACGTAGAAGCCCTTACCAGAGTTCGCAGTGTCGCAACTTGGCCGCCCGGCCAAGCCTCACAGCGAGGAGTCTACCACGACGGACCGACCATTTCGACACCTGACTCGCGTCCGACGAGACCCGGTCATTCGAACAAAACACGTACCGTCAGCATTATTGTCGTGCACCGGCCGGATTCCCTCGCGTATACTCCATCGATGATGAAATACAAGCATGCGCTCGCGCTGAATCCATACTTCGGGGATGCTACCGCCACGATGGGGATCTTTCCCCCGACCGGTCTTGAGTACATCGCCGCCAGTATGAAGCCCCTGGTGGAGAAGTTGACCTTCCTCGATTTGCGTCACGAGAAGGCCTATCAGGACCCCGTAGCCCTCAGTCACTTCATCGACGCCGAGATCGATCTGCTCTGCATCAGCATCCGCTGGCAAACCCAGTTTGAGAATATATGCGATCTGATTTGCCAACTACCGGCCGATGTGACGACCGTCGTCGGGGGATACAAGGCGACCGAGGAAGTTGAGTATCTGTTCGAACGGTGTCCCAACGTCGATCTGATCGTGCGGGGCGAGGGAGAGCAGGTCATCCAGGAAATCCTCCAGGGCGCCCCGTTCGCAGAGATCCGAGGGCTCTCCTATCGAGAAGACGGCAAGATCATTCACAACGAAAAGCAGGAATTGCCCGCCATAGCGGATCTGCCGTACCCCGATCGATCCCTAAGGAAGTGCGACTACACGATCACCCAACACGGTATCCGCCTCACGCACCACACGTTCGATACCGTACTGACCACGCGGGGCTGTCCGTTCAAATGCAAGTTCTGTACGTTCAGCCTCAACCCGCTCGGCCAGAAGCGCAGCTACACGGAAAGGCCTGTCGAGTCGGTGATTGAGGAACTCAAAACCGTCACAGCCGACATCGTGCTCTTCAGCGATGACAATTTCTTCACCAATCTCAAGCGAGCGGAGCGACTCTGTGACCTGATCATCGCCAACGGGATCGAGAAGACGTTCATTGTCCAGGCCCGAATCGATGTCGCCCGACATCCCAAGATTCTTGCCAAGGCCGAGCAGGCAGGCTTCCGACTCTTCCTGCTGGGCATCGAATCGCCCCACGACCGCATCCTCGATCAGCTTCAGAAAGGTATCACCCAACAACAGATCCGTGAATCTCTGGCCGTTCTGACGCAGTACAAGTTCTTCCTGCATGGGTACTTCATCTACGGCAATATCGGCGAAACCGAAGAGGAGATGCTCTACATCCCCAAGTTCGCCCAGGAAGTCAAACTCGACACCATTAGCTTCCAGAAGCTGCGCGTCGAGAAGTTCTCACCCCTGAAGGAGGTGGTCGAATCCACGCCCGGATACTACTTCAACCGCATGGGGGGCCCCGTTTACTCCGACCGCTACGGTCGCGACGAACTCAAGCGCATCCGCAACCGCATCCGCTCGGAGTTCTACAACCTCTCCCAAATCCTGCATATCGCTCGCAAGGCCCAACGCATCGGCCTGGCCGGCGGTCGCGACTTGCTGGGCGTGCTGCCTCACCTGCCAGTGCTCCTGTTCCGCCTGGCAACGCGCAGAAAGAAGAAGAGAAAACGCGTCCCCGTGGCGCCCTGCACAGCAAGAGCTGGCGTTTCACCCGAAGCCGAGCCAGTCGCAGCGAAGAAGACGGACAATGCCGGGCCGGCAATCCGAGTCGTCGACGCGCCGGAACAGAGGACGAAGCGATCGCCAAGTTCAGAAGCACCCCCGCCGGTGACGAATTGAGCATATGAGTCGGTGGACGGCCTCCGGGCACCGGTCCGAGTCACGAGGTTTGATCGCCTCGACCGATCCCTCTCTTGGATTCCAGCCGGAGCCGCGTGTATAGACCCCCTCCTCCGGGAAGGGTCTGAAAGGGATGCCGCTGTCATCGGCAGAGCCGCGACGCCACTTAACCAGTTAGGGAAGAAACTGCGAAAAATCTCCCGCGATTCTGTCGGTAGAACAAAGGGGCCGGCTGGGGCGTGCGTCCAACCGGCCCACCATATGGCATGCCTGTCGCTTACTCTTGCCCGTTGAACGCGTCGAGGCTTGTCTCGTCATCCAACGGTATGGCGTCGGTCACAGGCGCGATTTCCTGGCGCCGAGGCCGGCGACAATCTGGCGCCAAATGTTATCGGAGCATTCCGGGGTCGTCCGCGAACACCCCGGCGAGCGCTGGTCGGCCTTCGCCTCGCAACCGCCTCTTCAGTGGTATCCGACCACCGGCATGCCACTGCGATGATCGCAAGTGACATGCCCTCAAAACCAGAGACTCATCACCCGTTGAATGGCCCCAGTTCATCGTCGCCGGAGCCGAGACGAGCGGCACTCGACCCCGCTGTCGACGCCATCTGAGGTCTCTCAGCAATGCGATGATAGAGGCGATCCGAAGCCTTCAGGTCGGATTCAGCCGATGCGTTCTCCGCATCCAGCGCTTGGCCCTCATTCCGCCCCTTGACCAGCTTCGTCAGTTCGTCCACCGCCTCTTCCAGTGACCCGGCCTGGGCGCTGAGTTCCTCTGAGGCGCTGGCCGTCTCTTCGGCGTTGGCCGCGTTTTGCTGAGTCACTTTGTCCATCTGGGCGACCGCGGTGTTGACCTGGTCAATCCCCTGGGCCTGCTCCTGAGAGGCCGCGGAGATCTCGCCGATCAAGGCACCGACCTTGGAGGCGCTGGCCGCGATCTCCTCCATCGCTTGAGCGGCTTGATTGGCCACGTCCACCCCGCGAGCCGAACTTTCCTGCGATCGTTGGATCAGGCTGGTTGTATTCTTGGCCGCCTCAGCCGAGCGCATTGCCAGGTTTCGCACCTCTTCAGCAACCACGGCGAATCCCTTGCCCGCCTCACCGGCCCGGGCCGCCTCGACAGCCGCATTCAGCGCCAGCAGATTGGTCTGGAACGCGATTTCGTCGATGACCTTAATAATCTTGGCGGTTTCGTCCGACGAACCCTTGATCTCGCCGATGGTCCCTTCGACCTGTTCCATCGCGGTCTTGCCGCCGGCCACGATGCCGGCCGCCTCCTGCATCAAGCTGTTGGCCTGCTGGGCATTGTCGGCGTTTTGCCGAGTCATGGATGCCATCTCCTCCAGGCTGGAAGAAGTCTCCTCCAAGCCAGCCGCCTGCTCCGTAGCGCCCTCGGCCAGCGACTGAGAGGAATGGGACACCTGCCGTGAAGCTGAGGAAACCTCGGCTGCCGTATTGTTCAAGTGACTGACCACGCCACGAATGGTCCGGGTCAGGCCCCGAGTGATCACGGCCGTGAGCCCGACCACGAGAACGGCCGCACCAGCCAGCATGACGGCGATCTTCAGATAGGATCGCTGAATCGATGTAACCACCGAGGTGTGGGCCGTCTCATTGGCCTCTCCCAACGTCGCCAACAGCCCGGCGAGGGTCTCATCGATCTGCGCCTTGTTCTGCTTCGCCTTCTTCTGGTTCGCGATGTACTCGCCGGCCAGCGATTGAATAGCCTCGTTGGCCTTCATTGCTTCGACGGGCATCGCCGCAAACGGCGTCTGGGCCAATCGCTCCACGTCACGTCGCACATTCTTCATGGCCTGATCGAGAAAAGCCAACAGCTCAGTCTCGGCACTGCTGTCGGACGCCATGCGGTAGAACAGCGTCTTGATCGTCAGATTGACGTCCGTGTTGATATTGGCGCCGATGATCACCAACCGCTCCAGCGTGCTGACCGACTCGGCCTGGTTCGGGTCCGCCAGCTTCGTGGCGACTTGCTCGATGTATCCATTGGACTGCCGGACTGAAAGGTCCGTCAGTTCCATGATCCGTCCTTCGATCTGGCCGTTGCGCTGCCGGGCTGCGACAATCTGGTCCTGGTCCTTGCGGACCGCCTCCAGAGCGTTCACCACATCCGAACCACTGTCACTCTGACAAGTCTGGATCGCCTCTCCGATCTGAGACTGGAGACCCTCTTGATGGCTCGTGTCGTGGAAATAGCGATTCACGCACTCGTGAAGATTCTTCACCTGCGTGATACGCTCATTGCCCTTCTTCGACTGCTCCAGACTATCCTGCGACGTACTACGACTGGTGACGATCACCGCCAGCACCGGAACAAGGACGAGCAATTGAACCAAAGCAGGAACAAAGAGTTTCCGTTGTACAGTCATTCTAGCACTCCCCCAAAAAGTCGCGACTTGATCACTTATACGCCATACCGGGCAGGGAAACATCGACGATATCGGGTGGGGTCACAGGAGCGTTTAGGACAATTCTGGGCCAACCAGGGGATCAACCGGCATACATCAAGAAATATTGATACAGTCAGCCCCCAACCCAAGCAGAGCGTCTCTCGGTTGTGCTTTTTATGAGACAGAACCCAACCGACTTTATTTCCGCATGCCTGGCCAATCCCGCCTGACCTGTCCCATAAGGAACAACAGGGTAAACGGCGACGTCCCAGAATGCGACGCCCCGTGCCGCCATCAGCGCTGAGGGCGAACTCGGCGTTCCCAGTCGGCGAGCAAGGCGCGCAGATGCTCCGCGTCCTGGAGGCGGGTGCGGAGGAGGTTGTGCTTCTCGCCAATATCACCAGCCAAGTCAAAGAGATACTCAGACGTCCTGGCGCCGTCGCGCTGACGAATGTACTTCAAATCGCCCTCGCGCACGGCCCAGCGCGTGCGTTGCCCTCGACGCCCTCGCCAGAACAGCGTGCGGGGTTGGGCCGGATGCCCCTCCTCCAACAGCCTGAGGATATCGATGCCGTCGAACGGTCTGCCCACGGAGGGCGCGGCCCCGGCAATCCGGGCAATCGACGCTGTGAAGTCCATGGTGATGCACACCTGATCACTGACATGCCCCCGGGCGATATGACCGGGCCAGCGGACCATACCTGGCACGCGGATGCCTCCCTCGAATGTCGTGCCCTTGGCGCGCGACAGCGGAGCATTTCGAGCACTGGCTGTGCCACCGTTGTCGCCCATGAAGATTACGAGCGTCTCGTCGGTCAGTCCCCTGCTTGCCAGGGTCTGCAGGATCCTGCCGATGCAGCTGTCCATCCGCTCGATCATCGCGCGGTAGACCTCGGGCGGCGCCTTGCCCTGGTTCCACAAGGGTGAGTCCAAGGGCAGTGGATCAGGACGCCGATCCCCAGGCCCCTGGAACGGCGAGTGGGGCGCGGTATAGGGCACATACAGGAAGAAGGGATCGTCCCCTTTCCGTTCGATGAACCGGATCGCCTCGTCGGTGAGCAGATCGGTGAAATAGCCCTCGCTTCGAATGGGATCGCCGTTGCGGAACAGATTGTAGCCCGCGACATTATCCAGGTAGTGGAAGTAGTCCATGCCGCCGCCAATGCAGTAGAAGGCGTGGTCGAAACCGTTCAGGTGGGGCGCGAACTTGGGTTCATATCCCAGGTGCCATTTGCCCGTAATGGCGGTGGTATAGCCCACTTCCTTTAGCATTCGCGCAATCGATGGCTCCGTCACAGGCAGTCCCAGGTCGTGCGTCTGGCGCAGACGGATTGCGTCGTCATAGCGTCCGACGTTTCCCGTCCCGATCGCACACTCCAGCCCCCCCACACGTTGCTGATACCGCCCGGTCATGAACGCGGTCCGGGTGGGCGTGCATTCCGGGCCGTTGGCATAGCACTGCGTGAACCGCACGCCCTCGGCGGCCAGACCGTCCAGGACGGGCGTCTTGATGTCCGGCCGGCCGTAGCAGGCCAAGTCCCCGTACCCCAAGTCATCAGCCAGGATGAAGACGATGTTGGGCCGCCTGCTCTCGGCGGTTCTTCGCGTCCCCCGAGCCCGACGGCCTGCAAGAAGTGACAACACGGCTGAACCACCTGCGAGTCCCGCCAACCTCAGGAACTGACGTCTTGTCTGCTTGCTCATATCGCACCCATAACAATCAACCTGTCGGTTTCAACCCCTGCATGCAAATGATACGACGTGCATCATGGAGACGCAATGTCGAGGAAGCCGAACGGGCAATTCCCTTGACGAGTCGGCCCGGCCGCGCTAAAGTCTCGCGGGACTGTCGTCCGTTCGCCCCGGAGTCGGAGTGCAATGAATCAGCAGATAGAGCTGTTGTTGAGAATCCTGCGTGATACGCTGCCCGATCGGGCGGATGCAGCGTACGTATTCGCTCAGACCGAGCCCAATCAAGATTCCGTATTTGCCACCGCCCGCGACCTGCTCGCACGCGGCACCATCAAGAAGATCCTGATCTCTGATTGCGATCCCAAGTCGGGCTACATTGGCGCGGCCGCCTACCGCCAGGCAATGATTGGCGCCGATATCCCGGCCGAGGTGATCGAAGAGGTCCCCATGGAGCCAACGGAGATCTTGCACACCTTGATCGAATCCAGGGCCGTGGTCCAGTTCACCAAGGCGCGGCGATACGAACGTCTGGTTGTCATCTCAGCCCCCTTCCACCAGGAACGGGCCTTCATGACCACCGTAACGGCGGCCCTGTGGGACTACCCCGAACTGGAGATCTACAGTCAGCCGGGCGAGGTTCAGCCTTGGGACGAGATCGTGTCCCATTCTCAGGGCGTGCTTCACGGCACACGGGCCGAGTTGATCGTCGCCGAACGGGAACGCATCGAAAAATACGTCGCCCAGAACGACCTAGCCGACCGCGCTCGCGTCCTGGAATATCTGCGAACGCGGAACCACAAGCAACAGGCCCAATAGGTCGAATAGGGCCTATGGGACCGATGACATCAGACTTGTGATGGCACATTTTCTTGCCGTACGCGTGACAACACGGTATACTGGTTTTCGGTCGTCGACACGCGGAGTCACCCGGGAGATGGATTTCCTTTAAGCGCCTACTAAAGCGAAGCGTGCGCACTATCTACACCCGGAAGAGGTATCCTGGGATGTGCCCCTTTGTTACGGAAACAATCTGGACTCAGACAACAAGAAGCGTTCCAGGCAAGCGATCGGAGGAACAGAATGAGAACACAGCGAGAATGGAAGAGCCGCCCCGTTGCTCGGATGTGGAGCTTCGGATGCCTTGCCGTCGCAGCGCTCGTTCTAGCGACTGCGACCACCGCCCAAGCGGGGCCAACCGGCGTGATGGGAGGCAGCCAACACCACTCCAACATGCAACCATCTCTCGCTCTCAACTACATGATCTGCATGGAGGGACTCTATCCTACCCGAGATGGCGCTTCGGTCATCGGTGCCAGCCACCCCTACCTGGGTGAGGTCAATATCTTCGCCGGCTATTATGCCCCGAATGGCTGGGCCTTTTGCCAGGGTCAGATACTGCCCATCAGCCAGCACAACGCCTTGTATTCCATCCTGGGCACCGCCTACGGCGGCGACGGCAGAACGACGTTCGGCTTGCCCGATCTACGGGGTCGCACGCCGGTGGGGGCTGGTCAGGGCTCGGGCCTGACAAATCGCATGATCGGCACGAGAGGCGGTGTCGAAACCGTGACCTTGACAGCCGAACAGATGCCTACCCATAGCCACACGCTGCCTTCTTCTTCCCAACCGACGGGCAATGCGGGAGGGAGCCAGCCGCACACCAACATGCAGCCGTATCTGGCCATGAACCACACCATCGCAGCGACAGGCGAGTACCCATCACGAACAAACAGTACCGGGGCCGACGTCATCGGTTCGATCGACATCTTCGCCGGCTACTACGCGCCGGCCGGCACGGAACTGCTGGATGGCGAGTTGCTTCCCATCAGTCAGAACGACGCATTATTCTCCATCATTGGAACCACCTATGGAGGCGACGGCCGAACGATGGTCGGAATGCCCGATCTGCCTGATGGGAAGCAACTCGCCATCCAGCAGTTCCGTGCCGGCCGGCGCGTAGTAGCCGGCGAAGATGTCGATC
>JANQFY010000140.1 GCA_028277585.1 Sedimentisphaerales bacterium
CACCCACACACCGGCCCGAACACCAGGCGTCGGACAACAAGCCAACACCCTAGCACGAGACAATCAAGATACAAGGATGGGCTTCAGCCCATGCGGACACTCAGAGACGAATCAAGACAGCATGGGCCAAAGCCCATCCTACGGACCCACCTCACGCCCATGTCATCTCGACCGGAGCGAAGCGAAGTGGAGAGATCTCCCCACCGCAATAGTACAAAACCTCGAAGGGAGCAGAAGCGGCCGTGGGAGCCCAAAGGTGGGCTCCCACGGAAGGTCGATACTCAGAGGAGTCACTTTGCCAGAAACTCCTGTTCGGTGACGTTGCGGATGAGCATCTCCCGCTCCATGACGGCGTTGGCCTTGTGGGGCGGCATCGGCAGCGTGGTTTCGCTGACGATGAGTTCGTGGCTCGTCGCCTTCCTGACCCACCGGCTCGCCAGGTCGATGTAGATGTCGCCCTGGTAGTGCGAACTGCCCACCGAGCGTATCTCCATGTTCGGCGCGGGTGTGACCACCATCTGGAATGAACTCTCGCCGGAGTCGTAGGCCAGAAGGGCACACGCCGCATCGTCTATCATGCTGAGGCCCTTGAACGCAAGAGTCACCTTCCCGTTCTTGAAGGTAGAGCCTTCAGCCACGTTGCTGCCCAGGTTCACAGGGGGTTCGCTATACGCGGCCCCGTGGACGATTCGATCTCCGATGCGATTGAGATCCTGAACGCCCTTCCCTCCGCACAAGCTGGGTCGGGCGAAGACGTCGCAGAAGGCATGAAAATCGATGAACGCGTTGTACACGTGGTACGCCTTGTCAGCTCGAATGGGCTTGCCGTCGGTGTCGGTGAGATTCTCAAATCGGCTGTGATCGATGCCCAGCACCTCTCCCTTCTCGTTCATGCCCGTCACGGTGTCCTTGAAAGCGTAGGTCCAGTTGCGCACCGCCGCCACGGAAACCTTCGAGCCATCGGCGAACTCGATCGTGAAATCGGTACACGTGTATTGGTCCACCTTCCGGCCGTCGACTGTGGTGGGGACACATTTCAGACGCAGCCGCATCGTATCGGCCCCCAGACGCGTCCCGTCGAGTGCATAACTCATTAGCTTCGACGTCATCATGAAGTACTGCACCTCGTCCGAGCGATCGGCACTCAGATCGTAGGTCTGCTCCAGGATCGAGCCGGCCCCCGCCAGGGCTGGGACACTACCAACGATCAGGGCCGCACTGCAGATGATTAGTATTCTCTGTGCTCTCATGATTCGTACCTCCAGGATCAGTTAGGTTATCTTCTCGTCAGGTGTGACATGCGCCGATCGTCACCGGCAGCTCACGCGTCAGTTTCCAGTTCTTCAAGGGCTCGCCTCGCCCAGGCGGCGTTCATTTCGTAGGCTCCGATGCCGTTCTCCATCGCCAGCCGCCCACAAACCGGCATGGACGGCTTGGCCTCGCCGAGGAAGCAACGCAGGTGCGCAACGTAAGCCTCCAGTTCCGTCGCAAAGCTGCGCAGGAACCGCAAGGTCGCGGCCCGCCCCACGATCTCATCCATCAGCGAGAAACGCAGCATCAGATCGTCCATCCGCCAGATCACATCGTCCCGGTCCACCGACTGCCGCAGGTGCCGCTCGAGCAGATCGCGACCAGACTCAGTCATTTCGTACACCTTCCGGGGCCGCAGGACCTTCTCATCGTCGACCTTCCCGCAGATCCAGCCGTCCTTTGTCATCCGCTGCAGAGCGGGGTAGATCGCCCCTGGGCTGCTGCTGAAATGCCCTAACGGCTTTTCAGCAAAGGCTTTACGGATGTCGTAACCGGTTTGCGGCCTCTGGGAGATCAGCCCCATAATGGCCAGTGACAGGGTTGAGATGTCTGGTTTCATCTTCATAATACGCTCCGATATAATACGAGTCGTACTATTAGCGCATTGATTGCGCGCTTTTCCAAGGATTTTTTCGCCGCGGAGGCCAACACGGGCCAAGGCCCATCCTGGAGAGTCCAGCACGGGCTCCTCGCGCGTGTCATCTCGACTGGAGGACCGACACAGTCGGGCCGCAACGGAGAGATCTCCCCGCCGACAAGGAGCGCGTCAGAATACAGGCCAGATCCTTCGACTACGCTGCGCTCAGCTCAGGATGACAACCGCGTGGAGGGTTCGCGCGATCGGAGGCAATCCGCAATCCGCAATCACTTCAGGTGTTTGGCGAAGAACGCGGTGACAAGCGGCTCAACCTCTTGGCGTTTGAAGCCGCCGTGACCACCGTCCTTGACGGTGTGGAGCTTGGCCTTGACGTTTGCTTTCTTCAGGGCCGCCAGCAGCAACTCGCTTTGGTTGTGCGGGACCAGCGGATCCTTGTCCCCATGGACGATCAGGAAGGGAGGATCGTCCTTCGTGACATACGTGATCGGGTTGGCGCGTTCGACCTTCTCGGCGTTCTCCTGGATCGGGCCGCCGATCAGCTTCGACTCAGGCGAGTCGGCCGCGTCATGGTCCATCCGACCCGGAAAGTCGTTCATCTTTGTGAAATCCGTCGGGCCAAAGTAATCGCAGACCGCCTGGACGCGACTGGACCGATCGAGATGCGCGCCGACATCGAACTCTTTCACATCGCCGGCCGTGCCCAGCATCGCGACCAGATGTCCCCCGGCCGACGCGCCCCAGACGCCGAACCGCTTCGGGTCCAGGTTGTATTGCTTCGCATGGGCGCGGAGCCAGCGGACCGCCGCTTTGCAGTCCTGGATCTGGGCGGGGAAGATCGCATGCTGACTGAGTCGGTAGTTGATGCTCGCCACCGCGTAGCCCAACCGGACGAACCGCTTGGCTGGGCACCGGTCCTTACTGCCCGCCCGCCAGGCGCCGCCATGGACCCAGATGATCACCGGCGCGGGCTTCTCCGTCGGCGACGCAGGCAGGTACAGATCCAGCTCTTGGCGCTCGTGACCGTCCTGAACGTACGCCAGGTCGCGAAACACGGGCCCCAGCGAAGACGCCTCCGGCGCGCGCTCGGCTGCACTTGCCGGCTCCGAGACGCCGAGCAGTACAAACATCACCAGAGGTAGCACAAACCGCAGCGCCCATGTCACGACCTGTCTTGCATCCTTCACAGCCAAATCTCCCAAACGAACGACATTCATCACCAAGTAGGACGAGCGTCCCCGCTCGTCGTTCTTTTCGATTCGTCAATAACGCGCCGCGGCGAAAGGCGAGCGGGGACGCTCGCCATACGCAACGACTCACTCAATAGCCCAATCGCCCCCAGATGGCGATCTGCATTCGTTCCAGATCATCCAGACCGAGCTCGGTCGTCGGGGTGAAGTTGTACACCGGGTTCACCTGCTTGCCGGCCTCGAGCGTCTCTTTGCCCCGGTACTTCCAGTACTCGCTATGACCATCGGCGAACGCAACGTTCGTGCCGTCCCCATGCCGTACGAAGGGCGGGTCCCACCATCGGGCCGTGGTGTAGTGGATCGCGTAACTGTCCGGGCTGATCTGCCCCTCGTCGAGAAAGACGAGTCGGTAAGCCGGCGCCGGGACGGTGATCTCCGACTTCCTCTTGACCATCAGCACCGTGCGACCCACGCGCACGCCCCGGTTGCCCGAGTAGGTTCCGGCCGCGTCGAAACAGCCATTCATCCCGTAGCCGGTCGAGTACGTGCGCATCTCGCCCCGCACGCCGGTGGGACATCGGTAGACCTTCTCAGCCTTGCAATAGGGAAACAGCGCCCCGGCCCGGATCGCCGCCAGTTGGATCTCGAGAGGTCGCTGCTCGCCCTGCCCGAAGCCCGACGCGCAATCGTTGCCCACCCAGAAGCGCTCGCCTGCGTGCGGACCCGCGCCGGGCACCGGGGCCTCCGGGGCGCCCGTCGGGTTCCAATAGGCTTCGCCGTTGACGAGCCGATCGTCGTTGTCGTCGGCGTACATTGACCAGCCGAGTGTCAACGTCTTGAGATGGTTCAGGCAAACCGCACGTTGGCCCTGCTCACGGGCGCGCTTCAGGGCGGGCATGAGAATCGCCATCAGGATCGCAATGATCGCGATCACGACCAGCAACTCTATCAAGGTGAATGCCTCCCGACGCCAACCGTGCGCGCGCCTCAGAACTTCCGTCCGCGTCCAGTGACTTGTCCATCTTCGCTCGCTCATGGTCAGGCTCTCCGACATAGGTTCAGAAACGACCATCCCTTACGCATCGCTTCCGATGATACCACAGCGATCCATCCCGTTTCCACTCCTTTGACCGGTCAACACGCTGCGGAGCGGCCCGTAGGGTGGGGCTTGCCCCACCATTTCCCCACGTAACGGGCGGCTGCCCCGTCGATTTCTCCGGCCGGGCAAGCCCCACCCTACCCATCTCTGCCCAGAATGACAAACCGTGAATAGAAAAGGAGTTATGGTCATTAGGAACCCGCCGCAACGCCACACACTATCGCACAAACACGAGAAAGTTCATTTTTTATACAACTCACAGTTGACAGATATTACTTTTCCTGGTAATTTCTATTCTGGTTGTATGGATAGCGAACATACACAGAGACGAAACGAGGCTTTGAGACAAGGAGAGGAAGATGACATTTGCAGTGGAGCGGCATGCCGGGTCGTGCTCGTACGACGCGACGGCTGAGCGGGACTTTCGCGATACCTTGCGCCTGAGGCTGGGCCTGCTGGCCGGGCCGGACCGGGCGCTGATGACGATGTACCTCGACGCCGGGCACAGCTTTCGGCAACTCGCCCGCCTGCCCGGCTCAAGTCCGACGACCGTCGCCCGGAAGATCCAGAGGATTGCACGCCGCCTGGCCGACGAGACCTACCCCCTGTGCCTGCGCTGCCGGAGCGAATTCACCCTTTTGGAACTGCACATCATCAAGGACCACTTCGTGCGCGGGCTCTCCTGCAGTCGCATCAGTCGGAACCGCAACCTCAGCACCTACCGCGTCCGCGCCGCGATCGGTAAGGCAAAACAACATCGAGAAGATCAGAAATCAAGAGTCACAGATCAAAACTGCGGAATGCCCGCGCAGCGGGCATGACCTCCTCAATTTTGCATTTTGCATTTTCATATTTGATTCTTCTTGGAGGTTGTTATGAATGTGTACGACGTATCGAAGCGATTCGGCTTCGCCGGGCCGCTCAGCGACAAAGCGGTGCAGGTCTGCCGCATGTTCGGCCTGACCACGGAGCAACTCGACGACCGGTCGCCCACCCATCGGTGTCGTCTCAGAATCGAGCCGGGTGACATCGTGTACCTGACCGGCCCGTCGGGGTCGGGCAAGACCGTCCTGCTGGGTGAGTTGGAGCAAGCCATCCCATCCTCGGAACGGATCAACCTGTCCCGCATCCGCCTGCCGCGCGACCGGACGGTGATCGACTGCTTCGCAGATGAGGTGGTGACATCGCTGAAGACGCTGAGCCTGGTGGGTCTGAGCGAAGTGTACAACATCCTGAACCGGCCTTGCCATCTAAGCGCGGGGCAGAAGTACCGCTTCCGCCTGGCCCGGGCGCTGGCGGCGCAGAAGCGCTTCGTCTTCGCCGATGAGTTCTGCTCCGAACTGGACCGCATCACGGCCGCGACGGTCGCCTTCAACATCCACAAGTTCGCCAAGCAGACCAACACGACGTTCATCCTTGCTTCCAGTCATGAGGACATCCTGATGGACCTGGCGCCGGACGCACTGGTGATCAAGGACTTCACCGGTCCCGCTGAGGTGATCTATCAGAGAAATCAAAATGCAAGGTGCAAGACGCAAACTTAAGGAAGTCATCGCCGCAGTGCGGCGATTCGGCAATTTTGATCTTTCATTCTTGATATTTGATTTTTCCACGAGGTAGTCTATGTCGATCTGTTCCCTACACAAGAAGCTGGAGATCGTCCCGGGCACTCGCGCCGATTACGAACAACTGGCGGCGCATCACTATCGCGCCGAGAAGCCCGCCGTGATCAAGGCGGTCTTCGTGCTCCGAGCCAAGCGGGCGGCCGGATCGTTCGGCGCCAAGCCGGCCGGGGTGATCGTCTACGCCATGCCGAACCCGCGTCTGGAACTGCGTACGGTCGCGACCGACGGAGTCTTTGCAGGTCTCGATCGTCAGACGTCACTGGCGCTATTGAATCGCAACGTCCGGTGCATCGCCCGGCTGATCATCGAGCCGCGCTTTCGTGGGATCGGCCTGGCGACCCGGCTCGTACGCGAGACCATGGGCGAACTCGAGACACCCATCGTCGAAGCGCTGGGGGTGATGCCCAAGGTCAATCCGTTCCTCGAACGCGCGGGGATGCAAGCCTTCGCACCGCGCACGCCCGTGGCGCATGTCGCGCTTATCGAAGCGCTCAGCACCGTCGGGATCGAGAGCGAGAGGCTCGTCGATCCAGCAGATGTACAAGACAAGCTCGACGCGCTGCGCTGGCCCGCCTCCGACTTCATCGAGACGCGTCTGCAGCAGTTCCTCAAGAGCCATGGGACGCGGCGCAGCATGCCGCCGGGGATTGAGCGGACCCGCTACGTCCTGGGCAAGCTGACGCAGCGCCCAGCGTACTATATTTGGCGCCATCCCGAGCTGGAGGTCACGTTGCCGTGATTAGAATTGCGAATCGTGTGGCAGCGTCAAGCGCAGCTTGGCGATGGTCCCGTGGCGATTCGTGCCGACCATCGCCTAGGCCTACGGCCTAGACGCTGCCACCCAACTGGAATCAAAAGAGGGAGGTCACCACATCATGAATGCGACGAAATCGAAGGTCCGACACATCCCGTTGACGAAGCTGATCCCGCACCCGGACAATCCGAACCGGATGAGTCGGGCGGCTTTCGGCAAGCTCATGCGGCACATCAACCGGACCGGTCAGTACGAGCCGCTGATCGTGCGTCCCCATCCCGAGCGCGAGGGCGGCTACCAGATCATCAATGGTCATCATCGCCACGCGGCGCTGGAGAAGCTCAGCTACGACAAGGCGCAGGCCGTCGTCTGGGACGTCGACGACGAGCAGACCGATCTGCTGCTGAGCACGTTGAATCGGCTCGGTGGGCGCGACATGCTGGATAAGAAGCTCGCGCTGCTCAGGAGGCTCAACCGCCGGATGACGACCCGGCAACTGGCCAAGCTCGTCCCCCAGACGCGGGGCCAACTCGAACGGCTCATCGCCCGCAAGGCTCCGGCCCGCACACTCGCCAAGAACGCCGAAGCGTTCGCGACGCCCCTGGTGTTCTTCGTGAGCAAGGATCAACAGCGAACGATCGAGACAGCG
This sequence comes from Sedimentisphaerales bacterium, assembly GCA_028277585.1. GTDB lineage: Bacteria > Planctomycetota > Phycisphaerae > Sedimentisphaerales > Anaerobacaceae > Anaerobaca. Next base: position 7,224 of record JANQFY010000140.1, read on the forward strand.
CTATCCGAGGCGCCGGCCGCAGAGGACGTCACAACCCGCGCCGCCCGGCGAGCGGCGGCGCTGGCCAACATCGCAACTCAGAGCATTCAACGGGAAGAAGCGCGAGGCAAGGAGGCATCATGAATCACGGCTATGTCAAGCTGCAACGGACCGACGCGACACGCGAGTTGTTCAAGGACCCGAACGCGTTTGTTCTGCTGGCGGTCATCGCAACACGGGCCAAGCGGACGGTTGGGTTCAGCGTTCTCGGCCTGAAGACGGGCCAGGCGCTGATCGGGGACTACGAAGCCTACGGCCTGACCCAGAAGGCGTATCGCAGGGCCAAGGTTCGGCTCGAACGGTATGGGCTGGTCGCCTTCAAGGGGACCGGGCGCGGAACGATCGCGACACTTCTGAACAACGCGGTTTACGATATCAACGACGAGGGGCAGCCGGGGCGAACGGAGGGCGAGCCCAGGGCGAACCGGGGGCGAACGAAGGGCGATCCAGGGGCCACTAACAATAATGAGAAGAATGAAAAGAAGGGAAAGGGACCCCCTCTTTCTTGTTCATCTTCTTACAAGACGTTTGCCGAGATGGACCGGGAGCGGGCACAGGCGGCGCTGGCTCAGGCGGAGAAGGAGTTCTTAGCCGATGAAGAAGAGTAGCTTCATGGCGTGGTTCCGCGAGCAGGTCGAGCCCCGCTGGCCCGGATGGCAGGTCAACGGCGCGATCTTGAGCGACTGGTGTGTGGCGCTGGGCCGGTACGATGAAGCGACCCTGACCGAAGCGATCCGGCGTCACAAGATCCGCGACGATCCGGCCCATCCGAAGATCAGTAAGGTCGTCTCGCTCGCGCGCGAGTTGCACAGCGCGGCGATCGAGCGGGCGCCCAGGGACGAGTCGCGGCGTGAGTGTGTCACCGTCGCGCAGTTCTGGGAGACGGTCCGCACGACATTTCCGCGCCGCCAGCGCATGGCGCTGATGCGCCAACAGATCAAGTTCGACCCACGCGCCCGGCAGCGCGACCCCGAGGCCTACGACTGGGTTCAGCAGGAACGGGACGCCAGCGCCGCGGCCGCACAAGGCTGACCTCAGCCTCTTCTTTGACAACTTCATTAGCGTGTCTTGTTCGGCCGATGAGATAAGCTCCAGCCCGCATGCTCTCTCTCGGGTGGCAGCGTCAAGCGCAGCGCCCCTCCTGAGCTTGTCGACGGATTGGCGATGGTTCTCAGTAGTTCGTGACAACCATCGCCTAGCCCTGTGGGCTAGACGCTGCCACCCGTCTCGACTTGATTAGGGAAATGGTGGGGCAAGCCCCACCCTACGAAAAGACTCCAGTTTGCAGAGGGCAAGCGCAGAAAAGAGGCAGCCAGAGAGGGGTATCGACCTGCTGAGGGTAGAAGTGGTTCTGGCTGCCCGTGAAGGAAGATCTATTTAGTGAAGGGCGACGTGAGATCGGCTCACGCCGCCCACGATCCGTCTGAGTGCGTCAGGTCCGCCTTGCCACCGGAACAGCGAAGGCGTGACAGAACATCCATCTGTCCTGCCACTTCCCATCGTAGCGAGATCCGGCCGCGCATGCTATTGGGGGAAATACGTAATTTTCGTGACACGCGATCCACCGTTCAAGGGGTGTCACGTGGTCTTCGGCCACGCTCCGAAGGAAAGGGCCGCGAGCCTCCCTGCTCGCGGCCCCCGAACAGGACTCATATCAGCAACTGGTGACATGCGCTCTGACGAACAAGGGCAGAACCCCAACAATCAAACACCATTAACTAGGGTCCGTCCCTAGTTTAGTGACCGGAGGGTGTCCGGCACCCGATTGGGCGAAGGCGCCGGACACCGTTGGTTGATTCGTCTATTCCGTGGGCGCAGGCACGCAGCCTGGCGCCATGACCGGGCGTTTGCACGTCCAGCCCCATGGGATGCAGAGTTGAGCTTCTTCGCCTTCATCCGGGAAGCCGTCCTGGTCGGCGTCCTGAGAGGCCAGGTAGTAAGCGACCGTGCCTTGGCCCTGGATGGCATCGGGTCCCAGAACTTCGAATGTCGCCGACATAAGGCCAATGCCGACAATCTCTGTCACGTTCGGCCCTGGTTTCTTCGCGTAGTAGATGTTCATCGACATGGCATAGGTATTGGGAGCGATCTTCACGGCCTGCTCTCCGGCGAATTCAGTGACATCGATCTCCGGATACAAATCGGTGAGCAAGGGGAAGCCGTTGATCTGTTTCCACTGCCCGATGAGTTGTGACCCGTCTTCATTCGCTGCTTCCCAATAGCCGGTGATGATCAAACTGCCAAGTGGCGTCGGAGCGGCACATATCCACTGCCCGTCCGGTGAGTACTCCGCCGGCGCCATGATCTGCTGCATCATGCCGTACGCATCGTACATCCACCAAGTCTCGACGATCTTGTCGTCGGCGAAGCGATACCACGTGACACCATCAAAGGCAATCTTCTTGCCGGACGGTAGGTGGGTCCCTGAGGTGGTGTAGTGACCGGCGACGATGTCTCCTTCGGCGATAAGGTGGTGAAACTCGACATTCAGGTCGGGCATGTTGGCAATGAAGCCCTCCGTTGCGTCACGGTATCGGTCGATATCCAGCGGCTGGCCGAGCAACATGGGGTTATGGACAAGGATATCCGGACTGTTGGTCGCCTCCAACTGCGTGACGCGCTTGTAATTCCAGACCTCTTCCGTGTAGCTGATGACCTTCACGGTGTTGGCTTGCGGATTGCCGGGGTCGCCCGTAATGGAAGTGGGTTCGCCCCAGACGTACTCCTCACGGTCGGCCGGGACGGCGCCGAGTTGTTGCAGCAGGCCGAGCACGTCCCAGGTGCTCCATTCTTCGACGACCATGCCATCGTCGTTGAAGCGCATGATGTTGATGCCGGTCGTCGTCGTCGAAAGTCCGGTCGCCGGGATGCCCATCAGTTCGGCCTCGTGCGTCCCAGTCGCCGTCCAGCGCAGCGCCACGAGGTCGCCCTGGGCGATGATGTCATCGATCGTGAACTGCA
>JANQFY010000167.1 GCA_028277585.1 Sedimentisphaerales bacterium
GGCCGACCGCGACCCGGTGAGTTTCGAGCTTTCCGGTTCCAATGGGAGCATTGATGGCCCGTCCACCGTGAAGGCCAGTGGCGACATCGTCGATTTCGCGGCTGCCGATGCGTGGCCTCGTTTCACGAAGAACGAGACGCTGATCGCGTTCGACAACGACACGGCCTACGCGCACTACCAGATCCTGTTCACGACGGTACGCGATGCGGGTAGCGCCAACAGCATGCAGATCGCGGAGATCGAGCTCATCGGCCAATAGCGTCGGCAGGTGAGAGCCCGTAAAGGTCTCATGCGCAGTACGCACAGACGGGGGCCTGCGCCCTGAACCTCGGGGCGCAGGCCCCTTTTCCGTCCCGATCTCCACGCCGAGCCAGCACCCGGCGCGGCTCGGAGAAGCGCTCACGGGCCCCCGAAACGCCCCGGCGGCGAAAGAATGCGAATTCTTGCGTAATTCTCTTGCATTCCCAATTCGATGTCAGTAAAGTACCGCTACGTTCGCGGCTGACACGTTGTGTGTCGGCTGCGTTAGTTTCCGGGCCGCCCGGAAACACGTCGAAGGGCGATTAGCTCAGTTGGCAGAGCAGCTGACTCTTAATCAGCGGGTCATAGGTTCGAGTCCTATATCGCCCATTTTCAGGACTTTGAGGAAGCTGGACGAGGGGAATTCTGAGATTTCAGCGAAGGTGTACTCTGGACGCTTCGCGTAGGGGCCGCGCCTGCTTGGGTGACGCGCATTGCTCCCGATCTCCGGCAATTCTCCAGCCGTCCTGGAGCTCAACATTCCCGCGGGGCGTCTGATAAGTGCTCTTCTGCCCCGTTTGTACCCATTCCCTTACTGGTGGTCATCTGGTTCAGCATTGGGGAAACGGTAGGAGGGCGAGTAGGAAAAGCGATTTTGCCAAGCCCCAACTGAATTGTGTCCTCTTAGGCTCTACTCCGGACGAAGAAAACTGGAAATTGCGGAACCTCCGTGGATTAATAAGGTATATATGGGGCGTTGCGGTAAAATATAAGGCAAGGGAGTATGGTGGTATGGTGATGTTAAGGGAAAATACGTAGCTTTACGTAATTGAACTACCTCCACTCTGTTAGTATAATGTGAGTATGGTCCGCAACGCGCGGGAGACAAGGGAGATCGCGCGTCCTGGGGGGACTTGATCTCAATTGGGATCAGATCATTAGGTTTCCCGTCTGGAGGACGGTAGATTACCTCGGGAGGTATGGGGATATCGCCGCATGGAGGTGTCTTATCGTCGCATCGGAGGTGGCCTGGGATGTCGACTCACACACGGGCAGGGTGAGTGGGGAGAGTTCCGGATTAGGAGGAAAGGTGACTTTCTAGTGCGCTGCAGGGCCGGCGCGGGAGGCAGGGAGTTGAGATGCTGATTGCCAATGAGGAATCCTCAGGTTCATTTGGGAGTTTCCCAGAGCCAATCAATGTGGCTGGCGCTCCGGTTATGCCGTTTACATCCTACGAGCAGGCGCTCGCGGCCATTGAAAGGACAGTCGAACGCCGGGAGAAGACGTTCTGGGTGGCAATCAACCCGCAGAAGTGCTTCCGCGCCTGGCGCGAACGCCCTTTGATGGATCTCCTGAACCGAGCAGATGTGGGTATCTGCGACGGTGTTGGTGTCTCAATCGCGGCAAAAATCCTGCATGGCAACCGAATCAAGCGTGTTACCGGATGCGACCTGTTCTTCAGACTCCTTCCCCTGGCGGCCCAGAAGAGCTGGGGTGTTTACCTGCTCGGCGCTTCTCCTGAGTCAAACGGGTGTGCGTCGGAGAAACTCAGGCAGAAGTACCCTGGCCTGCGAATTGTGGGCTGCCAGGACGGGTACTTTGACGATTCTGCCAAGGTGGTTGAGCATATCAACGCAAGCAAACCAGATCTCCTGTTCGTAGCCATGGGGTCGCCGACGCAGGAATTCTGGATTTCCAAGCACCGAGAAGCGATCAACGCCTCTTTCTGCATGGGTGTCGGTGGGAGTTTCGACGTTGCCTCCGGGATGGCGAAGCGAGCCCCGGCGGTGTTTCGTAAGACGGGCACGGAGTGGCTCTTCCAATTGATGACCCAGCCCACACGCCGATTCAGGAGGCAGACCGTCTACGTGCCGTTTATGCTGAGGGTCGTAGGCGCTCGACTGGCCGGCACCAACGGGTCGACCCAATGGAGTCTCGATCCTGCAGAAGAGTAGCACAGGCGGCACGAGCATTTCGCGCCGCCAGAGCAGGGTCCCGACACGGCGGGAGCGACGACCGAGTTCACACGGTTGAGGTCACGAATACCGGCTTGTCCTCCAATCCCTGGTGTGGATGCGGCGGTTCATTGGCGCACGACCCACGTGCCTGCCAAACGGTCGTGCAGGCCGCGATTCGGGCGAATGACGGCATAGACCGCAGCGCTGAGCCAGAGAAGCAGCGCTATCAGGGCAACCGCAAACGCCGCGGATTCGCCTCTCCTGAACAGGATTGCCGCGAACGACAGGGGAGCAAGCAGAGGAAGCCAAACGATGGCCCAGCGAACGTAGAGCTTGGTACGATCGGCGCGTTCTCCCTTGGCATCGACCACGGCTAATCGGAAGATGGCGTGGCCGGCGGTGCTGCGGAACGGGAATTCCAGGAGTTGAGCCAACGCGACTACCCCCAATACCACCAGAGCGGGGATCATGACAAGTCCGCCCAGAGAGTTATTCCACTGTTGGTCACCGTCTCCATAGACTCCGACAAGAACAAGGATCCAACTGTAGAGAGCCAGCATGAAGATCGAGCCCGCTCGAATCGCCTTGGTGACCTCAGCGGGTCTGTCCAGGAGTCCACGCAGAGTGCCGGTGAGGAAGCTGAGTTTTTCGAATTTTGCTTCCTCGAGATTCTGCAGGACGCCCCTGGCATGAAGGGGGCAACTGGTTGATTCGACGCAGGTGCCGATAGCGTTCAGGAAACGCTGTTGGCCGGCGAGGTCTCCGATGGGAATGCGTTCGGCGCCGGTTTGTACACCGGGCCAGGCTACGTCGAGCAGGATCGCGTGCCCCTGGGCGGTGATCCAGACATGATCGAGGCTCAGCTCGACCGGCAGGGTCTGATCCCCGGTCGCGTCCCAGAGTTCCGACGCCACGTCGTGCAGCCAGTGGCGCAGACTCGACCAGGGCAGGCGTGTGTCACCTTCGACAAGACTGGAGAACGCCACTCCCTCTGTTGCCTCAAAGGCGTCCCAGGTGGCTTCAGTGGTCTCGGCCTTCTGAAGCCAGCGCAAACGACCTGGTCGAGCCAGATCTCGTCGCGCGAGGGAAGGTCCCGATCCATCTCGCCGCAACAACCAGACCCGGCGGCGCAGCACGAGGTCGGTGGCGGCGATCCACTTCCCGGGGACGATCTCTTCCGTGATCCGGTAAGGCCCGAGCGAACCGGCCTCCTCGACCGAATTCTTCGGCTGTACTGCAAGCTCGATCGGCGGTCGCAACGTGCCCTGGGGTTTGACTACCACCCTTGTTCCACTGACAACGTCCCAGATCGTAGCAAAACCATTTGCGCGGCGCGCTGTCAACGTCAGCAGAACCGGAATCCAAGCGCAGATGTTGGCGGCGACGATAAACCACACGATCTGCGGCCCGGTCCAGTCGCCCGCAGGGAGGGTGGCCAGCGTGAGAGGCACGCGCACCGCCTCAATACAACCGATAGGCATAATGATTCGAAGCAGCGCCCGTGCGATCCCCGGTGGCTGGCCGTTGGTGCGGACGACGCGTAGGCCCTTCAGCCGTTTACCCAGGCCGGCGCCCCAGATTCCCTCTACGATACCAAAGTAAAGGAAACCTACGCCAAAGAGTACCAGATAGTACCTTGCTGAATAGAAGGTGCGTTCGGTGTGGGGCTCGAAGAACAGCCGGTCCCCACCGACGGTGAGCATGAGCACGACATAGACCGGCAAGAAAGCGAGCAGGTAATCGATCCAGCCGGCGGAGGACCGGATCTTCATCGGGGCCGGCTCGGGCTCCCTGGAACTGAAAGGCAGCAGCGCGTTGCGCAGCGTCGCATAGTCGGCGTAGCGCCCACCCGGTTCCTTGGCGAGGCAGCGTGCCACGACACGTTCGAGGCCAGATGGAACGTCCTGACGCAGCTGAGTCATTGGTTTCGGTTTCTGGTTGACGGCGTTAGCGACGACCTGTACCGCGTTGTCTCCCTCGAAAGGCGCCCGGTCGGTCAGTAGGGTGTAAAGCGTCGCGCCCACCGAGTAAATATCGGCCCGCACATCCAGGGCGTCCCCGCGCAACTGCTCGGGCGATGCGTAGGCCGGCGTCCCCATGATCTTGCCGTGGGCGGTGACGAACGTGTCGGTTCGGGCCAGGGTGGAGACCGAAAGGCCGAAATCGCCCACCTTGACGGAGCCTTCGGGCGAGACGAAGCAGTTGGACGGCTTGATATCGCGGTGGAGGACGCCGTTGGCGGAAGCGGATTCGAGGCCGGAGATGACGTCGAGAATCGCGTCAACCGCTTCGGCAACCGGCAACGGGCCGCACTCCTTGAGCCTGTCCTTGAGCGTACCTCCGCCGGCGATTTCCATGGTGATGACCGGCAGACCTTCGATTTCCTCACTGCCGAAGATATAGAGGCTGTTCGGGTGGTTCACACCCGCCGCGAGACGACCCTCCCTTAGAAAACGCTGTCGCATTTCGGGAGAATCGAGTTGGCGGCCCAGCATCTTCAGGGCGACCCGTCGTCCGGTCGCGAATTGCTCGGCTTCGTAGACGGTTCCCATGCCGCCGCGGCCCAGGAGTCCCAGCAGACGGTAGCCACCAAATTCGCAGGGAAACTGGGAGGGCCCGTAGAGGGACAGTGATTCGGCCGGCCCCACCGAGAGAGTCCTGCCCCCATCTTCGGTGGGCTCCAGAGCCCCGGCCAGGAGGCATGCGGGACAGAGCCTACCGGCCGAACTGGCTGGGATCGCCGCTCCACATTGTTCGCACTTGTCTTTCGCGGAAGTGCTCATGAATCAGACTCCATTGTGAGTTCCATCCACTCCTTCCTGAAGGAACCATACCTGGAGGTTACAGAAAACTGCTATCGACGCAAGACGGCGACCAGATAGCGCATTTCATCATCGAGGTCCGCCTCATTCGTCACTGTCTGCGCTATGATGTTGCGCAGTAGCTTGCGGAAGCGTTGTCGCAGGCGGTGGATCGCCACCTTGACAGCGTTTTCGGTCATGTCCAGCCTCCTGGCGATCTCGGCCCGGCTGACCTCATCGGCCCCGGTGAGTGTTCGCTTGAGTACCTCAAACATCGCGAGTTTGCCCGTGCTGGCCATTTCGTCTCGGAGAGCCCCGAGAGCATCCGCAATGCACTGCAGCGCCCATTCGCGGTCGAACAGATGATCCGGGTCGTTCGACTCCTGCATCGCGCCAGCGTATCGGGCTTCGGGATCGAGGGCGTCCCATTCAATGAGACGTGCGTGGCCCCCGCGCTTCTGCGCCTTGGCGCGATGCCATTCATTGGCCAGGAAGTGCTTCATCGCTCCCAGCAGGTAGGAGCGAAAGCGGCCTCTCGTGCGATCCGCTGACGTCAATCCCCTTGTCTCGATGATGCGGGTGAAGAAGGCCTGTGTGAGATCCTGGGCGTCAGCCGCCGAATGGCCTCGACTGCGGACGAAGGCATAGAGCGGATACCAGTAGGTTCGGCACAGTTGCTCGAGGGCCTCTCGGGCACAGGTCTGGCTGGCCTCATCGGGCTTGACGGCATCGACCAGACTCCAATGCGTGGTCGTGAATTGTCGAGGACCGGATAGATCGTTCATACACCTACGCTCTCCCGTCGTGACACAAGCATCGACGCGCCAATGCGACCTTCGGTTCTGGCCGAAGCCAGTCGCACGACCGAAACCACCAGATGGCTCAGGACGAAGGTCGAGACAGTCAGAATCGCATACTTCACCAACGAGGGCAGCGCCATCTCCAACATGAGCAGGGCAAGGCCTCCCGTCACAATCACATGGATGATGTAAACATAATAGCTGTTCCGATTCAACTGCTCTCTGAGTCTTTCGCTCGTATTCAGATAGCGTCGGAATGTCTCGACGACCGTGTAGACGAGGCAGAGCAGTGACAGATGGAAGCTGGACCAGAGAATCAGCTTGTCGGCGACGGGGGAGACGATGTTCTGCCCCGGCTTGAGCCAGGGAAAGAGCAGGAAGGAAACATACGCCGTGATGGGAATCCAGGAGGTCGCGTTGACGGCGTAGAAGAGGAACCTGCCCTTGGGCTTGGCGTCGAAGGCCCCTCGCTTGAAGCAGAGGACGCCCACGAGGAAGGTCAGGAAGTAGATCAGCAGGCGTTCGTTCTGAAAGTCGAGCAGGGGCGTCTTCGTCCAACCAAAGAGCCCGAGTTGGTCTATCACCAGGCTGTAGGTGAATCCCAGCAGCAGGGCTCCCAGAATTCCACTCTTCAGCGAAATCTGCGGGACCTTGATTCGCAGGGACGAGAGCAGCACATAGAGAAGGTCGAATAGAAACAGGGCAGGCAGGAACCAGAGCCAATTCTGGTTCCAGATCCCGTTGCTCCAATGGAAATAGGTGGTCCAGTGCTCCTGAGGCAGATTGCGGGAGTACAGGAAGATGACCTTGTACACCGGGATCAGTGTCAGGGCGGCGATGATCCAGGGGATCATGAGTCTTCTGAGTTTGGATTTCACGAATGACCATGGTGTCCTGCGCATCAGGGACGCGGCGGCCAGGTATCCGGAAATGAGGAACAGGGTCGGCATCATGAAGATATCGAGGACAATGTTCACCAGGCCGGATGTGTTGTTGACGGATGGGTCGTCGACAATCCAGAAAGAGGCCCAGATCCCGCTGCTTTCGTAGACTCCCCCCGCGTGGCACAGAATGACCAGGAAGACCACGAAAGTTCTGAGGTTATCCAGGAAGTGGATCCGGTTGCCCTCAGCCGTGTTTTGTGTGATCGTCGTCATGGTTTCATCTCCAAATGGGGTTTCCATCACCATTTCCTGAAGGAAACTGGACGGGTGGTTACGGAAAGACATACCAATTCTGGCGAATTTCCATTGTGTGTGAGAGGCGGATTCCTTGTCCTTGAGTCCTGGGCCCTGATTTCGACAGCCGCTACGATTGCCCCACAATGGGGATTGCCTACTAGTCCGAACGGTGATTATGATGGGGCACGGATACGGCGGTTGTATCCAGAGGGAACGATGCGGCACGTGTATCGGCCCGCAGTTCCCTTGTGAGTTCATTGCGAACGATATCTAGAGAGGGCTCTGTTGATGCAGAAGTGGGCGGGATGGAAGCAGTCGATCGTTCTTATGCTCTTTTTCGCTATCGCAGCAGGTGCGGGCGAAAGTTGGTTTGCCGATGCGGTGTGGTATCAGATCTTCCCGGAGCGATTTCGCAACGGTGATCCATCGAACGACCCTACGGCGGCGAGCCTCGAGGGGACATGGCCCTACTTCGTGCCGCCAAGTTGGGATGTCGTTCCGTGGACCTCGGATTGGTATGAACTGCAGCCCTGGGAGAAGGACGGAAAGGGGTTCTACGTACATGCTCAACTGCGTCGCTACGGGGGCGATCTGCAGGGCGTGATCGACAAACTGGACTACCTCCAGGATCTCGGCGTCAACACGCTCTATCTGAATCCGGTATTCGAGTCCGCCTCGCTGCACAAGTATGGCGCGACGATGTATCACCATATCGACAAGCATTTCGGACCCGATCCACAGGGCGATCTGGAACTGTTCGCCGCTGAAGATCCAGCCGATGCGACGACGTGGCGCTGGAGCGCCGCCGACCGGCTGTTTCTCCGTCTGATCGAGGAAGTCCACCGGCGCGATATGCGGATCATCATCGACGGCGTCTTCAATCACGTCGGGATTCCGTTCTGGGCGTTTCAGCGTGCCCGACGCGAGGGGCCGGACAGCCGCTTCGCCAAGTGGTTCCACATCACGCGTTGGGATGACCCGACAACAGACGCTGACGAGTTCGACTACCACGGCTGGGTCGGGATCAAGGATTTGCCCGAGTTTCGCAAGGACGAACGTGGGCCGCATCCCGAGGTTAAGGAGCATTTCCAGGCGGTGTTGCGCCGCTGGATGGATCCGGACGGGGACGGTGATCCCTCGGACGGAATCGATGGCTGGCGCCTCGACGTTGCCGCGGAGGTCCCGCTGGCGTTCTGGAAGGAGTTCCGGGGATGGGTCAAAGCCATCAATCCTCAGGCGTATCTGACCGGTGAAATCTGGTGGGACGACTATGAGCAGTGTACGTATCACAACGCTCAGCCCTGGCTGGACGGCGCCTTCGACGCCGTGATGAACTATCGCTTCGGAGACGCAACCTATCAATTCTTCAATCAGCCCGAATCAATTTCGGCAACGAAGCTCGCGGCGCAATTGCGTCAGATCCACCGTGATTACGGATACGGCCGCAGCCTGGATCTTCAGAATCTCATGGGCTCCCACGACACGTCTCGCATCGGTTCAGCGGTCGTCAATCCGGAGCATCGTCAGGACCACGGCGCGAACCTGCAGGGCAACCGCGCCTACGACGTTCGCATGCCGAACGCGGCCGAGAAACAGCGGTGGAGGCAGATGGTGGCGTTTCAGTTTCTCGCCCCCGGCGCCCCGTACGTCTACTATGGCGATGAGGTGGGCATGTGGGGGGCGGACGACCCCGATTGTCGCAAGCCCATGGTCTGGGACGATTTGTCGTACGACGCGGAGCGGGCCCATCCCTTCGGCTTGCCCCGTCCCACTGACACGGTGGCGCCGGATGGGGACATGAGGGATTTCTATCGCATGGTGACGGGCTGGCGACGCGAATATCCTGCTCTGAGGCGAGGGACGTTCAACGTACTCTTGGCCGATGATGCGCAGCGCCTTTTCGCGTTCGAACGCGTGTACGATGGGACGCAGATGGTGGCGCTCTTCAATGGCGGCGATCAAACCTGTGATGTTGCCTGGCCGCGACTGGGCCTCACCGGCGCTGGAGGCTGGAGGTTTGTCACGGACTCGGTTCAGTCTGATCGGGGGATCTCTGTCGGCGGTCGCGGCTTCGTCGTGCTCGCTCGCAGCATCTCAGATGCGCCGAATGACCTAGCTGAGGGCTTCCGCAACCCACCGCTTTCGGCGCGACCCTCAGTGTACTGGGCATGGATCAACGGGCTGACCAACAAGGACCAGATGACCGCCGAGTTGGAAGAGTTGAAGGCCAAGGGCATTGGGGGCGTCTACATCTTCGACGTCGGGGCGCGGGATCCGCAGGGCATCGTACCGAGCGGCCCGGCGTTTATGGGTCCTGAATCGCTGGACGCAATTGGCCACGCCGTGCGGGAGGCGACGCGGCTTGGCATGGAGGTGGGGCTGACAACCTCGAGCAGTTGGAATTGCGGTGGACCGTGGGTGCCGCCGCGCTATGCCAGCATGGGGCTCTATAATAACCAAATGACGGTGACTGGGCCGCAGCGTCTGACCGATCCGCTTCCCATGCCGACCTTGCCCAAGCGGGCGCCGCGCGGCCTCGATGGCGGGCGAGCCTATGTCAAGGACATAGCTGTCCTGGCTGTGCCCGTGCCGAAGCGGTTGCCTGGGCACGAGTTCCTCTTCGAACTGGCGCCGCCCGGAACACACGAAATAGAGAAGATAGTCTTGTACAACACCCTCAGCGGCAACGAGAAGCGATACGGAAAGGCGCATCTGTTCGCCAAGGACTACGCCGTCTACGTGTCGACAACGAGCACCGAGCCGGCGGCCTTTCGTGAGATCGTCCGTGGGGCACTGGAACCCCGTCCCACGGGGCAGACGCGTCGTTTCGATCCGGTGGAAGCGAAGTACGTGAAGCTCGTCATATCCTCAGGGCACAATCCCAAGTCCGACCGCGTCCAGTTGGGCGAGTTCGAGGTCTATTCGACAGATGGCAGGAATGTTGCATCAGCCTACCATGAGGACGGCAGCAAGACGGGCGCGACGCTTCTGCATTGCAGTTCGGCGCTGGGGACCGAGACAGAGCGGGATTGGACGGCTGCCAATGTCCATGACGGGCGGAAGTCTGGTGCCGCGGGAAGCTGGTCATCTCCCGGACCGCCGCCGTTGGTCATCGATCGTCCCGAGGCGGTTGTAGATCTGACCGACCGCATCGATGAGCACGGGGTGCTGGACTGGGACATCCCGGCCGGTGAGTGGACGATCATGCGTTTCGTCTGTGCGAACACGGGACTCTCCTTGAGATTGCCAAGCCCCAAGTCACATGGGTTGGCCATCGACCATTTCAACGCCGACGCGACGAGGTTTCACTTCCAGTATCTGCTCGACGAACTGCATGAGGAACTCGGTGATTTCCGCGATACGGCTCTGAAGCAGATGTACGTCTGCAGCTATGAACTGAGCGGCTCGACCTGGACCCCCGACTTTCTGGCTCAGTTTCGGAAGCGCCGCGGCTACGACATGACGAAGTTCCTTCCCGTTCTGGCTGGTTGCGTGGTCGATCACCACGAAGCGACTGCCCGTTTTCGCTATGACTATCGCAAGACGCTGGGCGATCTACTGGTCGATGCGTTCTACAAGGCGGGCGCAGACCTTTCGAATGAACACGGCCTGCAACTCTGCGCCGAGGCGGGAGGGCCCGGCCCGCCGTTGCATCAGGTCCCTGTTGATGCGCTCAAGGCGCTGGGCGTGCTGGATATTCCCCGGGGAGAGTTCTGGAAGGATCACAACGTGTGGGTGGTGAAGGAGACTGCCTGTGCCGCTCACATCCATGGCAAGAAACTCGTCGATATGGAGGCGTTCACCAGTTGGCGTCACTGGCAGGACGGTCCGTTCGAATTGAAGCCGATCGCCGATCGCGCCTTCTGCGGGGGGGCGAACCACTTCACCTTCCACACGTCGGCCCACAACCCCTCGGCAACCGACCGGCCGGGCTGGGTCTATCACGCCGGTACCCATATGGGCCCATCCCTGGCGTGGTGGCCCAAGGCCAAGCCTTGGATCGATTATCTATCGCGGTGCAGCTACATGCTCCAGCAGGGCCTCTTCGTCGCGGATGTCTGCTACTACTACGGCGATCAGGGCTTCAACTTCGTGCCGCCCAAGCACATCGATCCGTCGCTTGGGTTCGGATACGACTACGACGTCACCAACGCCGAGGTCATTCTCACGCGAATGAGTGTCAAGAATGGACGCGTCACACTGCCCGATGGGATGAGCTATGAGTTGCTCGTCCTGCCCGAGCGGGAGGACATCGATCTGGAGGTCTTGAAGAAGATCGAGCAGATGGTCAAAGACGGCGCGACCGTTGTTGGCCCCAAACCCACCCGCTCCAACGGCCTAGCAGATTACACCGCACGCGATGCCGAGGTCCGCAAGATCGCCGACCGCCTCTGGGGCCCGTGTGACGGCAAGACTGTCACGGAGCATGCCTACGGCGAAGGCAAGATCATCTGGGGCAAGGATCTGCGTGAGATCCTCACGGCGCGCGGCATCGGTCCCGACTTCTCCGTGGACGAAACGCGAAACGACATCGCGCAGTCACTCGACTATCTCCACCGGCGTACGGATGACGCGGATATCTATTTCGTCAGCAATCGACTCAGCGAAACGGAACTGGCCTCCTGTACGTTCCGGGTACCGGGTGGAACGCCCGAGGTCTGGGATCCCGATAGTGGTCGCCGGCGCCATGCCATGGTGTCGGAAGGTGTTCCCGGCGGCGTGCGGGTTCGTCTGTACCTCCCGCCCCATGGCAGTACTTTCGTGGTATTTCGACGCGGGGCCGCGACGGACGGGCTCGATCCGGCTCACGGGGGGAAGATAGTCGCAGTCATGGACACCAAGCCTTGGACCGTGTCCTTCAACGGCTGCGGAGCGAACGTCTCGAAGACGTTCACTGAGCTGAAGTCCTGGACGGAGGTCGACGATGAGCGGATTAAGTACTTCTCAGGTATCGCAACATACGCAAGCGAATTCGAGCTGCATCCGCATTTGCTCCGTCCTGGCTCCGGCCTGTGGCTCGATCTCGGTCAGATACGATTCGTGGCCGAGATCTACCTCAA
>JANQFY010000379.1 GCA_028277585.1 Sedimentisphaerales bacterium
CGTTGGTCAGTTCGACCAGATTTAGATTCAGCGTCTCGGACCCGATGTTGGTCAGCTCGATGTACTCGGCGTTCGGGTCCTCGGCCGGGCGGTACATCACCTCGCTGATCCGCAGGCTCTCAGCCACGGGCCCGACGGCGAAGACCGCCTCGTTCAACGCACTCCACGTCGTCCCGCTAAGCGTACGAGATTTCACCACTGTACTCTCGGTCAGCGTCACTGGCTCGGTGTACTGAATCGCCGTTGGCGACAGTCCACTGGGGGCGCCTCCCCCACCACCCTCGGTG
Organism: Sedimentisphaerales bacterium; assembly: GCA_028277585.1. Taxonomy (GTDB): domain Bacteria; phylum Planctomycetota; class Phycisphaerae; order Sedimentisphaerales; family Anaerobacaceae; genus Anaerobaca. Next base: position 288 of record JANQFY010000379.1, read on the forward strand.
GCGCTCAGTTCGACCGAGATCAGGAAATCCGAACTCGTGGTCGAGACATTCAGCCCGTGAATCGCCAGAACGTTCCGCCCTGCGCGCAACGTCTCGACGTGCTCAGCAAGGTAGAAGGACTCGAGAGCGACTGCGTCGATGTCAGAGTGGTTCCCGGACGCCGAGGCGTTCCACGAGGGATCGCCGCTCAACATGACGCGATGGACTTCGACGCCGTTGAGATAGGCGATGAAGCCGTCATCGTAGCGTACCTTGAGCACCAGGCCGCCTGCGTCTTGCAGTTGCTCGGCGGTGACATCAAAGGGAATGCGGATGTAGCAACTGGTATTGCGCCCATGCAACTGGTCCAGGACGTCGATGTCGAAGAACTGTTCGTAGCCCGTGCTGCGTTCATAGCCAACGCCGCCGACGCCCTCGATCCACTCGCTGTCATCGAAGTCCGCTCCGCCGCGCCACGCCTCGTCGACAGGACCGTCGGGGACAAGCACTTTCTTGGGAGCATCCTCGGGAACCAGATTGATCTCGTCTCCAGGTTCAGCCGTGGTGCCCGGAATGCGCGGATCGCTTCCGTCCAATGTGTACCAGACATCGCCGACACCGGCGTACATTCCGACGGCGTCGTCTTGAGCGATCTGCCCACCGTGTTGCGACGTCCCGTCGACGCGAAAGGCCGGCGCCGTGATATTGGGATACCACCCGCGCGATTTGATCTGGTTGAGTACGATCTCTGTCCGCTGCGTGAGATAGGTTCCCAGCAGGTAGTCTCTCTCGGCAACCCATTCCACATCCCGCGTGTACGGTGTGGACCGATGGTTGTCTCCCCAGCGCGCCGATTCTCCCACGACGGCGCGGTCGACTTCCGCCAGTCGAATCTGATAGAGAGCGGTCGCCCCTTCGGGTGTAAGGTATCCACCGTTGAAGAAGTGCCGGTGCACATGATCGGCGAAGCGAAGCTTGTACTCGGGATCACTCGCCAGTCGATGGTGTATCCCCGTGGGCCCTCCACTGTTGTTGCGACCCGTGACATTGTCGTAAAGCCCCTCCATGCTGTGCTCGGCATCCCAACTGTGATAGCGCCACAGACCGTTCGGATCAACCTGGCTACGTGAGGCATACCAATTCTGGTGCGCCCAATCGGTGTTGCCCACGTAGTAGTTCACCAGCATGTAGTCGATGAAATCGGGCACGTCCAGATGGTCCTGAATCGCGCCGTATCGGCCCGAACTAGCCAGGTCGATCATGGCGCGATAGTCGGCGGTCGAACCGCTGATGGCGCTGCCGGAGTTGTGCTTGAGGACATCGTAATCCTCCGACTCGCCCCCCAGGTACGCGGCGGCAAAGTGCTCGTCGGGCCGCTCGTGGAGCCAGTAGAGACCCCAGTAGAGACCGTTGAGGTAGAGGTGGACATGGCGACCGCGCGGGGCGTACCCGCCCATAGCCGTCTGGATGTCAGCGACGAACTGATCCCGCGTATACTGCGCCAGATCGCGCTGCCCCATGCCGGGCCGACTGACGCCGACCCCGCCACCGTAGGCCCAACTGTTGTTCATACGCGCATCGACGACGAGCGTGTCAAATTCGTCGGTCGCGTCGTCCCCGAAGACGGGATAGCGCAGCTTGGTCGGACCGTAGATGGCCTGGAACTTCAGCCGCATCGAGAGCTTGTCCATCTTCCATCGGTTAGGGCTGCTGCCCCCGACGATCATCACCGCACCGTCGAGTTGGAACCCACTTCGACCATTCGTCTCGATCAACTCGACTGAGACAGCGCGCTCGTCCAACTGGCCCTGGGGATAGATGCCCTTGCCGCCGCTTCCGAACCAGTAGTCCTTGTGGGTCACCAGCGACAGCGTCGCGACCGCCCGCATGTCGTCCTTGATCGTCGCGCTGTAGAGCGGATCGTCCACGACGTCCGGGTCCATCTCGTAATCGCCGCTTCCGGAGTGTCCCCAGTTGGTGGGCCAACCCGTCGGCCGGGCGGGCTGACGGATCACACTGTCCAGGAAGATATACGTATGCGTATCGGCGTTGCTCGGCTTCCAACCCGGCTTGAACGCCATGACGCGCAGGCATGTGGTCGTGCCGATGAAAATCGGCCCCGTGTAGAGTCGCCCCGCCGGTTCGCCCCGCACGGTGCTGTACGGCACACTGCCATCGACGGTGTAGTAGAGACTTGCACCTTCGGTATCCGTACTGAGTGTCACGTAGAACGGCGCGTCATAGAAGCCGCGGTCATGGCTGAATTTCGTATCTCCGACCAGACCAGCATAGGTGGCGACGTTCTCCTGTCCCGGTGTCGGCGCGCCGAAAAAACGCCACTGCTCGGGCGCGTTCGGATCGCGACCATAGGAGACGCCTCCGTCCTGGTCATCGAACTCGACCGAATCGATCACCGTGATACCGTCCGTGTCGACCAGCGCCAGCCAGTCGCCGTCGGCGTTGAGTTTGAAGCCGGCATGGAGCCCGGCATCGGTGGTGTCGTTGTCGGCCCAGATGAGCAGATAGCTCCCGGGCCCCATAGTCGTCAGGTCGGCCTGCCCCGACGGGATGCGCCATTTGGTCAGGACCTCGGGATCATCCGTTAGATACAGACCAGCGAGATCCACCGAGTTGCGCGTTGGATTGTGCAGCTCGATCCAATCGTCGTATTCGCCCTGGGGGTCCTGAACCTCAGAGCTGTTGGACGCGCCGACTTCGTTGATTACCACCGTCACCTGCGCCGAGAGGGAAGCCCACAGGAGCAGCGTCAGGAACACGACAGAGCACAGATACCTCGCCGATCTGATCATTCTTCATCCATCCTCACAGAAGGCCCTTGTCGGAGATCCGCCCTTCCGCCGGCCCCGGAGGGTCGAATCCGGCGAAAAACCTCACTAGCGGTATTCTAACAAACGAACGAAAGCAGATCAACAAGACTCGGCGCACGCCCATCCCGCTATGGGGGCGTCGCCGCCTGCCGGAGGCGTCCTTGCCGCACGATGCTCGGGACCCGCTTATGCGCCTCGCTTATTCGGAAACCTCCGCGTACAGACGAATATCGTCTATGAGCAATAGCCCTGAGCCAGCGCCTTCGACCCCGAGAACGAGGCTTGTGATGTTCGCGGAATCGATGCCGAGCGTGGACAGATCAACGGTCCAGAGCGTCCAGGAGGGATCGGCCATGGCTTGGGCGTCGCCGCTGTAGTCTGCCCGGGCGCCGTTGACTCTCAGGTACATCTGGCCCGGCTCGTTGTCCGGGTCGCCGTAGAGATGCAGGGCAAGGACCTTGGCCCCGGACCGCGTCCAGTCCTGTCCGGGCGCGAAGAGACGCTCGGTTTCCGAGCGCGTGGCGCCGCCCGTATTGTCATAGGCGAAGGGCATCGCTTGCCGGCCGCTGTGGATCTCCATCCGCTCGGCGAACGGTGCGGATTCATAACCCACGACGGACCCGTTGCTATCGTCCTGCCAGCCATCGGTCCAGCTCTCGTAGATGCGACTGCCCTCGCTGTCTGTATAGCTCTCGAAGCCGTCGACAACCAGGAATGTGCTGATTGTGAAATCCCAGAGGCTCCCTTCCCAGGACGTGACCGGCTGCGCGTCGTTGACCTCATTGACCTTCCAGTAGTAGGTCTCGCCCAGTTGCAGATCGAGCGCACCGAGATCGTAGTGATCCGTCTCGACGGTATCGGCCAAGGCGCCGCCATTCAGAACCGCCTGCTGATCGGCGCTGAAATAGACCTCGTGCGCCGCCGCTTCACGTCCAGCCCGCCAGCTCAGCACGACGGGCGGATGGACGCCTTGCTCGCCCGACGCAGGCTGGGGCGATCTGGCGTGAGCGGGAATATAGAAGAAGCGCACCTCGCTGAGACCATATTGAGGCAAAGCGCCCCAACCGGCGTTGATGATCAGTCTGACGTACTTGGCCGCAGCGCCGGCGAAATCGACCGTCGTGTTGTACGTGTAGTCGGCTTGCGTCGTGCCCCGCGCGAACTCCACGTCGCCCAAGACCGTCCAGCTCTCGCCATCGGTCGAGTATTCGACCGTCACGTCCTTGAGTCCGAAGCCCAGGATCAGCTCGAACTGGACATTGTAGTTCCAGACCTGCATCTCGTGGAGTTGATAGACGCGATCGAACTCGTACCGAATCCATGCGGGCCCCTCGCCCTCGAGCCTTCCCACCCACATGTCGGGCGCCTCGGTCGAATGCTCACCGGCCGCGTTGAGCCCCGACCCATCGACGCTCCTCTCGGGTCCGGCACCTGGGTCAGATGTGGTGTTGCTCGTCGCGCCGATCCCTTCGATAGGATAGACGGCCGCTTCGGTGCTGAAGGTCCAGACATCGCCCTTGAAGATGGTGTGATCCGGCGCACCGTTCACCTCATCAATGCGCCAGTAGTAGGCCTGTCCCAGTTCCAGATGCCCGGTCGGATCGTAGACATTGGCGTCCTGGTCTCGACTGACAAGAACTCCAAGTGGGTTCGCCCGCGTGGCATTGTTGACATCATCGAAGACGGTCCCGAGATAGACATCGTGCGTTTCCGCATAGAGCCCCGGAATCCAGACAAGGTCGGTATCGCGGTAGACATCCGCCTGGCCGTCAGTGGGCGTCACCGGCTTGTAGGCCTTCTCCGCGATGGGCGAGACGGCAGCGACAGTCGTCAGGGCCGCATTGCTGATGTCATAGTCGATATTGAACTGCCCGGCCCCGCCATAGGCGGTCATCAGACCGTCGTCAATGAGCCCCGCTATCAATTCCCGCTGGTCGCCCTCCAGCGTCATGATCCCCGCGCCGATATCGATCAGGCCGGTATCCGTCATCTCCAGCCCATCGCTGCCCACGTTGACCACGCCGCCATGGAGATAGAGCTGCCCCGCGCGGGCGCTGCCGGTCGGCACTACCAGTTCCTTGGCGTTGATGGTCCCGCCGGTCATGAACATTGTGCCTTCACCACCGCCCCAGCCAAGCTCGAACTCGCCACCGGTCGTGATCGTGCCGCCACTGAGATAGAAGAGTCCGTGGGAGTCGGGGCCGTCGCCCCACCAGACCCAGTCCGCGACGTCGAGCGTGCCGCCGGTCATGGTTATCGTGGGTTGACCCGCGACTTCGCAGGCCAGGCCGAAGACCTCGGCCGCGATGCCGTCCTGAATCACCGGGCCGTTGGGAGCGATCGCGGCCGGGACGTCGACGAAGACTTCGTCGGCACTGGTGGGCACCTGGTTGCCGCTCCAATTGGCGGGATTGTCCCAGAGATTGTCGTCACCGCCTCCGGTCCAGCGAACGGTCGCTGCCTGGACGCTTGAACTCAGGATAAGCAGAATGAGGCCGATTGAATAGACGATGTGTCCGCGCATGACAGTCCTCCTTCGAATGGCGTTACCCACAATTGACCTGCGACAGAGAAATGGGAGTAGGCAGGACGGGAGCAGTCGCCCCCGTGTTTGCAGACAGACTCTGGTGCGCATGATCTTGCCCCTCTCTCAGAACAAGAACCCGAGGTGTCCGTCAAAGAAGTTAGCCGCACAGCGCCGGCCGAAACCGTCATCGGCCCGTGGATAGTCCGCGCTTAGGACCATTATCGACCTGTTGAGAGGGGCGGTCAACTGTGGAGAATACGTATTCTGTTCGGGGGACTTGCCGCGCAGCGAAGAATCCGGCGTCCGAGATGCAGCCCAGACCGAGATCACGAAGGGCTCTGCCGGACCCTCCTGGCTCGTACCGTTCTTTGTGGGGTCGAACCGCGTCTACGGCTGATCAACGGTTGGAGCACTGCTGAGCGAGGAGACGTAATGCACATCGACCTCACATCCGTATCGCTCGGCCGCGTCCTGTTTGACGTGGTCCATGATGAGAGGCAGGTGGATGACGGGATCGATCCGTTTGCGGCGGGTCTCGGGATCGGGATAGGCGACCGCCAGAATATCGTCTCGTTCCCATTCGTGCGGCTCGATCTCGACCTTGACCGAGAAGCCATGCTCCTCCAGGACGTCCAGATTGGGTACGGGGTACGAGACCGGCTCAATCCCCTCGCAGGCGCCGACGCCTTCCAGAATGGTAGGCGTGACCATGCCGTCATCCAGCCCGATGTCGAAATTGCGCCGCTTGATGTCCACGAAGAAGAGAATCGAACCGGTGAACCACTCCCCCTTGACCTGATCGCTGGCGCGCTTGGCTACGTGAGCCGGTTGGATCCCCAACCGATCCATCTCCTCGTTCAGAGCCAGCATGACCGCTTTGTCGTAGGGATGTTCGGTGTCCTCAAGAGCGCGGACCGCAATGATGGTGCCGAGCAGATTGGAGAAGGAATCCTCCCAGGAAAACGCCGACGGGAATTCGGTCGCCAACCCCACGCATTTGAAGCCGAACCAGGTAAGGACCTCGTGCCATGTGGTCATTGTGTAGGCCAGGTACGGGCCCAGCGCCTTGGCAACCTCTTCGGCGACAACGGCCCGCTCCTCTTCCGAGCGTTCCGCCCAGTCAGCCGGGTAGGAGAGGTGGACATGACTCGCCGATCGATCGACGGCCAGCCCGAACGAGAAGTGTGCGTCGTTGTCCATCAGCGTCCGGTAGGACCGGGCCGCCAGGTACGCCGTCCAGTCGGCCGCGATGCGCAGGTGGATGATATCGATATGGCCCGCCCGACAGGTGTAGACCATGCCGTTCTTCTCCCAGGGACTGAAGTGATAGGCATGGGAACCCAGCTTCTCGCCCAGGAAGAATGTGCCAAGCGTCGAGGTCGGATAGCATCCGAACCGAATCCGAGGCTCGCAGCGAAGCCCCTGACGCGTCAACTCCTCGGCCGGACAGGACAGACCCCGATCCGGAATCAACTGGCATCCGACACACGTCAGACCGACCACGATTGTTACGGCTAAGACAGAGTATCTTCTGAGAGACACCATTCCACCATCCTCCAGCCCCCACCTGCACGGGGCGACTCACACACCATGCGCCACCAGAATATCACTCTATTTTATCCCAATTGGACCCCTTTCACCAAGGAGCGGACGTGGCAATCGATCAGATGGATGGGCTCGAATAGCAGCAAACACCAGGGGGCCGCTTTTTATCGGCCCTAGCGGTGACAGAGCAATGAGAATTTTCACCCCATTGGCCCTGCAAAACGCCCTTTTCAGCCTCTTGGATGGGGATTCCTCGTGCTTCCCGGTTGACGACCGAAGGAAGGGAAACGGACGGTCGGGCGCTATGCGACGAAGCCAGGCGGCGTGAAAGCCGGCTAGAGCTTCCCCGGGTCCAGGACCACGCGCTTGATGCTCTTGCGGTGGTGCGTATAGGTCGTGTGCACGAGGCCATCAGCCGTCTGAATCACCGCCGGATATGAGTATTCACCGGGCGTATCCTCGAGCGTCAGCACTACGTCCCACTGCTTGCCATCGGAAGAGATCGCCACGTTGAGCGGCGTGCGTCCCCTCGGCGTGTTGTTGAATACGAGCAACTGGCGACCATCTTTCAGCGTGACACCGTCGATGCCCGAGTTCGGATTGGGCAAGGTCGAAAGTGTGAACCGACTCCAGGTGCGTCCCCCGTCGTCCGACCAGGTCTGGGCGATATGCCGCGCCCGCCGCGTGCGGCATAGCATCTGGAGCCGTCCATCCGGATAGGTCAGGAGGGTTGGCTGGATCACCCCGATGTCCTTGCCGTTGTTGAGGGGACCAATGACCTCCCAACTCTTCAGATCGCGGGTGATCTCCACATGGGTCTGCCAGCCCTGATGCTCGCTGCTGGACGGGCAGAGGATGCGACCATCAGCAAGTTGTACGGGCTTGTTCTTGATCGGCCCCATCACTTCGGGAGCCAGCCGCTTCCGGTCTCTCCACGTCCGCCCGCCATCGTCCGAGACAATCGACGCGCCCCACCATCCATCCGGCGACGGGCCCACTTTGAAGAACAATACAAGCGGCCCTTCTTGGGGCTGGAACAGCACGGGATTCCAGCAGGGGTAGCGTTTCTGCACGGACATGACGCCGTTGGCCACCTCCACCGGCCGGGACCACCGGCCCTCTTCGAGTCGGGACACCCAGATGCCGACATCCTCCTCGCCTTCGTCGGCGCCGGCGAACCAGGCTGCGACGATCTGCCCATCGCGCGTTTGCTCGATCGTCGAGGCGTGGCAACCGGGGGTGGGCCGGTTCTCAAGGGCGAAGATCAACTCCTGCTTCACCCAGCCGGCCTGTTTCGATAGATCAGCACTCCACGCGTCCTTCGTCCCGTTGAAGACCAACGCCGCACCGAACAGCATCATCCAGCACTCCCGCTTCATGGCAGACTCCTTCAAAGCTCACCTTGACGTCACAACCACCGCATCACGTGCGACCATGCTACCGCTTCGCGGCGTCGACGTAAAGCAAACTCCCACCTCAGAACGCGACATGGGGTCCAGCAGCAGGTTCTGCGTACGCCAACCTGGGGACGCCTTCCGGATCGGTCTATTGCGGGAACTACGTATTTTTCAGCCGTTTCTGGATGGAGAGAACGGAGCAGCGGTATAATGAGTAGTGCACGAGACGGTTGAACGCCTCGTAGCATTCGGGGGACCATGATGAACGAACCGCACAAGGCCAACACCGAGCGATCGCAGATGGCCAGCGACGCCCTTGTGACAGACGAATCCAGTCGCCACTTCAAGACGATCTTCGATAACATCGTTGACGGAGTCGTCCTGGCCGATACGGAGAGCCGGCGCTTCTATCTGGCCAACCCCGCCTTCTGCCGGATGCTGGGCTACAGCGATGACGAGATCCGCCAGTTGAGCGTCGTCGATATCCACCCCGAGGAGAGCCTGCCCTTCGTGCTCGAGAAATTCGAGAAACAGCGGAACCAGGAGCAGTCTCTCGCCCGGGACATTCCCACGCGGCGCAAGGATGGGAGCGTCTTCTACGCGGATGTCAACGCCTTCCCCATCACCATTTCGGGCAAGACCTGCTTGATGGGCATCTTCCGCGATGTGACGGAACTGAAGCGTGCTCAGCAGGAGTTGGAGGACTACCGTCACCGCATGAGCCGCGCCGAGCAACTCGCCTCGGCCGGGACCTTGAGCGCCACCGTCGCCCACGAACTGATGCAGCCCCTGACGGTGGTGCGCTTGTCGCTGCAGAACGCCCTGGCCGAGCTTGAGGGCGCCACCTGCCCACCAGCCGCTCGGGATGCTCTGCAAGAATGCCTCAGTGGCGTCTCGGATGCCGTGGACATCGTCGATCGCTTCCGCAACTACGCACGGCTCACCACTGGCGATACACCGCACGACGTGGACCTCGGCAAAGTGGTCGCGCGAACAGCCAAGTTGCTGCAGGAGCGAGTGCGAGCCGCCGAGATGACACTCGAAGCCGAAGACATGGGTGGACTGCCCGTCATACACGGCAGCGAGAAGGACATCGAACAGATGTGCTTCGCTCTGATCGACAACGCAATCCAAGCCGGCAAAGGGCTGCTGAACCGGACCCTGACCATCAAGGGACAGTTGGGCGAGACGGAGGTAGCCCTCTGGTTTGAGGACAACTGCTGCGGCATGCCGCCGGAGGTCATTGATAAGATCTTCCAGCCGTTCTTCACCACGAAGCCGCCGGGCGAAGGAACGGGGTTGGGACTCTGTATCGTCGAACGGATCGTCGCCAGCGCCGGAGGCAAGATCTACGTCGAAAGCCGACCCGGTCGGGGCACCACGTTCTGCGTCACCTTGCCCCGCTCCTGAACACAGTGCGCTAGCGCAGGAACAGCTTCAGAGCAAGAACAAACGTCCACTGCAGACTCGCCAGGATCGTGAGACGCTCGGTCAATCCCATGATCGGAGTTCCGAGCTTGGCAACGGCGAATCCCCCCGAGAGGATAATGACGCCCACGGTAACGAATGAATGGACTCCGAATCCTGGAAAGATGCCCGTTCGACGCAGGTAGATACCCATTAACAGAGTAGAGACGATGGAGAGCAGAGCCAGCACGCCGGCCAGAATCTTGTGCATCTGGCCCGGAAACGTAGGCGGCGCACCCCAGGCATCCTGAGGGAAGAGGGTCGCCGTCGCGATGTTCACTACCCCGATGGAGACGATCATCGCCGCTGCGAGAGACCCGACCAGACCATCGTGCTGGCCGCTCCGAACGAACTGCCAGACCCCAACGCCAAAGAAGACACCAAGCAAGGCGCAGGTCGTGTGGAGGATATCGAGCAACCGCTTGTGGGGCGCCCCCGGAGAGAACAACTCGCTGATGGTATCCGAAGTATGACTATACCCCGGCCGCAACGCTCCACCGAGAACCGTCAAACAAATGAACAACAAGGGAGAGACCATTCCACAGAGAAGGAACACTTCGTGACTCATGCTGCCTCCTTGTCAGAGAGAGACGTTTGCCTCGCCTCAGCAATCCCCCATCACAGCCCAGAGGGTGAGACGGTTGGCTGCACTCGTCTATACCGGACAGAGCCAATCTGCCAGATTTCTGCTCCAAGAACAAGGATTGGGCGAAGAGAAAGCCAATTGGATTGGGGTTGTGGACGTCTGCGACAGCGTTGATTTCGGGTCAATGCGGTCGACCCACTGGCCTGACGAAGCGTCCATCAGCAGCGGCTCTCGCTGGTTTTCTTTGCGAATGTCACGGGGCATAGCGTATCCTTATTGATAGAGCCCCTTGGGAACGTGGATGTGACGTGGTGGTGCGATGATTCGTTTTTCGTGTATCTATTGCGGGCGAAAGATCCGGGCGCAGGATGGCTCGGCCGGCCGGTGTGCGCCCTGCCCGGCCTGTGGTCACGACCTGCGCGTTCCGAAAGAACAGAGAGTCGCCGAGAAGACCGCGTCGCCCGAAACGGCGTCCCCCGTTCCAAACGGAGTCGAGGATTGGGAAGGCAAGAGCAACAGGGAGATCGCTCGACTGCTGCTGAGGAAGAGGAAGAGACCCCGGGCAAACCAAGCACCGGCGCGGCCGCATGGCGACATCCGCAAGGCTATATCCTCCATGTTGCCCCGCTATGACGATCTGACGCTGTTCGCCCTGAGCGTGACGTTTCTACTGCTGCTGGCGAGCAATCCGAAGACCAGGACCGACCTGGGGCGAGGGGACATATTTCTCCGGGACGGCCGGGTCGTCATCCTGGTGGGCCTGGCGATCCTCGGTATGCTCTTCTCCCTGTTCGGCATCTTCTTTCGGGGTCCCAAGCCCACGTCGGTCAAGTGGCCCATGCTGGTCTTCGCGGTGCTCGTCACCGCCGGTACGGGGGCTTACGCCGGATATGTCACCCTCAAATCGGCGCGCGGCTGGCTGATGATCTTCCTGGCCTGGAACATACTAAACGCCGCCCTGCTGCTCCTGCTCTTTCGCGCCGGGTTGATGGGCGTCGACTGCGTCGTCGACCGCGCCGCGCGCTTCTCCCAGGTAATCGTCACGGTGATCGCCATCTGCATTCTGCTGGCGGTCTGTCAATGCTTGTTCCAGCTTCACTGGGCAATCACCTACTCCGTCTCCGTGGGCTATACGATGAGTCTGCACCACGCCCTCGCCGACGTTTTCGGAACCGGCGCCGACGAGACCGGTTGAGGTCTCACCTCGTCCGTGACGCGATGGGGCGACAAAAGGAGAGAGCGCAACGGATGGTTGCGCTCTCTGCGATGTGTCAATAGCTTGTCGCGCTGCGTTGACGGCGCGACGTTGGTCGCCGGCCGCTAGGCGCCGCTCGGGACGATGTAGATCTCGACGCGGCGGTTCTTCGGGTTGCCCTTGTTGCCCGGCGCGTTCGGTGCGACGGGTCGGAACTCGCCGAAGCCTCGCGTGCTCATGCGCTTGCCCTCCAGCCCACAATCGTCGAGGATCCGCACGACCGCGATCGCCCGGTGAGACGAAAGGTGACGGTTGCTCGGATGGGCGGCCCGCGTGGCGGGACGCGCGATCCGCATGTCGTCGGTGTGACCGGCGACGATGATATCGAACTCTTTGGCGGTGTCGGTATTGAGGATGCTGCAAAGCGTCCTGACCGCCTCGGCGGCGGTCGTGGTAACCGTATCGCTGCCGCGCTCGAACAGCAGGTCGCTCTTGAACTTCACCAGCCCGCGTTCCGAGTCGTATTCCACCATATCGTTGCCGGCCGCAAAGTCCTCCAGGGCCGTGCTCAGTTCCACCGGCAAAGCCGTAACGCCCATCAGTTGTTCCTGCATCGACTTGATCAGCGCCTCTTTCTTGGCCAGGTCCTCTTCCAGCGCCGCGATCCGCTGCCGTAGCGAATCCACCTCGACGCCGCCGGACTGCTCGGCCGCCGCCAGCCGTCGCTTGAGCTGATCGAGCTGCAACCGGGCCGCCTCCAATTCGCTGGTCAGTTGATCGATTCGCTTGGCCTGCGTGTCATTCTGAAGCCTCAGATCCGCCAATTCCGTACCGCAACCACTGACCAGTGTCAGGCCCATCGACAGCAAAAAAATAACAAAAACGGTGGAGAGCTTCAGACTCCGCATAATTCAATCCTTTCCAATACCAAGCGTCCTATGTGTCGTCCTATAAAAGCGGTGTGGATTGTTCAGGACCTCGTGCCCTTGGGGGTGGGTCCCTCCCTGGCCACAGTGGTGTTAAATAGAACGGATTCGCGACAGACCGTCAAGGGTAATTTGGAGAATATCAACGGTGTGAACGGGCCGATGCGCCGTGTCCGGTCCACAGGCCTGTGGCGCACCGGACCCGTCTCGGGATGCCAGGTGAATCCATCGAAACAGTCACCCGTCTTATGACCATTCCAGGTAGAGCGTGATCGCCGAACAGAGCACAACGAACATAAGGACCACGAAGACCGCGACGAACATCTGCAGCACGACACCGGCCGTCAGAAGTCCGAAGAAAGTCACCAACGCGACCCCCAGCCGCGACCCCACCGCGCCGACCACGGTCGCCAGGATGCCGACCTGCAGATAGGCCGCTTGGATCGGACCAGTCGCACAAGCGGTCTTGGTATGACTGGTCACCAGCTTGAACAGCCCCAGAGCCGTCAGGAGGACGCCCTCGCGGAAACCACGCTGGGAGAGGAGACGCCGCAACGCCGTACGAGCGCGAAAGAACAACACGCGCGCGTGCAATTCCTTGCAACCCAGCACGTCGGCAATTTCGTGGTACGACATCCCCTCGACACAGCGCAGCACGACCACGTTGCGGTAGTTGAGCTTCAGTTGGGACATGGCCTGCAGGATGATCCCGGTCAGTTCCTTCCGCGCCGCAAAGGTCAGGCCGTCACTGGACTTCCGCGCCAGGCGATCTCGCGCTTCTTCGCGCTCAAGGGCCGAGATCTGAACCCGACGGCTCTGTCCCTGCGCCCGGTAGTGATGCTGGACCTTGCCCAGGGCCGTTCGGAACAGCCACGGCCAGAACAACTCCGGTTCGCGCAGGTCCTTCAGCGACTCCACCATTTTCAATAGCGTCTGCTGCAGAAGCTCCTCAGTTAGATCATGGTCCAGTGTCAGTCGGTTTATATAGGCGTACACTCTCTGTTCCGCCTCCTCCGCGAGGCGGTTCATGGACGTTTTGTCACCGTGTTGGGCCGCGACGACGACAGCCGTCAGGCCCACTGTATCCTCTTGCTGATCCATCTGATCATTATAGTCCCGACGCGATCCGGTTCGTTACAGTCCGATTGAGAAAAAAATTGGACGGTCCCGTCCGGCGCCGCCGGAAAAAAGTGTAACACCGGGCCCGAATCACGGACTTACCTGGTGAAGACGCCGCGTCAGGCGAGTGCTTGCACCGTCGCATATCGCCCTCTATGATAGGTCTGGTGCGTCTATCAGGGAAGGAAGTGACACGCGCGAGGGTCCGTCTCCGTTTGCCAAGAAGGGAGAGCATTATGAACGTTCGACCAAATCGAGCAGTTGAACTGTGCCTGCTGACCTGCGTCTTGGCGATGAGCCCCCCGTTCGTTCCGGCCGGAATCGCCGCGCAAACCCAGTGGCCTTCCCTGGGCGGCGACTTCACGCGAACCGGGGCCAGCCCGCACGACGGACTGACCGAAGGCGCCGCCGAATGGGTCCACGAGATCGGCGGCGCTACGATCGGCAGTGCCACGGTGGGACCCGAGGGCCGCATCCACGCCGCCTGCGAGGACGGCAAGCTCTACACGCACGGCGCCGACGGAGGCGACCTGTGGA
>JANQFY010000264.1 GCA_028277585.1 Sedimentisphaerales bacterium
AACCGGCGCGGCGTGGTGGTGCTGGGGGACGGGCAGTTCGCGCAGCTCTCCGGGCGGGTGGTGCATACCAGTGCGCCGGAGGGCAAGCGGTATTACCAGGGCTTTCTGATCTATGAGTTCGCGGATGGGGGCAGTATCCTGGCGAAGGTCGATGCGGCCGGCGAGCCGGGGCAGCGGCAGGTCGGGACGATTATCTTTCTCTCGGGGACGGGGCGGTTCCGGGGGATCAGCGGGCGCGGGACGATTTCCTCGTGGATGCCGACGCCGTGGGACATGTATACGGAGATCGATGCGGGCTATTCGATTGCGGCCGACTGACCCCGCGCGGGCTGTCCTATTTCCCAGCCGGCAGCGGCGCTTCAGGAGAATCCGCCGCCCTCCAGGCCGACTCGATTGTGAACCACGATGCGGGGACTGCTCCAACCGAAGGGCGAGCCACCCTCGACCAGCCACCCCACATCTCTCCCTCTCTCACTCAAATTGCCGGAGGTGGGACTCGAACCCACACTCTGTTGCCAGAACTGGATTTTGAATCCAGCGCGTCTGCCGATTCCGCCACTCCGGCTCGGAGGGGGCATTATGGCGTACCGGATTGGGATTGTCAACCGCTAATGTTGTGCCGCCGTCGTCCACCCCACCGACCGCCGCGGCTGCCGCAGCGCGAACCGGCGTCCGCCGCAAACGGCCGATTCACGCTGACCCCGGATTCTAACCAGCCCGCCTCCTACTCCATCCAGCCCGAGCCCTCGTCGTCACCCCGATCGATGGGCCCCCGGCCGCCCGATAAGACTCAAGCCGCGCCCGCCGTTCGGCCGATACCAATAACGTCTTGACTCCACACCTTTCAAGGTGAGCCGACACCGAGCCTGCCGGGCTTGGGGTCTATCGGGCCGGACGGCGGAGGCGGGGCGGCTGGCTCGCTCGGCAGGCAGGCGGGCCTCGCCCGCGGGAGTTCTTGCCGAAGGCGGCGGCCGGGTGCTACAATCACGGCTCGTAAACGGCCCCGGTTTGTCGTCCATCTCAATGAGAGGACCATCATGCATCGACCGCAAGCATCATCGTCGCACTCGCACTGCTATCGGCACCTGTCCAACCGGCCCAGGCCGCCCCGCGCGCCGCCGGCCCGCGCCACTTCGTCCTCGTCTCCAAGACCCACTTCGATATCGGCTACTCCGCCCTCGCCCGTGACGTCGAGCACGAGTACCGCACGACCATGATCGACCGCGCCCTGGCGACGATCGAAGCCCACGGCCCCGGCGCCGCCGGCGGCTCGGGCTACGTCTGGACCGTCCCCGGCTGGCCCATGCGCACCATCCTCTGGGAGGGCCAGCACCCCGAACGCCGCAAGCGGATCGAAGCGGCCCTGCGCCGCGGCAACCTCGTCCTGCACGCCTTGCCCTACACCCTGCACAGCGCCACCGGCGATGTCGAGACCCTCGCTCGCGGCTTCGGCTACGCCAGCTCGGTCGCCCGGCAGTACGGGCTAGCCTTCCCGATCTCCGCGAAGATGACCGACGTGCCGGGCCACGACTGGATCGTCCCGACCCTGCTGGCCCGCGCGGGCGTGACGTTCTTCCACTTCGGCTCGAACCCGACCAACGTCCAGGTCCAGGCCCCGCGCCTCTTCTGGTGGCAGGGCCCCGACGGCTCGCGCGTCCTGACGATGTTCTCCAGCGGCTACGACTCAGGCCTCCTGCCCCCGCCCGACTGGCCCCACCGGACCTGGCTGGCGATGGTCATGTCCGGTGACAACCAGGGCCCGGACACCGCCGAGCAGGTCGCCGGCTGGATCGCGCAGATCCGCCAGAAGTTCCCGAACGCGAAGATCACGATGGGCAGTATGGACGACTTCGCCCGGTCCCTGCTGGCCGAGCAGCCCGAGCTGCCCGTCGTGCGGGGCACGATCTCCGATAGCTGGATCCATGGGCCCATGTCCTCGCCCCGCGCCGCGATCGAACTGATGAACATCCGCCCCCAGATCAGGGCGGCCGAGGCGCTCCGCACGCTCAACATCGCCCGGGGTGTCAAGTTCGTCCCCACGCCCGAGATTATCGCGGACGCTTACGCCAACAGCCTCCGCTGGACCGAGCACACCTGGGGACTTGCCAACCAGCACTTTGTCCCCAGCCTGCACGGGGCGGACTTCTACCGGAACTACGCAGGGGGCCTTAGTCCCAACTACCAACACATGGAAGACTCCTGGCGCGAGCACGATCGCTTCGCGCTGGGCATTCGCGATGAGATCGTCCCGACCCTCCGCGACGACCTCAACACACTGGCCGAGAACGTCAACGTCGAAGGACTCCGCGTCGTCGTCTTCAACCCGTCCCCCTGGAAACGGACGGGCGTGGTGGACTTCGCCTTCCCGTTCATGGACAGCGTCAGGGGTCGCAACGCGGTGCGCGATGTCGAGAGTGGGGCGGTTGCGCCCCTGAAGAGCTGGGGTTCCGATTCGCATCGCAATGGGCGCTTCCTCGCGCGTGACATCCCGCCCCTGGGGTACCGGACCTTCGTCTTTGCTACGGAGGAGAAACTGCCCCCGCATTGTGTCACCAGTGACATCGCCAGCCAGACGATCGAGAACGACCACTTCAAGGTCACGCTCGATCCGAGACGGGGCTGCATCGCGAGTATCATCGACAAGCGCTCGGGTCGGGAGAGGGTGGATACCTCCGCCCCGCACGGGTTTGGTCAGTACCTCTATCAGCAGTTCGATCGCCAGGAGTGCGACGCGTATGTCAACGCGTACGTCTTGTCCCGCTATCACGGGTCGCACCGCCGGATCACGGGCAAGCACAACTTCGTGCCCGCCTCGGCCCGGCACGTCGAGTTCTCGCCCGAGAAGATGAACTTGGAGATCGAGCGGCAGGGCGGTGCCGTGGTCGCGCGACTGATCCCACCCATGCCCAAGACCGCCCCGGCCCATACCGCGTCGCTCTCGGTGACGCTCTACGACGAGCTTCCCTACCTGGACCTGCAGTTGCACGTGATCGACCATCCCGCGACCGAGAACCCCGAAGCGGGTTGGCTGTGCTTGCCTCTGAAGATCGAGAACCCCCAGTTCCGCCTCAAGGGCCCCGGCTCGATCTTCGACCCGGCGACCGACGTGCTCGAGGGCAGTAACTTCGCCTACTTCTGGACCCAGGGGGGACTCGCCGCGTTCGATTCAGATGGCGCTGGTGTGGGGATTGCGCTACCCGATTGCCCCGCAATCAGTCTGGGTGAGCCGGGGATCTACAAGTTCAAGAGCCAATGGGGTAGACCCACCTCGCGCGTCTATGTCAACCTGTTCAACAACAAATGGAACACGAACTTCCGCTCCTTCTGGCAAGGCAACCTGACCGCCCGCGCCCGACTCTGGGGTATCGACAGCTACCAGAATGAAAGAGACCTGACCACCCCCATCGCCGATACCCTGGCGCCCATGCTCACAGGCATGTGCAACTATGGGAAAGGGGAACTGCCCCCAAGCGCCCCAGGTGTCACCCTCTCCCGCAAAGGCGTCCTCCTGACCGCCTTAGGCCCCAACCCCGATGGCCCAGGCACGCTCCTGCGCCTCTGGGAAGACGCGGGTGATTCCGGCCCCCTAGCCGTCACCCTCCCCCCTTCGATGCATGCCCTAGCCATCCAACCCATCGACCTACGAGGCCGCCCCCAGGGCAAACCCATCCGCGTGATGGAAAACCAATTCACCATCGACCTAGGCCCCTATGAACCGGCATCGTTCGTGCTCGCAGGTCGAGCGTCCCTGCTCGACTAACCCCTGTGTCGTGCGGGGACGCACGACCTACGTTCGCGCGACCGGGTTGCTCTTGGTAGGACGAGCGTCCCCGCTCGTCTCTTCTTCGAACGGGCACTAGTCGAAGACGTCACTTCATCATCCAGGATCAAATGTCGTGCGAGGACGCACGACCTACGACTTCGCCATCGTGGTTTTCATCGTGCGGCGGTGGTAGGGCGAGCGGCCCCGCTCGTCTCGTCATCGAATGGTCAATGGTCCAAGACGTCACCTCATCATCCAAGGTCACATGTCGTGCGGGGACGCTCGACCTACGGTGGTCCCACTCGGCACCGCGCGGCATACTTGCCCGCCTTCTCGGGGTTGCTCCCAATATACTCGCGAAGGCGCTCAAGCTGAGCCGCACTGCGGACAATATGATCGAACGACTCCTTTTGCCACAGTTGACCGCGCCGTGCCATATGTTTGTTGATGGCATGGGCCGTGAACGATTTCCACGTCTGCAGGATCGTCTTCAGAGCATGTGTCTCATGAGGCTTGACCAGTACATGCACATGGTTTGGCATTACGACCCAGCGGTCGAGTTCATAACGACGTCGGTCGAAAGCTGTCAGAGCATCAACAACGATCTGCGCGCAATTCGGATCTGCCAGGAGACAGGAACCGGTGCATTGGTCCAACCATTGCTCGATTCGGCGCGAGAAGAGCATCCGAAACTCATGTTGTTCAGTTACGCCGTGGGGTATCGCATGAGCCCGTCGCCACGCCTGCCTCTGATCGCGTAACTCGGCCGCTCGCTTCGCGGGAATGGAATCCGCTAATCGAAATGTCACGAAGTAGATCCTTCCGGCCTGGTTCCAATGAGGCAGGTGGCGTCGATAGACCTCCTTCGGGACCTTCGGGTTGTAGAACAGCGCCTCGTTGTCTTCCATACGACACATTGTCGCATTTCGCCCGCCCAAATGCAACCGATGTTTGCCCCATGTAGGTCGAGCGTCCCCGCTCGATTGACCCCTGTGTCGTGCGGGGACGCACGACCTACGATCGCGCCACCGCTGTCTGCCCCCCCATTGCTGAGCCGATCAGACCAGGTCTCCAGGGCCGGGCTGGACGCGCCCAACGAATTGGCGGGCTAGGTATTGAACTCCCTCTTCTCCATGATATGATTGTGGAGAATGATCTTTGTTCCCGGGGAGCGGTCATATGAGGATGCGAAAGCGAGTTCACGAGATACTGGACATTGCCAGGCCGGGCGACACCGTCAGCAAGGTCTTTGACATCCTGATTCTGATTCTCATCGCCTTGAATGTGGTCGCGCTGATCCTGTCATCTGTCCAAGACATTCGGCGTGTCAGTCCACGTTTCTTCCTCGTCTTCGAGGTTGTTTCGGTGACAGTGTTCACTGCCGAATATGCCTTGCGCTTATGGTCATGCGTTGAAGCCGAACGATTCCGCTTGCCTGTTCGGGGTCGCTTACGCTTCGCTCGTACTCCACTGGCGATCATTGATCTACTGGCCATACTCCCGTTCTATCTACCATTCACAGGACTCGACCTTCGATTCCTCAGGGCCGTCCGAATGACGCGCATCTTCCGCGTCGCGAAGGTTGGAAGGTACTCCCAGTCCGTACGACTCCTGAAGGCGGTCGCCGATGCGAGAAAGGAGCAGTTGATTTGCACGATGTTCATACTGCTGATTCTGCTAGTCATGGCGTCGTCCATGATGTACTTCGCGGAGAACCCATCGCAGCCGGAAGCGTTTTCCAGCATCCCCGCCTCCATGTGGTGGGCGGTCATGACTTTGACGACGGTTGGCTACGGTGATGTGTCACCAGCGACGACACTGGGCAAGGTGATGGCGTCGATCATTGCTGTCCTTGGCATTGGAATGTTCGCGTTGCCGACGGGTATCCTCGGAGCCGGTTTCGTTGAGGAGTTGGAGCGGAACAAGAAACCCACGACGTGTCCGCATTGCGGCGAGAGGATTGGTGTACAGTGACATGGGCGGCTTGGGCGACCGAGTGGCCCATCCTGTCTGCCGTGATGACGGATTTCTGGCGAACGGGTGTCCAGGCGTTTGACTCAGTCCCGTCGCCGCGGCTATAATGTGGTTCAGACTCCTCGACGGAGACGTCGGAGGTTTTGCGGAGAAAACGTAAGGATCCCGGTGTCACGTAGACCGTTATCAAGTCCTGTGCCTTGCCTGCTTGACGTGCCGGCGAACCACCATGCACCTAGTACGACAGACGGGAATACACATGACTAGAACACAACTGGCGTCCTTTATCATCAGACTCATCACGGCATACTTCATCATCAGTTACATTGCAGATTTTCCTGTCAGTATGTACTACGCGATCACTAATCCGCAGGCATTCACTCTGCACGGCCAATGGATCTATCCAGCAGGCATGGCGGTGGCGATTCTTCTCGCGATCGCCGTATATGCCCTCGCCAATCTGAAAAGCAATGAGATTGCGAAGCTCCTTGTTCTCGATGACGACACGCCGGTCAAGATCAAGAGGATGTCGACGAGTGACATCGCTTCACTGGCTTTCTCCTGTGTCGGTCTACTATGCATCGTTTGGGCTGTGCCGGGGATCGGGCAACACATAACCGGGCTGTTCATCAAGATCTTACAGAACGAGCAAGACACTCCCGTTGACTTGACTTATAACCTATCCTGGCTGGTGGCCAAGGTTCTGCAGATGTGTGTCGGTGTCGTGATCATTCTGAGGGTCAAAGGCCTCGTAAAGGTATGGCACTCAATAAGAGATGAGTCCAGCACGGGTATCTAGAGATCTCCGGCACATCTTGAAGTGGTAACGGCGTGCCATGCACGCCCTACGGTCGACGCGGCGCTGGCGTCTCGTAGACTGGACAAGTCATGTCGGGGCGGTTGTCTGTTCCTGGCTTCGCCAGGTCGTCATGGCAAGCGGTGGAGCGAGCCCCACCCTACACGCTCCGGGTCAATCGGTCATGAGTCCTTTGGTCAGCCGTGGCCTGGTCTGTGCCAGGGGCGGCCTGGACAACCGGGTTGCCCGGCCTGGCTGTTGCGGGTACGATGGATTCGTTGGCTGGCTTCCGCAAGAATTGCCAAGAACGGGGCTTGAGCATGGCACTGACTCTGCAGGTCCTTGAGGGTTCGTTTTCGATCCATCGGCTTGCCCCCGATAATGCGATTTCGGACCAGGTCTATCAGGGCCCGTTCTACAGTGTCACCCGGACCGGCGAGGAGGTGTCGGTGGTGTGTTCGTCGTCTGTTTGTTTGGGGTCGGGGCGGTCGGAGGGCGGGTGGTCCTGTATGAAGATCGCCGGGCCGCTGGACTTCTCGCTGACCGGGGTCCTGGCGGAGATTTCGTCCGTTCTGGCGCGGGCGGGGATCAGCATCTTTGCGATCTCGACGTTCGATACGGACTATATTCTGGTGAAGTCGGAGAAACTTCCAGCGGCGCAGGATGCGTTGCGAGAAGCTGGGTATACGTTCGAGAATTGAACCGGAAACGGCGCACGATGTACGCCCTGCGACCCACGCTACGCGATTGCTCACTTGCCCAGATGTTTGGCGATGTACTGGCGGATCGGGCAGGTGCAGACCCCTACGTCGCCGAACCGGAGCCAGTACTGGCCGTTTCGGGCGTGTTCTTCGCGGCAGAACAACACCTCTCCCTGGGCCGCGATCTCCACGCTCCCCATATCCTGAAGATCCGATTGGATGCAGGCGTACCCTCTCTTGCAGGGCACGGTTGCCATCAGTTCTTCCAGCCGTCTGTCATGATCTTCGCTCATGCTTCGTCTTCTCGCCTCATTCGTCCCAGAGTGCCCTCAATGGCGTTACAATACTCATCGGCCGTCCGGGCGGGTTGCCTCGTTAGTCATTGGCTTTCCGGTGCGCGTGTTACGCCAAGCGGTTCATCCCTTTACTCAAGTTTTTGTCCGTTTTCTTGTCCATATTCTGGGAATGGAGTAGCGTCACTGGGATTGATCTGTCCGGCCGATGGCGGTAGAATCCATCTGACGCGGGCGGGCGGCACGCGACTGGCGAGTGAGGTCGAGACGATGACGGAGGCGCGATTGTGAAGTGTCTTACGGTTTGGCAACCTTGGGCGGAGTTGATTGTCAGGGGTATCAAGGACGTGGAGAATCGGTCCTGGCCCACGGCCTATCGGGGCCCGATCCTGATCCATGCGGCGATGCGGATGCGGGCTTCGGATCTGGAGGTCCTGGCGGCCGAGCACGGGATCGAACTGGAGCGGCGCTCGCTTCCGCTCGGCGCGATCCTCGGGGCGGTGGACGTGGTCGACTGTCGGCGCGACGTGACAAGCCCATGGCACCACGCCGGGATGTACGGCTGGTACCTGGCGAATCCCCGCCGGTTGCCCGCCCCGATTCCGTGCAAGGGCAAGCTGCGCCTGTTCGACGTGCCCGACGCGTGGCTGCCCGAGTCCTGGCGAGCCTGACGACCAACGCCAAACCTGCCACCCGCTGCTCGGCCTACGGATCACGGGCCACGAATCACGGGCCACACTTTGCGAAAACCCGGCGGGTTTTCGCAAAGAACATGCAGCGCTTTATGTAGCAATCCGGGTGACATCGAGAATTTTTTCTATTGCTTGGCCCCGCTCGGGTTATGCGCCTGGGGACGGCGCGATTTGTCGTTTTTTTCGCAAAGAACATGCAGGTTCGCCCCATTATAGAGGCGCAAGTTTTTTCGTCGCCTCCAGAAAGGAGTGAGCCGATGCCCGAGGCGACGGCCCAACGACAATGTGGATCGTGTCATTTCGCGAGCAAGCGAGGGAGGCGCTGGCGCTGTCAGCGCGAGACGCCCGGAAGGGGGGTGAAGCGGCGTGACGTCTGCGATGACTTTCGCTCCGCCGACGGGGCGACCGTCGAGGCGGACGCCTGGCCCCGCGGGGCGATGCCGCCCTATGCCGACGCCGCGGGGGACTACTGCAAGGTCCCGCTGACGCAGGGGCGGTTCGCGAAGGTCGATCCGGCCGACTATCTTTGGCTCGCCCAGTTTCGCTGGCACTGTCACCGCCGGCGCAACACCAGCTATGCGGTGCGCTCGGTCTGGTCGCAGGGCGTGGCGCGGAAGATCTTCATGCACCGGCTCGTCAACGCCACACCGCGGCACCTGGTGTGTGACCACCGCAACCGCGACGGGTTGGATAACCGCAAAGCCAATCTGCGCAACTGCACGAAGGGCAAGAACTCCCTGAACACGCCCAGTCACGCGCGGTCGGTGTCACGCTACAAGGGCGTCTACTGGCACGCGCGCATGGGCAAGTGGGTTGCGTGCATTCAGTACCAGCGCCGTCGGAGGCATTTGGGGTATTTCGCCAGCGAGATCGCGGCGGCCCGGGCGTACGACGCGGCCGCGGTGAAACTGCACGGAAAGTTCGCGGTCCTGAACTTCCCGCGATCAACGTCGCCGGGCTTTTCCCTTGCCTCGCCGGGCGGATGCAAGCACAATGGTTCCGATCAAAGCGAAGGCGGCCCGCGTCGTGCACGTCGCGGGGCCGGCCAGGCGGAGTTGCACGCGAAAGACAGACACGTGGAAAGGGCAAGGCGCAGCCATGACGAAACGAGACACAGGTGAACCCCGACGTTTCAAGATTCGCTATATTCTCTTCGGTTTGCTGACCATTCTGGTGGTCTGGTTCGCGATCTATCGGATCGACGCCGGTACCGATCTGAGCCGGCGCCTGCGTGAGCTGGAGCAGGCAGGCTATCCGCTGACGCTGACCGAACTGGGCGAGCGGTATGCGATCGATCCGGCGTTCGACAACGGGGCCGATTACTACCAGGCGGCGTTCTCCAGCTATGTCGAGCCGAACGACGCGCAGCACGACATTCTGCCCTGGGTGGGCAAGGCGGACAAGCCGGCGCGCACCGAACCGCTGGACGAGGCGTTGCTGCAGGCGATCGAAGCGTTCCTGGCCGAGAACCAGAAAGCCCTGGCCATGCTGCACGAAGCGGTCGCGTTGGAGTACGCCCGCTACCCGGTGGATTTCAGCCAGGGAATGGACATGCTGAGCCCCTGGCTCAAGGAGATGCGACGCTGCGGGTTCTTGCTCTCGCTGGAGAGCTTGGCCGCCTGCGCCCATGACGACCCCAATCAGGCGCTCGAATCGGTGCAGGCGTCGCTGCACCTGGCGAAGTCACTCGATTGTCCCGTGCTCATCAACCGGCTCGTGCAGATCGCGCTCCAGGCAATGACCTACTACAACCTCGAGCAGGTGATCAACCGCGTGACGCTGACCGACGAACAGTTGCAGACGGTTTCCGAATGGGTCCAGACGTACGTCGAGCCGGAAGGTTACCGCGAGAGTCTGATCGGCGAACGGTGCTTCGGTCTACAGATGTTCCGCGCCCCCGGAGAGGTCTCGTCCGGCATGGGCGGCAGCCCGTTCGTTTCGGTTGTCATGATTCCCTTCAAGATCATCGGTCTCTACCATCGCGACATGCTGGGGTACATCGATCTGATGCAGGACTACATGGATACGCTTGAACTGCACGAGGACGAGCGTCTGGCGGCCTACAGAGCGATCGAGGAGCAGTTCAGCCGGGGCGAGCGGGGCGGCCTGTTCACCCAAATGATCGCGCCGGCGCTGATGCGCACCTACCAGCTCGAGGTGCGCAACATCGCGCATCGCCGCGTGACACTGACCGCGCTGGCGGCTCAGCGTTTCCGACTGGCAGAGGGCCGCGTGCCCAAGACCCTCGTCGAACTGGTCCCGACCTACCTGGACGCCGTACCCATCGATCCGTTCGACAACCAGCCCCTGCGCTATCGGCTCCTGGAGAAGGGCTTCGTGGTCTACAGCATCGGGGACGATGGGATCGACGACGGCGCCACCGAACGCCACCGAGACAATCGGCGCGAGGACGGCTCGTCGAAGTGGGACATCAACTTCTTCGTAGAGCGCTAGCACGGCGCAGATGATGAAGAAACAGGACGCCGTCATGAAGAAACGACAGGCCGGTGAACCGAAACGCTTCAGGATTCGCACCCTCTTCCTGGGCCTGCTGGTGGTCCTGGGGGTCGGGTTTGCCATCTTTCGGATCGGCGCCTATCGCGATCTGCAGCGCCGCCTGGCCGAACTCTCAGAAGCGGGCTATCCACTGACGATGGCCGAGCTGGAGCAGACCTATACGGTCGACCCGGCCCGCGACAACGCCGCCGACTACTACCTGGGGGCGCTCTCTCACTACCGTGGGCCGGACGCCCAAGCGAAGGAGGTATTGCCGAAGGTGGGCAAGGCCAAGCTACCGGCCCGCACCGAGCCGTTGGATCCGGCCATGCTACAGGTGATTGAGGCGTTCCTCGTCGAGAACGAAGAAGCCCTGTCGCTCCTGCACGAGGCGACTGCGCTGGACTACTCGCGGTATCCGATGGATTTCAGTCAGGGATTCGACATGTTCGCCCCCTGGCTCGGCAGTGTACGTGAGGCGGCATTTCTACTTTCGCTGGAGGGCCTGGCTGCCTGCGATCGGGGCGATTCAAACCGCGCGGTTGAATCGGTGCACGCGACATTGGCGCTGGCCAAGTCACTCAATTGCGTCGAGTTGAAAAACCGAATCGTGCAGATTGCGATTCAGGTGTTGGCCTATGGCAACACTGAGCGCATCGTCAACCGGATGACGTTGACCGACGAGAAACTGCGGTTGCTTGCGACCTGGGTCGAGACTTGTGTCGAGCCGGACGGCTACCGCCAGGCAGTGCTCGGAGAGCGGTGCTGCGGGTTGCGTCTGTCACGCTCTACCGCGAGCGAGCAGGCGGCCTACTTGGGCGCGGACGAGTTCGTGTTCAAGGCTCTCGTTCCGCTGAAGATCCTCGGTCTCTACGATCGAGAGATGCTGAACTACGTTAACGTGATGCAGGACTGCATCGAGGCGCTCGGGTTACCGTTGGACGAGTGTCGGATGGCGTACGAAACGATCGGACGTCAGTTCAGTAGCGGCCAGCGGAGTGGCTTCGTCACGAAGGTGTTTATACCTGCGCTGCTGCGCACCTTTGAACTCGATGTGCGCAACGCCGCCCACCGCCGGGTGACATTGACGGCGCTAGCGATCGAACGCTTCCGCTTGGCTCAGGGCCGGCTGCCCAAGACGCTGGGCGAACTGGTTCCGGTCCATCTGGAAGCTGTGCCCATCGATCCGTTCGACAACCAGCCGTTGCGCTACCGGCTGCTGGAGAAGGGCTTTGTGGTTTACAGTATTGGCGAGGATGAGAGCGACGACGGCGGCGCCGAGCGCGACCGAGACAGTTACCATCTGGGCGGTGAACCCAAGTGGGACATCACCTTCTTCGTGGAACGTTAGCACACCGAAGACGACGAAAGGGCAGGACACGGGTATGGACAAACGCCAGGCCGGTAAACCCAAACGCTTCAAAATTCGCCACATCCTCCTGGGCTTGCTCCTGATCCTGGGAGTCTGGTTCGCTGTCTTTCGGATCGGCGCCTATCGCGATCTGCAGCGCCGGTTGGCCGAACTGCGGCAGGCGGGCTATCCACTGACGCTGGCCGAGTTGGGACAGACCCATGCAGTCGATCCGGCCCGCGACAACGCGGTCGACTACTACCTGGCGGCGTTCCCTCAGTACAGTGAGTTGGACGACGAAGCGAAGTTGACACTGCCCTGGGTGGGCCGGGCGAAGCGGCCGGTGCGCACCGAGCCGGTGGACCCGACCATGCTGCAGGCGATAGAGGCGTTCCTGGCAGAGAATGAGAAGGCTCTCTCGCTCCTGCACGAGGCGGCTGACCTGGACTACGCGCGCTTTTCAAGGGATTTCAGCCTGGGGCACGACATGCCCACGCTCCCGCTCCTGGACGTACGCCAAGGCGCCCGGCTGCTCGCGCTGGAGAGCCTGGCCGCCTGCGTTGACGGCGATCCGAACCGGGCGATCGAAACAGTCCACGCGACGCTGACGCTGGCAAGATCGCTGGACGATCCCGTCACCATCAGCCGGCTCGTGCAACTCGGTGTCCGCGGGACGGCCTACAGCAATCTGGAGCAGATGGTAAACCGCGTATCCCTGACCGACGCGCAGCTGCGGATGCTTTCGGAATGGGTCCAGACCTATGTCAATCCGGAGGGCTATCGCCATACACTGACCGGCGAGCGGTGTTTTGGATTGGCCATGTTTCGTGCGCCGGGTGCGGCGTCGCCCGAGAACGGCGGGAGCAAGATCCTCGCCGCCATCGTGATCCCCATGAAGATCATCGGCCTTTACGATCGGGATATGCTGGCGTACGTCGATCTGATGCAGGAGTACATCGATGCGCTGGCGTTGCCCGAGGGGGAGTGCCTGACGGCGTTCAAAACGACTGCCGAGGCGTTTCAGCGGGGCGAGCGGGGCGGCTTTCTCACCAGGCGGTTCGCGTACGCCCCGTTGCGGACCTACCAACTCGAGATGCGCAACGTTGCTCACCGTCGTGTGACACTGACGGTTCTTGCCATTGAGCGTTATCGCCTGGCCCAGGGCGGATTGCCCAACGCGCTGGACGATCTGGTCCCGATCTACCTGGACGCGGTGCCCGTCGATCCGTTCGATGGCCAGCCGCTGCGCTATCGCCTGCTGGAGAAGGGCTACGTGGTCTACAGCATCGACATGGACGAGATCGACGACGGCGGGGTCGAACGCAACAAAAAGAACCGCCGGGCAGACAACTCGCCCAAGCAGGACATCAACTTCTTCGTGGAGCGCTAGTGCTCGGTCTCAGTTCATTAGCAGGGTGTCATGCTGAGCGAAGTGAAGCATCTGGGTGGCAAGAGAGAAACCAGCATCGCATCGGAAGAAACGTGCGAGGGCCAAATCCTTCGCTCTCGCTCAGGATGACAATCCTCAGTATGGCAAGCGACGAAGCGATAGGATAGGCACGCGTGATGAGCGAGTCCGATGCACAGAGTGAGACGACCTCCGGTGTCCTGCGCCGTCGGACCCTACGGTGGTTGGTTGGGTCGGTCGCCCTCGGCCTGGTGCTGCTCGTCGCCGGGTATGCGTTCTTGCGTCCGACCGCCCGGCTGAATCGGCTCTTCGATTCGATGGGCTTGGCGCGTCTGCCCGCTTCGATACGCAATCTGCAGATCGGCAAGCGGGGGCGGTTCCTTGGCACCCGGACGCTCTACATTCGCTTCGAAGCCGATCCCAACGACGCAGCCCGGTTCGTTCAGGACAGCCCCATGACGGTTGACAACGAGCCCGTCCCCCTGCGCAACATCTCCTTTGGTCCCCGCAGCCCGGTGTGGATGACATGGAACGATTCCGTCGTGGGCCGGATGTACCATGGATCGCCCGAGAACAGCAGCGTCTGGCTGGCGATCGACGACGAGGCTAGCATTGTCTACGTCGGTGTCTTCGAGTTTCGCCCCCGCTGGCTTCGGCGGCTCTCCGATTAGCCGGCTGGTTTGCCCGTGTAGCAGGACGTCCTTGCAACTGCGGCCAGGTCGTCCGAGACTGACTCTGTCATTCTCGCGAAGGCGGGAATCCAGCCCTGCAAGGTACGCTCTTGGCCTCCTATCGAATTGACCTTGGGTCCGATTGGCAACGGTTCTCTGGATTCCTGCCCCCGATCATGTCGAGGGCAGGCTCTGCGCAGGAATGACAGGGCTGCCACCCTTCGTCCGTGTGGGGGAGAGTCTGCCCACAGACATGAGACGCCCTCCCATGCGATGGCTCCAATGTTCAACTCTGGCCAAGGCGGCGCGAATCTGGCACAATGGCTTCGTGCCGGTCGGCTTGTATCGATCGGCGTCGTTCTGCTCTGTGTCGAGGTGAGATGATGACGAAATCGAGAGCCGTTGTTCTTTTATCGCTGGTGTTGCTGAATGTTTGCAGTGCCGCGCATGTGCGGTTGAAAGGCTATCTGCGCAAGGGTGATCTGGGTCCCACGCCCGAGCGGATCAGTGACGCTCTGCCCTTGTCCGATCAGGGCAATGAGGGGAGATGGTCGGTCTACGCGCCGATGACGGATGAGTTCGAGGGCGATACGCTCGACGCCGAGAAATGGTTGCCCAACAACCCGCGCTGGCTGGGCCGACAGCCCGCCTTCTTCTGGACGAAGAATGTCACCGTCTCCGAGGGCAGACTGCACCTGACCATGCGCAAGGAAGAAGCGCCCGAGGCGCCCAAGGACAAGGGGTACCACACCTACACCTCGGCGGCGGTGCAGAGCAAGGGGCTCGTCAAGTACGGCTACTTCGAGATCAAAGCCAAGCCCATGAACTCGCATGGCTCCAGTTCCTTTTGGTTCTATCACACCGAGCCGGAGCTGTGGACGGAGATCGACGTCTTCGAAATCGGAGGCGGCGCCCCCGGTTTCGAGCGCAAATACAATATGAACGTTCACGTCTTCAAGACGCCCACCGAGAAGAAGCATTGGTCCAGTCACGGCGAGTGGGTCGCGCCGGCCGATCTGGTGGACGACTACCACGTCTACGGATTCGAGTGGGGCGAAGACAGACTCAAGTGGTACGTCGATGGTGTTCTGGTCCGTTGGATCGAGAACACGCATTGGCACCAGGCGCTGACACTGAACTTCGACAGCGAGACGATGCCCAAATGGTTCGGCCTGCCCAACGACGAGGACCTGCCTTCGACCTACAGTATCGAATACGTCCGCGCCTGGAAGCGCACGGACGCGCTGGTCGAAGGGCTCACCGAGGCGATGAAGGATGTGTTCGCCAAGCATAAGGGCATGATCGAGCATACGAAAAAGGTCACGGGCTACGCGATGCAGATCCAGCAGGTCGAAGGGGGCGATCCTCTGACCGTCCAGGCCGGTGCGCTGCTGCACGATGTCGGCATCCCGAAAGCCAAGGAAGTCCATGGCTCCGGTGCGGGCAAGTACCAGGAGATCGAGGGGCCGCCCATTGCGCGGAAGATCATGACAGACCTGGGTATGGAACCGGCTCGGATCGATCTGGTCGGCCGGATCGTGGCGAACCACCACAGCGCCGCCGATCCCGAGACGGTCGCGACGCCCGAGTTCAAAGCGGTCTGGGATGCCGACTGGCTGGTCAACTTCCCGGGGCGCTATCGCAACAAGTCCGACGACGAGAAGCGGGCGTTGATCGAACAGATCTTCAAGACGGCCAAGGGCAAGGCGCTGGCGCGGAGTATGTTTCTCGAAGAGGGGACGACCCGCCTGCCCGTTGGCAAAGAGTACAGGCTCGTCTGGTCGGACGAGTTCGAGGGCGATACGCTCGATATGACCAAATGGGGCTATCGAGGTCTGGGCCCGCGCCGCGACGCGGTCAATGTCAAGGACACCGTGACACTGGATGGCAAGGGCCATCTCGTTCTGACCACCAAGCGCAGCGGGTCGGACTACCACACGGCGATGATCGGGACGCAGGGCAAGTTCGAGACGACGTTCGGCTACTTCGAGTGTCGCGTCAAGTTGCAGGAGCAGCTTGGGCACTGGTCCGCCTTCTGGTTGCAGAGCCCGAGCCTGGGCAACCCGCTGGGCGACCCGA
This sequence comes from Sedimentisphaerales bacterium, assembly GCA_028277585.1. Classification (GTDB taxonomy): domain Bacteria; phylum Planctomycetota; class Phycisphaerae; order Sedimentisphaerales; family Anaerobacaceae; genus Anaerobaca. The sequence goes on from JANQFY010000264.1 coordinate 16,225, forward strand.
CCAAAGCCGGGACCGAGATCGACATCTTCGAGTACCTCCGCAAGGATGGCGACCGCGTGCATCACAACCTGCACTGGGACGGGTACAGCAAACAGCACCACAAGCACGCGGGCCAGACCGTCACCGTCGAGGGGCTTAGCACCGGCTGGCACACCGTGGGCCTGCTCTGGACCGAGACGGAGTATGTCTTCTACATTGACGGCGAAGAGACCTGGCGCAGCAGCGAGGGCGTCTCGCATCGCGACGAGTACATCATCCTGAGCCTGGAGGTCGGCAAGTGGGCCCTGTCCATCGCCGACGCCAAGCTGCCCGACCACTTCTACGTCGACTACGTCCGCGTGTATCAGAAGTAGGGCGAGCGTCCCCGCTCGCCTATTCATTCGTTCGAAACCACCATTCGCTTTGTCATCTTGAGCCCATTCGACTTCGCTCAGGGCAGGCTGCATGCAGTGGAGTCGAAAGATCTGGCCTGCAAGGAGAGAAGGCCCTTTGTTCTCGGGCCAGATCCTTCACATTCATTCAGGATGACAAACCAACTGGCTTCGCCGGACTTTCGGTCGAGATGACAATGCCGGGGTCTCTCACGGATCGAATGATTGAATTCGCCGGTCGGACGTGGTATTTGTGAGTGGGGGCCGGGTTCGGCGGTGTTGCCGGAGTCCGGTTGGCTCCCGATACGCGTACCGGAAGACTGACACACAATGGCGAAACGACCGGTGACATCACCGTTCGACGAAGAGATCACCGCCGCTTCGGAGCAGAGGCGGGGCGAGTGGATGCATCGGCGTCTGCTGATCTACTGCGTCTTCTCGATGGTCGAGTTCGGCATCGAGACCGTCGTTCATCTTGTCATGGTGTTCTTTCGGGAGGGTGCGTTTCTGACGAACCTCTTGCGAGGCCTGACGGGCGATCTGCTGACGCCGATCGTCGGGGTCGCCATCTTCCTGACCGGCTACCTCCGCGCCAAGAATCGCAAGCTCGACCGCGTGGACGTGATTCGCTACAGCTTCCGGATGATCTTCCTGCTGGGCGTCATGGGGCTTCTCATTCGCCCGCTTTTCTCCCAGGCCCCGATCCCGCTGATCTGGCGCGTGCTGCTGATCCATCTGGTCGGCGCGCTGTTCATGCCCTGGACGGTGCGGGAAGCCTTCAAGATCCTGCTGGCCTTGTGTGGCTTGGCATTGGTCTCCAATTTGCTCCTGGTCGAGACGTTTGCGAACGGGGTGCTCGGGTTCTTTGGCTTGCTGGCGGTGGGCGTGCCGCGGCTGCTGTTCTGCTGGTTCCGGCACAGTCGGTTCCAGAGCAAGTTCACGCTCCAGCACGTGCTTGGTCGCTATGGGCAACACCAGCGGGAACTGGAGCAGGCCCGCAAAGTGCACGAGATGCTGTTCCCCAACGAGATC
>JANQFY010000408.1 GCA_028277585.1 Sedimentisphaerales bacterium
GGCGGGTCCGAGACCAGCGGATTCCACCGAGCCGCCCCGCCGCCAGGGAGACTGACCATGTAACCCGTTCGGAATCGGGGATCGGGCTGGTAGTAGTCCGTGCTCACGAAGTGCGCGCCGCTGGCGAAGGCCGCCTCGCGACGGCGCGTGTCACCGGAGCGAGCCTCTCTCGTACCCGCATCGGCGCGGGTCCGCACGAGATAGCCTTGCCGCACTAATCGTCTTATGTAATCGGCCTGTCCGATCGGATCGTTGACGATGCGGAACGCCGCTTCGGGTCGCCCCTCCCGGGCGTTAACGAACATGACCCTGCCCTTCAGCGAGGGATGCCCCTTGGCATACGCTTCCAGTTTGTGTCCACTCTGATCCAGCACGAACATGACCTTGCCCCGGGACTGATCCAGGGTCGGCCAATTGTGCGCCAGCACCGCTTGCTCCAGCGTCTCGTAGCTGCCCCTGACATCATCCGGCTTGATGATCCGCTCGGGAGGAAAGACCGCCAGGAATTCCTGGTCCAGCGCATCGTACGCTTGCTCGTCAAAGGGAATCGGACGCGTGAAGCCAGGCTTGTCAATCGGCTGGTCATTGGTGTTCAGAGTCACGACGATCGGAAAGTGCGCCGGGTGTGCGTCCGACCAAGTCTTGATCTCTTCCAAACCCTTCTTGAGCGTGAGACAGTTGCTGCGGAAGTCAATGTCCTGGATGTGCAGCACCTTGAAGCCGGGCTGGAGCATCAGATCCTCGGGGTCATATTCGCAGCCGGCGGGCAAGCCAATGCCATTGAGACCGAAGATACCAAAGGGCTCGGCGTAGCGCCCCCCTTCCGGGTCGTGAAAGACATCGATCTCCAGCTTGCGCAGTCCCATATCCAGTTGTTCCGTCATCGAGATATGGCTGTAATCCAACTCCTGCGCCAACCTCGGGTTGTCCTGCCGGATGATCTCCAGCAACGGCGGCGCGATGGCCAGCTTGTAACTGTTATGGCTGCCGATCACCTGAATGTGGTTGAGCTTCGCGGGCTTGCCGGCCCCCGCCCTGTCTTCGTCTGCCTGGCTAACTGACGAGAAGGCGAAGATGATCGCCACACTGAGGATTCTTAGGGAACACGCCATCCTGTACCTTCTTCCTTTCCAGTTTCTCATCGATCGGGACCCGGCTCGACTCAGGGCCGCACAAGCCGTCGCGACACCGCACGATTACTAGCATATGTTCGCCTGATATCCCAGTTAATTACTCGTTGGATAGCCTCACGATCTGCGTAGCGGCCGCGTCGCCCTGAAGCGTCCTGCTCTTGACGCTGGATTCCGGCGTCGACGGGCGCCCAGCGCGGCATCACTAATGCGAAATATTCGTGTTCCACATCCGACTGAATTGAGGTAGGATCCAGTCGTGTATCTGGATGATGGTGTCCTGAGGCCCGATGTGGGAGCCAAACTCATGGAAACACTGATTCGTCTCGTGGAAGCATTGGAGTTCTGGGGCTGGATCACGGTCATCGCCATTGCTGCGCTGACGATCGAGGGCATCGTCAAAGTCAAGCGCATGAAGATCAAACATGCCGAGCGGATGGCGAAGATCGAGCACGGAATCGATCCCGGCAAGGAGAGCGAAGCCTACGAGGAGGACGAGGTCTAGGCCGGACCCCGATCTCGCACCTCGGGGCCCGTATCAGCCAGGACGTCTAATGCCGGCCCATCGCGGCGATCAGTCAGCATGAGTCAATCATCAACCCAAAGGCTACCGGTCAGGCCACTGACGCGGACGATCGCGTACAGCCTCGGGTGGACCATCACTTGTCACCAACCGTCAGCCAGACCGGCGCCGACCACATCAGGTCGCCATCCGTTTGCGTGACCTTGACGAAGTAGTAGTGCTTCCCTGGCCCGGGGGTCCGCTTGGGCTTCCACTGCACGCGGTTCGCATTCGGCGCACTCGTCTCGACAACGGCGCCATCCTCGAAGAGCTCGACCTTGGCAATCGTATCGTCGGGGTTCGGATCGTTCACCGTCACGACCACTCTGACCTTCTGAACCGGCTCGGCGATGATGTCTCCCATGGTGGCGCCGTTGACTTTGAACCTCAGGATGCAGTCGCGATCCAGGGTGGAATAGCAGTGGCGATTCCTCAGGGCGTCCAGAATGTTCCGTTTGGAGAGCCCCGGGGCGAGGATGCCCGACCAGGCGAAGTGACTGCCCCAGGTGGGGCCGTGTGTGTCGTCCGATCCATCCGGAGCGATATGCCAGCCCGCTTTGAGGGCACGCAGATACGCCTGCTCCTCGGTGTCCCGGCGGACTTCCATCAACTGGACCGCCCGGTCCCCGACTTCCGAATAGGCCAGCCCGTTATAGACCTCCGTGCCGTCACCGGGATGGTTGAATTTGCAGATCACGCCCGCATCGGCGGCGGCTTTGTAGAAGTTCGACAGGTCGATCGGCCAGCGGGTGGTCTGGGGATCGAAGATGTTGATGTGCCCGATCTTCTTCGTCCACTCCAGGCCGGGAATGCTCACGAATTGCCCGTCTTCATTGGCCTTCCAGGCGACCTCGCGCGTGTCGAGCCATTCGGTGTTGTCGACGTACTCCAGGTGGTCGGTCAGCGAGAACACGTCGAGCTTCGCCACGTTGCGGGCGTAGTCATGGGCCGCCTCGGGCAAGAGCACGCCGTCGGAGTAGCCCGTGTGGCTGTGCAGATCGGCGAAGTAGACGTTCAGCCGGTTCTTGACCGTGACATTGACCGCCACATCGGATCGCTTGTTGTATGTCTTGACGAGCAGCTTCTGCGCCCCATTGGGAACCATCCTGGAATCCAGGAGAGCGTGCCGTTCGTTGGCGTCGCCGGCCGGCTGCAACTTCGTCCAAGGGGGACCACCCAGCCCCACATAGGCCGGACCGGAAGCCTCGGCCGGAAGCTTCAGCCGGACCTCGACCATGCCGCCCAGCGTCTGGCCCGCACGAGGCTGCAGAACTTCGACCTTGGGAACCGGTTTGTCCTGCCCCAGGCCCAGACTGGCCGACAACAACACGAGGACGATCAAGACGATGCTACGCAGGCGAGACATTAGCGGTCCTTTCAACAGCGTCACCAAACGAGGCGACATTCTCCGGTCAACGTCTTCATCTCCCCGCAGGGAGCACGCGCCAGATGCTATCCAGCAACGGGACAGCCGTCACGGGCCTCTGGGGCGCCTATCGTACCGAATGGGCGGGTCCCAGGGAAGTCCCAATCGTTCGTCAGCAGCAGAGGCACGACAATACCCCTCACGCGAACGGGCTGTCCACGAAGAAGACGGGATTCATCAGGTCGTATAGGTACCGCAGCACGGGGACGAAGGGCAAGAGCATGATGGGAGAGACCAGGGGCAGAACGACGGCCAGCAGATAGTGTCGGAGTCGGGGCGGTCGGGCGCCGCGCTGCTCGGCCGACGGCACCGCGCAGGCCGGCAGGTATACCATCAGTCCGTACACGAAGAACCAGAACCCGCCGAAGATGTTGCTCGGCTGCATGCTCATTTCCGCGAGCGAACCGACCAGGCCATACAGCAGGAAGACTTGCGGCGGACGGAAATCATAGCGACCCAGCAGAAACGACCATGTCACGAACATGGGGACGAACACAATCACGCTGTGGAACAAGATCGTGTGCAGGTAGTTGGCCGAGGCCGTGATGAAGGCGACGCCGACCTCTGAACCGAAGACCGGCGCCAAGTTGGTCATGGTAACGGTGACCGCCTCTTCGAGCATCGCCAGAGCCGTGGCAAAAAGCACGAACTTGACACGCCAGTTCAGCGGCGCGCGCCGCACGCATCGGCTGATCGGCTCTTGGAATCGAACCATCAGCGTCCCGCCGATCACGATCCAGAACAGGATCAGACCCAGCGCCATCTTGATGATGGCTTTCTGGTGAACGTCCGCCTCATCCGAAGCCAGAATCGCAAAGGCGATCGCCGTCACGACGCACGTCGAGTAGACAGCCAATGCCTTAATCAGATGGCGCGAAGTTATCTTCATACGTCACATCCGCAGTATAGCCTTGCTCAGCAATACCGACAAGTTGGCAATGGGAGGCGCACGGTCCTTCCCCACCCTCTTGTGCCGGCCTGGCGCATAGCCTACAATCGCGCTAAGGCTGAAGAATCAGAGTACCTCTCAGAAAACGCAAAGGAGCAGCAATGAATACGAGGTCCCTCTTGGCAACCTTGGCGGTGACTGTGGTGACAGTGATGAGTTGGGGGCAGACACATGCGGCCGAGGACATCCGGGTGTTCATCTTCGCGGGGCAGTCCAACATGGAAGGCGCCGATACGAACCAGGATGAGGTTGCCAAACACCCGCCGTTCGCCGGGGCGATGAAACCTCAAGAGGACGTGCCCTACGCGTACAACCTCGGGCGGGACCGCACGTCGAACGGCTGGACGGCCCTGCAACCGGTGGACGGGAGGTTCGGCCCGGAAATCACCTTCGCCCAGAGCCTCAAGAGCCAGGTGGACTACCCCATCGCGATCATCAAGGACGCCTGGGGCGGGACCACGCTGGTGAACGATTGGGCCCCCGACGGCGGCGACGAGAAGAGCAAGAAGCTGTATTCCCGACTGATCAACCTGGTGCGCGAACGACTCGCCGAACTCAAGGCCCAGGGCAAGAGATATCGCATCGAAGCGATGATGTGGCACCAGGGTGAGAACGACATGTTCCACCGCAAGGGGAAGCTCATCTATGCGAAGAACCTGACGAGATTCATCGAGCGCATTCGCAAGGACCTCGAAGTCCCGAGGCTGAAGTTCTTCGTCGGCGAGATCAGTAATAAAGGCGTCTGGGGCATGGACAACCGCGCCAACGTCGCGACGATCTGCGTGCAACAGAAGGCGGTGGTGGCGACTGACCCTGAGGTGTATTTCGTGCCGACCTCTCATCTGGGCTTCAAAATTGGCCGGCCTGTGGGTCTGCACTACCATTTCGGAACGCTGGGCCAACTGCAGCACGGCC
>JANQFY010000459.1 GCA_028277585.1 Sedimentisphaerales bacterium
GGAGACCGAGATGAGCACGCGATTCGTGAGTGTCGACGCAATTCTGGACTTTGCCATTGCCAACGAGGTCGGGGCCAACAAGTTCTATCTGGAACTGGCGAGCAAGATGGAGATCCCGGCGATGAAGCAGGCCTTCGAGGAGTTCGCCGCCGAGGAGGCGGCGCATAAGGCCAAGCTGGAGTCGGTCAAGCGGGGCGATTTCTCGTTCGGCAGTGGGGCGGCGAAGGTCCAGAGCCTGGGGCTGGCCGATTATCTGGTCGAGGGCGAGCCCAAGCCGGACATGACGTACGCCGAGGCGCTGATCCTGGCGATGAAGCAGGAGAAGGCGGCGTACAAGCTGTATCAGGATCTGGCCGCGGCGGCCGAGTCGCAGGACCTGACCGATCTGTTTCTGTCGCTGGCGGCCGAGGAGGCCAAGCACAAACTGCGCTTCGAGATCGAGTACGACGACGTCGTCCTCAAAGAAGACTAGCGTCCTTCCGAGGTGTTTCGCGGCGCGCATGTCACGCGCTCGGATCATGTCACTGAGACGAATGATGGGTGGGCAAAAACCGCATGGGTGGTGTGGTTGCTGTCTGCGCGGTGGGGGCGGTTTGATGAAGCGTCGCTAAATTACGTATTTCCCACAATTGACAGAATCGGACTTTGCTGACATCATTGGTTCTGGCTATTCGAGTTGCCGGATGATCTTGGGGATCGCAACTCAACGGACTGAGACGACGCAACTTCGCGGCCGGGAGGCACGGGTGATCGAGTACACTGTCCAGGTTAGGTCCCATGTCTCCCTTTTTCTCGCAAGGCAAGGTTGGTGGAGACGCTGTACACGTCGCCATGCCCGGCACAGGCAAGGCACTCCTCCGCTACCCTTCTCGATACAAGATAAATCGCGTTGTGGTTGAAGGCCCAGGAAAACCGTTTCATCTTTGGGGGCTGTGGGCAAGGAAGCTTGCAGCCCCTTTTTCCTGAGCCGGTAGGAAGCCCTACCCCCTCTCCGGGAGCCTGCCCTTGATGACCATTCTGTTTTCAACATGACTCTGTCAGCGACTAGTGTCTTGGCCCTTGTCAAATGAGGTGTTTGCGTGGCAGCGTCAAGCGCAGCTTGGCGATGGTCGTTGCCGAGTTCCCATGAACCATCGCCAAGGCCCCCGGCCTTGACGATGCCACCCAGGGCGCCATGCATCAGATCGATTGCGACAGAGCACTAGTCTTTGCGAAAGGAGTTCAGCAGCGGAATCGGGGTGGATCTATGACCGGCTCGATCGTAGACATATACATTCACTTCCACCGCGTTCGGCTCGGAACGGGAGACCCACACTGGAGGCAAGGTGGCTTCCCAGGCTTCTCTTGACTTGGGCGCGTGGGCGTCAAAGGGCTCACTGGCCGTATATCGGGCCCATTGTTGCGTGTCCACACGTTGTCCGGCATTGCGAATGCTGATTGGTACAGAGAACATGTTCAATACATCATTCCATGCGCCGAGGTGCAGAAGGACCGGATACTCTTCTTCCAATATCTCCACGGTGCCGTTCGGGGCCGTGTGGCGTTCCTCGACGCCGAATCCAACCACGTCCATATCTTCGTCATAGAAATTGAAGGCGACTCCTGAAGGGCGGCCGTCAGGGCGGGAATGTGTCGCCCAGAACAGGATGGGCTCAGGGTCCACCATGTCGTTCCGCCACCTGGAAAGGGCTAGCTCAGCACGCTGTCTGACGCCAGGTTGCCTGATGGTAATGTCGTCTCCCCTGCTCCACGCTCTGAGATCTTCTTCAATCGCTTCCGGGCCGGTGGCTGCGATGTAGTAGATGCCGTCGCGTTTGCCGTACGGATAAAACGAAGCGGGAGTCACCGTCAGGGGATCGGGAGGTGTCCATTCGATTTCTATATTGCCGCGCGGCTTCAGCGTGGGATGGGTCAACACGTCTCGCTGGTCGCGCGTCAGACGCGTCCGACGAATCCGCTTGAGGCTTCGCTTTAGGTCATGCTCAAATCGCGTCCGGAACCATCTCCGGTTCATCTCGGCAGCAGGACCGGCGCCGACGTATACCAAGTCCAGTAGGGCGTCAATGTCCCCTTGGGCATGAGCTTCTTCGTATGCTTGAGCGAGTGCGTTGAATGATGTTCTGCCCTCGCTGGGCTGGCGATCGCAGGAGGTGCATCCCATGACAGTTGACGCGCAGATGATCCAGATAATATGGTTCTTGGCCAATGTGGTTCTCTCCCTCCAGAGGCGGGCTGTGAATCTCTCTGTACGCAGACTACTGGGCAGTTTTCTGGATGGCGTAGAGGCTCTTCATGGTCGGGATGTAGACGACCCCATTTGCGGCGATCGCGCTGCCCACGATTCCGCCGTCGAGTTTGACCGAGCAGAGGACCTTCTTGTCCTTCTCGGCGGCCATGATCCAGAAGTCGCGCCGGCGCGTGCCCAGGTAGACTTTGCCGTCGGCGACCAGGGTCGAGGCCCAGACGTCGCCGGCGCATTGCTGGGTCCAGTAGGGTTCTCCCGTCTCGGCGTCCACGCAGTGGATGTTGCGCCCACAGTCGGCCACGAAGACCAGGCCGTTCCAGATCGAGGGGGTCGAGCAGCAGTGACGCTCGACGGGATAGCACCAGCGTTCGGCCTTCGAGGTGATATCGCCGGTCCCGGTGGCGTCGAAGCACTTGAGCCAGGCCTGCTCCTTGCCCCACCAGATGTCACCCCCGTACGTGACGTAGATGCGATTCTTGTAGAACACCGCCGTGCTCTTGATATTGCTCGGACTGACTCCGCGGTTGCGGATGTATTCGTGGATGTTCTCTTTCGGGGCAGTCGGATCGCAGTCGAAGCGCCAAACTTCCTTGAGCGTCGCGACGGTTCCCGTCGGCGGGACCTCGCGCATCGGTTCAAACGCGTAGACGACTCCATTGCCCCCGGCGAAGAAGACCCGGCGCTTGCCGTTGATCCGAGCCATTCCGGGCGAGGACCAGGTCGAGTGGAACACGCCGGGGCCGATCCCCGATCGCTCCTGAGCGAGGAGTCGTCCCGTGCTCTTCTCGAGGACGATCAGGCAGGGGGCTTCGGGCATGCGCAGTTCGGCGTGCGTTCCCTTGAGCCCACTGTTGGTGTTGACGTAGAGGAACGGCCCGTCGATCATGATCGAGCAGTGGGCCGAGTCGTGCGGGAAAAGCCCCATTTCCTTGGGGATGTCGTAGGACCAGAGGATGTCGGCGTCGGTCTTCTTGAGCTTGACGGGCGTCTTGTCCGGCGGGGTCATGTGGCGTGCCTCGTCCAGGAAGGGCCCCTCGTTGCCATTGGCTTGCCCCTCGATGTCCAGACACATGATTTCGCCCCGATTGGTGACCATGTAGACACGGTCGCCTTCGACGGTCGGCGGCGAACACATGCCGGCCTTGGGCCAGTCCTTGTAAATCTCGTCCGAGAGCTTCGTCGCGATCAGTTGCCAGCAGAGAGACCCGTCCGACTCGTTGAGACAGAGCAGCACGCCGCGGTCTCCCTGGTGGTCGGGGTCGCGCGGCCTTTCGTTATTGGTCCCGATGAACACTTTCCCGGCTGCAACGATCGGCGTGGCGTAGGTTTGCGTCCCGAGTGGGGCGATCCATTTGACATTCTGGCCCGTGGCTGGATCGAAGCGATCGGCCAGGCCGGTCTCGTTCGAGATCATGTTGCGCGAATAGGCCTGTCCCCATACGGGGCAGTCGGCCGCGGGGGCCGAATCGGTCCAGGTCAGCAGGCACAGCGTCACGCCCAGGATGAATGGGCACATCGACATTCGGAACGTGTCGAGTTCATCGGACGGGTGCAACGGATCGGTGTTGTTTCTCATCGCGATTGCTCTCCATGACATTCGGTTGTACCGACGTTGTGACGCGATCTCCCGTTAGGGTCGGCCGGACGCGACAGGCAGGGCCCCCGAGATTCGCCCTTGTAGGGCTTCACATCCTATAGCGGGATTCCATTCTACCGGTTCGTTCGCGTCATCTCAAGACGATGGTGCGAAACAGCCGCGAGCTTTGTCCCCAGCCTCGGCGGGTCGAAACCATGGCTTTGTGATGTACGTGAAGTCCCGTAAATTCCACCCTCGTTTGCCTGGAATAGGGGCGTTTCACCTATTTTCTTCCGGTGGGCCCTTGATTTTTCCGGTGACGCTGTATAAACTCGCTCAGGACGCAGTCTCTAGACCCAGGCTCAGTCTGGCGTCCTCGGCACTGAGGATATCCGGAGCGGGAGGAGCAGCGTTAGAGCCTCTTTCGTCGCAAGGAGGAGGCCCAAGTACGGCATGGATGCTGAACAAGGAGGGCTCTATGAAGCTGGAGAAAAGGATTCCGTCCGGGCGGGAGAAGGACGAGGCTGCGATCGAGCTGCTCGCCAAACTCCGGGAGAAATTGCATTCCGAAAATGTTTCCACCGCTCGCCTGGCGGCCTTTAATCTGTCCTGGAAGCAGGAGGATGGTCTGGATATCCTGAAGGAGACGCTGGAGGGTCGTCGCTTCTCGCGGACGGCCAAGAAAGCGGCCGCATACGGCCTGCGGAGCATGAAGGGTCGGATGAAGAAGATGGCGGTGGAGGTGCTCAAAGAGGGTCTGAAGAACTCCGATCGGACCACACGGGCGGCCTGCGAGAAAGCGCTGTTGCTGATGGCGGGGATGGCGCCCAAGAAGCCGAGCGGTGGATACCGTTCCAAGTCCGGTCGATCCAGAATTCGATCCGTCTCCCGCAAAGGGGGCAGACCTTCAAGATCCCCGCGTCGCGGCGCGTCGCCCAACCGACGCGGTTGAATCCAAGTCGGAGTTTTCCCATCGAGTTGCCCCAGCGCAGTCGGCGCTGAGCGGCCGCCTAGTATGTGTGACACCGGGTGTCTATGTCACGCGTGCACTCACGGTTGAGCGGCCGGGGTCGGGGTGTCCTCACAGGCGAGCGCCTCGGTCAATTCATCCTTCAGCTTGGCGACCAGTGTTTCGACCGGGATGATCTCATCGCATTTGTAGGCGTTCGATCCGGCGAAGGCGAACGCTTCGTCCATTTTCCCCAACGCCGCCTTGGCGAGGACTTCCGCGATGCAGTAGGGGGCTGTTCTCGGGTCGCAACTGCGCAGGCACTTGCAATGACAGACGAACGGCGTGGTCTTGCCCTGCTTGATGCTCTCGACATACGGATTGTTGATCACGCGACCGGGCAGTCCCACGGGGCTGTTGATGATTGTGATGTCATCAGGGCCAGCGTCCAGATAGGCCTGCTTGAAGTTGTCGTGGACGTCGCATTCGTCGGTGCAGACGAACCGCGTGGCCACTTGGACTCCGGCGGCGCCGAGTCGGAGGAACTTGGCGATGTCGGCGCCG
>JANQFY010000506.1 GCA_028277585.1 Sedimentisphaerales bacterium
CAGGCCTTGATATTGGAAAACTTTGCAGTCCCGTCTTCAGCGAATAGGGCCACACCCAAGCTGTCCTCCCGGCCCGGATAGACGCGGCGGCAGATTGCCTGGCGGTCGTTGGCGTAGACCTCGACAATCGATTTGTCCACGAAAACGCGGAGTCGCGCCGGCTCGCCCGGCGGAAGCTTCAAGGGCGCTCGTTCGACCGCACGGCGTCCGTCCACACCGCTTTGGGTCGCATCGAATACGAGTTGGCCGGCTTGTGCGTCGTAGTAGAGCAACGTCTGTTCCTGGCCCTGCGCCGAGACGCGCACCTTCACGCCGAACCGCCCGGTCTTCGTTGTCGGCGCAATAGTCAGAGCCAGTTCGCACGAATCGCCGACCACGCCTTCAAGCGACTTGCTCCCTTGATGCCCCAGCATGATATCGCGCCAGGTCTTCTCATTGCTGCGGAGCATCTCGAGTTCCTTGACCGGGCGCATCCGCAACGTGCCATCCGCGCCGACCCAGACCGAGCGCGGCAAGCCGTAGACGCCGGACCAGCCCTTGGCCTCCTCGCCGCCCGGGTTGTCGGTCAGCCAGACCCACATGATCTGCCGTCCCTTGTCGTCGATCAGCGCCTCAGGCGCGAAGTAGGTGTTGTCCACCCACGTCATGCGACCATGATTGTTCGGGATGAAGCGGTCGTTCTCCTCGTCGTAATCGCCGACGTAGTATTGGCATCCTTTGTTGTGGCTGATGAAGAGCAAGAGGTGCTTGCCGCTCGGCGCGCCGCCGTCACCTCTGGCTGGCAGAGGAAGGAAGCTGGGGCACATGTTGTCTTCGCTGTCATCGGTCCACGCGGGATTGCGTTCGTAGAAGACGCCCTGGTACTTCCAGTCCTTGAGATCCTCCGACTCGAATAGATACAAACGATCGCCCCCCATCTCTGCGGGCGAATCGGGTTTGCGGCCGTACTTGTTCAGGACGAGCAAATTACCGGTGAGCATGTAGTACTTGCCGTTCCTTTTCCAGATGTTGCTCGGATCGGCCGAGCCGTAGATCAGCTTGGCGCCGGCCGCGTCCGTCGTCTCGGTAATGCCCCACTCGGTCGACGTGATGACTGGGTTAGCGTCGAGTTTCTTCCAAGTGTCGTAGTGTCGATCGCCGCTCCGGGCAACACCGATCCCCTTGGCGCCCCAGAGCATCCAGTAAGACAAATACGCGGTCCCGTCGTCGTCCAGGAACCCGCCTCCACTGAAGCAACCTTCGTCACCGTCGCCGGGCCCGATCGAATCGGGATGGTGTCGCCAATGGATCAGGTCCTTGCTGGAGATGTGTCCCCAGCAGAACCCCACGTCCTGACGGTTGTAGAGGTACATCAGGTGGTAGCGTCCGTTGGCCCAGAAACAGCCGTTCGAATCGCCCGGCCGGCCGTTGCCTTCAGGAACGCAGAAGTGGTAGCCCGGACGGTACGGATCGCGCAGGAGCCGCTCGCGAAACAGCCGGGTCGATTGCACGACGCGAGCGGGAACAGCCGGGTCGTCGATCGACCACGCCGTCGGGACATCGACGGCGTGGTCGCCTTCGTCGGGCGCCATCATCGCAAGCATTCGGGGCTTGCTCCCTTCTAGAACAAGACAACCATCCGTGATTCGCGCGTCGCCGGAGATCGTGACGCGATTGAAACGTCCCACTCTGTCGTACGTGCCGGTCCGAGCGAAGTCCCACCACGCCCAGGGCTCGACGCCGGGGATCGGCTTGCCCGGTTCCATCGACGCAATCGTTTGCCCGCTCAGAGGCTCCGCATAGACGCGGGCGTCCCGGATGCGACCCAGGAAGTAATCGTTATTGCCCCGGTGACGCTGTCCGAACAGAACAGCGGTCCGCGTACCAAACGTGTAGGGGTCACCACCCATCTCATAGCGCGCGTAGCGCTTGCCATTGCGATAGACCGTGATCTGTTTGCCCTCATAGACGATCGCCATCTGTACGAACGTATCCGGCGAAGCCGTCTCCCTGGGCCAGTCGGACTGCTCCCGGTGGGTGCGACTGAAGTTGTTGCTGCCCGGCATCCAGACAGACTCTTCCAGTTCGCCAAAGACGACCCCATCAAAACGATCGATGGTCGTGTCATTGACCGTCAGCGCCGAGCCGCCCTGCTGGGTGAGATTGGCCGGCGCGACCCAGACAACGAGCGTCTTGTCGGTTAGGCCTGTCTCTTCCGTTGCACCGATAGCCGGAATCGACAAGGCGAATGCTATCAAGGCAATTGACATGAGACTCGCAAGATCGCTCATCAACTCAGGGGTCCGTTTCATAGCGTACCCTTTCAACGAAGAACCGACCTGACATGCGTCTCCAGGTGACATGGAGACTTGTACGATCAAACAGTACTGCAAGGCCCGGGCCCAGTCAAAGCCAAAGGCCCACGGCGGACCTAGCTAATCAACGCCTTGAGGTAGCCCAACGCGTGGGCCATCCCGGCGTGCCAGGGAGCGGAGCAGGTCATTTGCGGGGTGTGATCGGGAATCAGCACCCCCTCGAAGCGATTCTCCTTGAGAATGTCGATGATGCGCGGCATGTCCAGATCGCCCTCGTCGATGAATGTCTCGCGATAGGACGGGACGTGGCCCGTGACATTGCGCACGTGAATGTATGCGATCCGTCCCTGGCGACAGTAGCGATCGACGGCTTGGTAGACATCGCCTTCGGTCATCTCGGCCAGCGTGCCGAGACACAACTCGAACTGATTGTGCGGGCTCGGATCGATCTCGATGAAGCGATCGTACATGCGGGGCTGATAGACCAACCGAGGCTGGCGTCGCATCTTTGGCAGCGGCGGGTCGTCCGGATGGGCCGCCAGTCGTACCCCCACCTCCCGGGCGGTCGGGAGAATCGCTCGCAAGAAACGCGCCAGCCGATCCCATAACTGCTCGTGCGTAATCTCGGGCAACGTCCCCTCCGGGGCGCTGGGATCGCAGACCATGTTCCAGATCATACCGTTGGGAATCGGCGATTCGTCCGGCCCGTCCATCCCGACGGAGATCGCCCCACCCCGCGCGAAGGGACCGGAGATGCGCCCACAGACCCCGGCAAGACTGAAATTGTAGCCCATGATCGGGATGCCGGCAGTTCCGAGCCGGCGAACGATGGTCTTGAGATTCTCAATCTGCCGGTCTCGCTCGGGGCCGTCGAGAAGCACGTCATGCCAATGGGCCGGATCGAAATTCTCGACCGCCTCCAACTCCAGGCCCGCCGCGTTGATCTGATCCTTGATCGCCAGCAGTTCCTCGAGCCTCCAGAGTCGGTTCGGATCGCCGGCCAGGCCCCAGCCCGCGTCACCGCCGGTCGGCTGATTGCCCTTCGGATTCTCCCGCCCCGCGCGAAAGTAATCGACCAGGTGAACCACCAGATGCGTCGCGCCGCACTGCCGGGCGAAGGCGTAGTTCTCCTCGGTCAGCATGTGCTTGTAAAGGCCAAGGCCCAGCTTCATTCAACACCTCTCTATGAACACGTCAGCCGAGAGCCGATGCGTGGAGGTCGACCACGACCCGGTTCATCACTTGCCGACGCCAAGCAGCTTGAGGCAGTAGCGATCGGTCATGCCGGCGATGTAGTCACAGACGGCGCGTTGGAGGCCGTGCTGCGGGATGAAACGTTGGAAGTAGCCCGGCATTCGGGTCGGCTCGTCGCACAGACCCTCGAAGAGTTCGCCCAACCATTGGCGGACCTGTTCGGACGTCTGGACAAGCGATTCGTGATGGTAGAAACGCTCCAGGAGGAACGTCTCCAACTCATTCAGTTCGTGATCGCTCTCGTCTGAAAGGCGGATCAGGTTCTCGGCTCGCGCGCAAGCGTCACGATGCGTCTCGATCCCGGCGGCCGCGATGGCCGCGCGGCTGGCGTCGATGGCGTCACTGACCAGCGCATCGATGATCGCCTTGGCAGTGCGGGTCCGGCGGATGGTCCAGTCGTCGATCTGCTCAGCGCCGACGCGCTGCCTCGCTTGAGCAAAGATTTCGATCTTTGTCAGTTGCTCGGTCTCCAGCAGACGCGCCTTCATCCCGTCCTCCAGATCGTGACAGTTGTAGGCGATGCGGTCCGCCAGGTCGGCGATCTGGCCTTCGAGCGTGCCATTGGCCTCGGCGAAGGAGGTGACCTGCGAGACATCGTAGCGGCTCTTGTGTTTCGCCAGCCCCAGTCGGGTTTCGTACATCAGGTTCAGGCCCATGAACGCCGGGTAGGGATGTTCGAGCAATTCGACGATGCGCAGCGTCTGAGCGTTGTGCTCGAAACCACCATGATCGACCATCAGCGCGTTCAGCGCCGCTTCGCCCGCGTGCCCAAACGGGGAATGGCCCAGGTCGTGGGCCAGGCAGATCGCTTCGGCAAGGCTTTCGTTGAGCCCGAGCGCCCGGGCGATGGTCCGTCCGATCTGGGCAACCTCGATGCTGTGCGTCAGGCGCGTACGGTAGTAGTCGTCCAGCCCCGGCGTGAAGACCTGAGTCTTGCCTTCGAGCCGACGAAAGGCGGAGCAGTGGATGATGCGATCGCGGTCGCGCTCGAAGTCGGACCGGTATCGATGCACCGGCTCGGGATGGGCGCGTCCCTGGCTGGTCTCGGCCGTAACGGCGTAGGAACTCCATTGATTCATCATGGTCACAGCCTGGGAAGTCCGTGCTCGGCGCTGGCGGTCTTCAACTCACTGAGCAGATCCACCTGGGACTGGCTGATGACGTCCGTATCGCTGCAGACGTTCATGAAATTCGTGTCACCATCCCAGCGGGGCACCACGTGGATGTGCATATGGCCGGGCAGCCCGGCCCCGGCGCAGCGGCCGAGGTTGAGCCCCACGTTGAAGCCCTGTCCATGACGATCAATCCCCATGGCTTCAA
>JANQFY010000062.1 GCA_028277585.1 Sedimentisphaerales bacterium
GGGCGTCTTCTTGCGGAGGAAATCGGCCGTGTAGACCAGGAACCCACCGCTGCCTCCGTATTGGAAGTCGGCATAAAGGACGGGCTTACCCGAGGTGGCGATCGTCTGCACCACCCGGTTCCAGCAGTTCATCTGGTAGACGAGGTACCCCTCGATCCCGGTCGATTTGTCCTGGGCCAGGATCTCCTTGGCCTGGTCCGGGCCGGTCGCCATGGAACTGACGAACGTCAGATCGGGGCAACTTTGCGCCAGGGTCTTGTTGACCTGCTTCATGAACGGGCGGAAATCGAACCCCACGTTGGGCCAGTCGGGTCCGGGCTGCTTGGCGGCGTGCAGCGAGTAGATGATGCGGATCTTCATCTTCCCCCCGGCGCCGGCGGCGCGAGTCACACTCGGCGTCGTCAGGACTCCCGCCGCGCCGACGCAGGCGCCACAACCGGCAGCCAGAAAGCGTCGACGACTCAGACCACAACATGCGCATCCCGAAATGACTTCTCGCTTCTTCATTAGGAGTCCTCCCTTGGCAACAGCGTTTCGAATTCGCACACCGGCCTTGCCCGCCGGTCAGTATCCATCGCAAAGCCCTGAAGAGACTACCAGGTTCAGCCATTGTAACCCGGCGCCCCACGCCTGCCAACCCATCTTCCAACAACTTCGCAGCAGATCTGGATCACCCCAGAAGCTGAATTGACACGGGCTGAGACCTCCCCTACGATGTTGATTCGAGTGGCACTTGCCTGTAGGAGCGACGTTTATGATGTCAGAAAGACTACCGCGACGCGATTCGGCGCCGCGTACCGAGACAGTGATGGGCAGACGTGGGTTCTTGCAGGCCTTCGGCCTAGGACTTGTGGAGCTGGCGGCTGGAGCCCGGGCGCGGGAACGAAGGCGACGCCCCAATTTCGTGTTCATTCTGACGGACGACCAGCGTCATGATGCGGTCGGATACTCAGGTAACGCGTTAGTCAAGACGCCGCACCTGGACAGGCTCGCTCAGCGCGGCACGAAGTTCTCCAACGCCTTCGTGGTGCTATCCATCTGTTGCCCAAGCCGGGCCGCCTGCCTGACAGGGCGCTACGGCAGCCGCAATGGGGTGGCCTACGTCGGGGGATCGGCCCGCCTGCACGACAGGGAGCGGACCTTCGCCCATTACCTGAAGGACGCGGGGTACGCCACGGCGATGGTGGGCAAATGGCACCTGGCCAATTCGCCCCAGGCGTGCGGGTTCGACTTCGTGACCCATTTTGTCAGCAACGGACCTCAATGGAACCGCCAGGTCAACGAGCATGGTCAGAAGAAGACTGCCCACGGATTCATCGAGGACTACAATGCCGACCAGGCAATCGCCTTTCTCGATCGGATGAAGGACCAGGACAAGCCCTTCGTACTGTTTCTGTGTACGCAGTTGGCGCACATGGACCACAATTTCGACTGGAAGCCGAAGACAGAGACCCTGGCGCGATACGCGGACGTGGACATCCCTGTGCCCAGGACATGGCGGGACGATCTGGCCGGCAAACCGCCCTATCTGAAGCAGGGTCGAAATCGCATGCAGGCGCTCAAGTACGGCTACGACAAAGCGGAGAACATACGAGAGCATCTGCGCCGCTACTACGCGGCGATAGAGGATACGGACGCGGCGCTGGGACGCGTGATCGACGCCGTGAAAGCCAGCGGATACGAGGACGACACCTACTACCTGTTCATGGGGGACAACGGCTGGTTCATGGGTGAGCATGGGTTCACGAGCAAGGTCTTGCCGTACGAAGAGTCCATTCGCGTGCCGATGTTCGCGGCTGGACCCGGAATAGAAGCTGGGACGAACGAAGACCTTGTGCTGAATATCGACTGGGCGCCGACGATGATGGAATTGGCCGGGCTTGCGAGACCATCCAACATGCACGGCAAGAGTCTTGTGTCCCTGTTCCAGGGGCGAAAGACGACTTGGCGCGAGAGCTTCCTTTACGAAGCGCCGGTTCCGTGTTTGGGAAGCCAGCCCTTGCTGGCGGTCCGGACGGGTCGATGGAAACTGGTTCAGACGTTTGAGACGCAAGCCTGCGAGAAGATTGCGTTCGAAGAACTCTACGACCTGCAGAACGACCCTGAGGAGATGCAGAATCTGGCCAACGACGGCCAGCATGCCGGAATCCAGGCAACACTGGCGCAAGCTATGGCAAGACACCGCAACCGCTTGAGGTCGAGCTGAGGAAGCTGGATCGTCTGGCCTGGGCCGGCCTTTCGACAGATAGACAGGAGAATCTGATGCGCATCACACGCCGATCGTTTCTACTAGCCAGTGTAGCGTCGGGGCTCGGGGGGTTTGTTCCAGCTATGGCCTCTCCGCAACCGGCAGCCAAACGGCCGAACATCATCTTTCTGTTTGCCGATGATCTCGGCTGGGGGGACCTGAGTTGCTACGGCAACCGGCGCGTCAAGACACCCGCCCTGGACAAACTGGCCTCGGACGGAACGCTCTTCACTCAGTTCTACGTCGCCGGCTCGGTGTGTTCGCCCAGTCGAACGGCGATCATGACGGGTCACTATCCGGCGCGACACCGAGTGTTCGGCCACTTTGCCCGCGACGCCGTCAACGAGCGGCGTGGCATGCCCAATGCGCTGGATCCGAAGGTCCCGACGCTGACCGACGCTCTCCAGGAGGCAGGCTACGCGACGGGCCATTTCGGAAAGTGGCATCTGGGCACCCTGTCCCCAGGCGAATACGGGATCGATGTCTTCCGGACTAACACGGCCTGCAACATGCCGGGCAAGGATCCCGTCGACATCTGGTCGCCCAAGGCGCGCCCCACTTGCACGAAGGACATCCTGGATAGCGCCCTGGAGTTCGTCCAGTCGGCAGATGGCAAACCGTTCTACGCCAACATCTGGTTCTCCGACGTGCACGCGACGCTGAACCCATCCAAGGAGCAACTGAAGAAGACCGAGCGGTACCATCCGAAGGGCGTCGACTTCCACGGCGTGGATCAGGTCTACTACGCGGCTCTGATCGAGATGGACCGGCAGATCGGGCTGTTCCTGGACAAACTCGACCGGTTGGGATTGCGGGAGAACACGCTGGTCATCTTCTCCAGCGACAATGGACCTGAGGACTTCCAGATCAGCAACGCCGCCCATAGCGGCGTAGGCCGCACCGGTCCGTTCCGCGGTCGGAAACGAAGCATCTACGAAGGCGGCATCCGCGTGCCCTTCATTTTGCGATGGCCCGGACGGGTCCCCCAAGGCAGGGTAAACGACGCAACGGTCGTCAACGGCGTGGATTTCGTCCCCACGCTCTGCAGGATAGCTGGTGCGTCGTCGTCCAGCTTCTCGGATCTCGACGGTGAAGATGTCAGTGACGTCTGGCTCGGCGCGACCCGAAGGCGAGAACGCGCCTGTTTCTGGGAATGGCGTTACCGGGTCTACGGCCATCCCCTCAATCAGCCCCCCCGCCTGGCGGTGCGCGACGGAGACTATAAGCTACTCATGAACCCGGACCGGAGTCGCGTGGAGCTGTATGACATCGTTCGCGATCCGTCGGAATTGCAGAACCTGGCGACCACGAGGCCCGATGTAACCGAAAGGCTCTCAAAGAGGCTGCTCGACTGGAATGCGATGCTGCCCGGGAGCCCCGTCGAGAGCGTCGCCGGTACGAGCCACTGGCGCTGGCCAGGCAGGGACTAATCCTAAGACGGCGTCTGATCGCCCGCCAGCAGGCTCCACAACCTCTCGATACTTGCGTCCTGAGGCGTCTCGAGTTGTTCGCTGTAGAGGCGTTGCCAGAAGTGCGCGTACTGCCGGTGAATCGAGAACTCCTTCTGGATCTGCTTGAGCCAATCGTCTGCCCCGGCGATATGGCTGAACCACTGTTTTCTGGAACTTCCCAGCCCGGTCATGCGACTCTAGAATAGTGGCGCGTACTGATCCCGTGCGCTCTAGTGGTTATACCCCTTGATTCGAGGATATTGGACAATGTGTGACTGTTTCAGGACAACTCGCCTGGCGATTCTGTTGACTGCCGCCCTGCTGGTCGGAAAGAACAACCCGATGGCCCTTGCACTGGCGGTGACCGATGCGGAACGAGAATGCTCGTATTTCGCGATCCGCGTGGTGGACGAGCGAACCGGTCGGGGCGTGCCCCTGGTGGAGTTG
>JANQFY010000095.1 GCA_028277585.1 Sedimentisphaerales bacterium
AGCAGTGCCCGGCCGAGTTCGACGACCTGGGCTTGCTCTGTCAGCAGTGCGGTCGATGCGTGATCGGCGATCTGAAGGGTCAGGCTGAGCAACTGGGATACGCGGTCCTGATCGCCGAAGGCTCGCCCGTCGTCATGTCACTGATCGAGACGGGCCAGGTTGAGGCGATTGTGGGCGTCAGTTGTCTTTCGGTGTTGGAGCGTGTCTTCCCGTACATGGAAGCCGGCGCCGTCCCGGGCGTTGCCATTCCCCTTCTATGGGACGGCTGCGCCAATACCAGCGTCGATCTCGACTGGCTCTGGGAGGCGATCTACCAGACGACTGACAATCAGACGCGCCGGCTGGATCTGGACGCGTTGCATCAGAAAGTCAACGGCTGGTTCTCAGCCGCCTCGCTGGGCCGATTGATGGCGCCGCAGCCGGACGCAACCGAGCAGGTAGCGCTCGACTGGATGGCCAAGGCGGGGAAACGCTGGCGCCCCTTCCTCGGCGTCTGTGCTTACGAGGCTCTGGTCGATTCGGACGCTGAAGGGCGTGATGACGATTTGGAGCGGATCGCCGTCGCGGTTGAGTGTTTCCACAAGGCGTCCCTGATTCACGACGACATCGAGGACGATGACTCCGAACGCTACGGGGACAAGACCCTGCATTCGCAGTACGGCGTCCCCATCGCTCTGAATGTGGGTGACCTTCTCCTGGGCGAGGGGTACCGGCTCCTCGTCGAGACCGATGGCTCTCCGACGCGTCGCACCAGGCTCCTGCATGCGGCCGCGCAGGGCCATCGCACGCTGTGCCTGGGACAAGGACGCGAACTGACCTGGTCGCGGGCGCCGCGACCTCTGACCGTCGACGAGGTGCTGGATATCTTCCGTCTCAAAACCGCGCCCGCCTTTGAGGTGGCGCTCAGTCTCGGGGCGACGCTGGCCGGCGCCGATGAACACGTTGACCGTGTCCTGAAGCAGTACAGCGAGTCGCTCGGGATCGCCTATCAGATTCGAGACGATCTGGAAGACCTGCGCAGCCCCGAAGGGATCGCGCTGTGCGCCAGCCAGCGCCCCTCGATCTTGCTGGCCCTGGCTTACGAGATGGCCGACGCGAAAGGCAAGGAGCAGATCGCGGGCCAATGGCGCAGCGGTGCGACGGAGGCCGATCGGGAGCCCGTGCGAAAGATGATCGCGACGTCCGAGGTGGAGATGGCGGCCTGGCGCCTGATGGAGGTGTACAAATCGCAGGCGATCGGATCATTGATCGCGCTGAAGAACGCGAGTCTAAAAGGTCTCTTGCGGCGCGTCATGGGCAAGATATTCAACGATTTCGAGATCATGGGTTGCTGCGATGACGATCAGGCTCGACATGCGCCGGGCCGTGACTGAGGCCGCCCAGGCCCTCGGTGACTCCCTCGATGTAGTCAGAGAGTTCTTCAGTCGACACGTCAATGAGGACGGCGGTTTCGCCGGGCGAGATGGACGCAGCGATCTCTACTACACCCTCTTCGGCCTGGAGGCCTCTCTGGCAATTGACGCGAAGATTCCTTTCGAACGTGTCGCAACGTATCTGGATGGTTTCGGGGCGGGTCCACTGCTCGACCTCGTGCACTTGGCTTGTCTGGTCCGCTGTCGTGTCAACATGATCGAGCGAAATGGTCCGGCGATTGACGCCGCGACCCGGGCGACCATGACGAAACGCTTGCTCCAGTTCCGCGCCGACGACGGTGGCTTCAGCACGTCGGCCGGCGCCGAGCGGGGCCATGTGTATGGCAGTTTCCTGGCGCTGGGGGTTTGCCAGGATCTGGAGATCGACGATCTCGACCGCGATGCACTGCTCGCCTCGGTTCAGTCTCTGCAAATGCCCGACGGGGGCTTCTCGAACGAGCCGACCATGACGGTCAGCGCCACGACCGCGACTGCTGCGGCTGTGACGATCTTCCACGATCTCGGCGCGCCGGTCCCGCACGCGGCGCTACAATGGCTCATGGCTCGAACGACCCCGTTTGGAGGATTCGCCGCCATCCCGCTCATGTCGGATATGGCGGTGCCGGATCTGCTCTCGACCGCGACGGCCCTGCATGCACTGTCGCTGGCGGGCGTTGTGCTGGACGAGGTCCGGGAGGGGCATCTGGACTACCTCGACGAGCTCTGGAACGCGCAGGGCGGCTTCCACGGCCACGCTGCCGACGAGGTCCTGGACTGCGAGTACACGTACTATGGGCTTCTTTCACTGGGACAACTCGCCGGCGCATGATCGATATCGATAGAAACGATCTGGATGTCACTCTCACGGCGCTGCGCAAGTCACTGCTGGCGCAGCGCGGTCCCGAGGGCAACTGGGTGGGAGGGCTTTCCAGCAGCGCCCTGTCGACGGCGACCGCGGTCTTTGCGCTGGCGCAGATGGATTCGGCCGCGCACCGGCCGCTGATCGATCGTGGATTGAATTGGCTCTGCGAGAATCAGAACGCCGACGGCGGGTGGGGCGATACCGTCCAGAGCCCGAGCAATCTCAGTACGACCATGCTGTGTTATTCGGCGCTGGCGATTCCCGACCCTCCGCCGGCCTGTCGGGAGGCGATTGAAAGGACCGAGTCCTGGCTCCGTCGAGAGGTTGGGACCGTCGAACCGCAACTGCTGGCCCGTGCGGTCGATCGCGCATATGGTAAGGACCGGACGTTTTCTGTGCCGATCCTGACGATGTGCGCCTTGGCGGGTCGGCTGGGCTCAGGCAGCGACGCGTGGCGATCCGTTCGACCCTTGCCGTTCGAATTGGCGGTTTTGCCGCACCGCTTGTTCAAGTGGATGCGCTTGCCCGTCGTCAGCTACGCGTTGCCCGCCCTGATCGCCATCGGACAGGCTCACTACGCGCACCGCAAGCCGCGCAATCCCTTGACGTATCTGACACGTTGTCTGTCGCGGCGCCGTTCTCTGGAGGTTCTCAAAACCCTGCAACCCGACAACGGCGGTTTCCTCGAAGCCGCTCCTCTGACGTCGTTTGTCGTGATGAGTCTCGCGGCGTCCGGACATCGTGACCACGGGGTGGCGCTCAAAGGAACCGAGTTCCTCATCGCCTCGATCCGCGCCGATGGGAGTTGGCCGATCGATACCGACTTGGCGACGTGGGTGACGACCTTGTCCGTCAATGCACTGACGCCCGGTGGTCTTCACAGGAATCTCCCCAAGCCGGAACGGACACGACTGCTGAACTGGCTGCTGGACTGTCAGCACACGCGCATCCATCCGTACACGCAGGCGGCGCCGGGCGGCTGGGCGTGGTCGAATCTGCCCGGCGCGGTTCCCGATGGTGACGACACGTCCGGGGCGCTGATCGCGCTGCACCATCTGGCTGCGGGGGATCGGACCGCCTCCGAGGCGGCCCAGGCGGGTGTCAACTGGTTGCTGGGCCTGCAAAACTCCGATTGGGGTATTCCAACCTTTTGTCGGGGTTGGACCAAGCTACCTTTCGATAAGAGCGCTCCGGACATCACGGCCCACGCCATCGGTGCAATGAGCCTCTGGCGGAGTATGTTGCCCGACTCACTACGGGAACGCGCCGGAGTTGGGATGAGCAGGGCGCTGGTGTATCTCAATGAGGTCCAATTGTCAGATGGCTCCTGGTTGCCCCTTTGGTTTGGCAACCAGCATGACGACGAGAAACAGAATCCTGTCTACGGTACAGGTCGAGCCCTGACACATCTGGCGCGGGTCACTGAGGCTAGTGGAGATC
Organism: Sedimentisphaerales bacterium; assembly: GCA_028277585.1. Lineage (GTDB taxonomy): Bacteria > Planctomycetota > Phycisphaerae > Sedimentisphaerales > Anaerobacaceae > Anaerobaca. Next base: position 3,715 of record JANQFY010000095.1, read on the forward strand.
GGGTGCGTCCCATGTGCGGTCGGGCTCTCCGATGGCTCCTCTCGGCGCAGAATGACGATGGCGGCTGGGGTGGGGCCGCGTCCGTTGCCTCCTCGATCGAGGAAACGGCTCTGGCTGTCGACGCGCTGGCCGAGTGGCGACCTCTGGTCGGGGTCGATCCGCTCGATGGGTTGGACGACGCCATCGATGCGGCCATCGGGAGGGGAGCGAACTGGCTCATCGGTCAAACGGAACGCGGGGCGTCGACGCCCGCTTCGCCCATTGGTTTGTACTTCGCTCAGCTCTGGTACTTCGAGGAGCTCTATCCGCTCGTCTTTGCCTGTGCGGCCCTGGGTAAGGTTCATGCGTTGACGTTGCCCAAGTAGCCTCCAACGGCCCCCAAAGGCCACGCCTTTCTCCCGGCTTATCCGCGGTTTGGTAATATTATTGCTATTAGCAACTATTGCCAAGAACAAATAAATAGCTCAAGTCGTAAGAAGAATTATGAACCGACACCTTTTCGAATTGATTCTGGCGATCAAACGCAAGTGCCAATGCAACGAGGAGCAGATCCAGAGCCAGTTGGGTCTCTCGCAGGCCGCGTTCAATGGACTGATCGTTCTGGACGAGCGGCAGGGGATTCCGGGCGGCGAGTTCTCAACACGAATGGGGCTCTCACCCTCGCGGGGCAGCCGTGTTCTGGAGATGCTGGTTGGTGAGGGGTATGCGAAGACGCAAGCGAGTCCGACTGATCGGCGGGCGATTCTGGTCTCATTGACCGGCAAGGGCAGGCGCATGAAGACGCGGATTGTGGATCGGATGCAGAGCTGTGAAGAACGTCTGCGGGGCGATTTGGATGAGGCGCGTCTCGGTCAACTGACCGAGGCTTTGGAATGGCTGGCGACTGCGTTATGAGCGGACTGCCGGCAATTGGAGAATGATGATGCAAAGAGCAATGGTGATACAACTGGTTCTCGGATTGCTCATCGGGGGCAGTCTCGGAGCGACATTGGGCTACTTCGGCAAGTGTTCGACCGGAACCTGCCCGCTAACGGCCAATCCCTATCGCGGCGCGCTTCTGGGGGCGCTGATCGGGGGCTTCTTCGCCTTCTCAACCGGCTCGTCTCGCGTCGCGCCGGAGGGCGAAGTCGCCGGTTACGACGCGGTGCAGATCGAGAACGCCGCCGATTTCGATACTCAGGTTCTGGGGGCTCAGCAACCGGTGTTGGTCGATTTCTACTCGAATTCGTGTCCACCCTGTCGGCGCCTGGCGCCGACGATCGAAGCACTCGCCGAGGAATATGAGGGCCGCGCCCTGGTCTGCAAAGTCAATGTCGACCGGGCTCCGGATCTGGCGCAGCGCTACGGTATTCAGGGGGTTCCGTCCGTCCTATTCTTCTCTGGCGGAGAAGAGGCCGGGCGCCTGGTGGGATTGCGCCCGCAGAGCGCCTACACCGAGATGCTAGAGAAACTTCTTGGCTAAGCGGCAGGGACTCCTACGGCGTTGTGTCCAGGAATCGCATGAGAAGGTCGTAGCCACCCAAAATGATGCACGCCAGTCCGGCTGCGACGGTAACGAACCCGAACAGGCTCAGCACGGTTGCGATGAACGTGCCCTCATAATAGGGCGACGAGGCGAATCGTCGCCTGAGCCGCCAGCCCGCGATGCACAGTGGTGTCGCGACACCAAGCACGCCCAGCCCCGTCAGGAAGCTTCGCAGAGGATCTTTCAGGCGGCTTCCCTCCGGCTCGGGCAGAACCGCCAGGGCGATGAAGCAGATCAGAGCCAGGACGAGGGGCAGGCCGATAGACGCGACCAGGACTATGCGGGAGCCCCGTTTGCGAGGTTGTGTTTGAATCGCATGGTCCTGATTCATCCCGTTATCACTTTCAATCGTCTGTCATGGAGCCTCAGGCGCCAGTCCGTTCGCCGCTTGTGATTATACCGTGCCGGAAGGGAGACTTCCACCATGGCATACCGGCGTGGTCTGTGCTATCATTGGCTCGGTTCTGAGGTGCACCGAAAGCCCACGCGAATACATAGGGAGCAGATGCGATGATGAACGGCGAGTCTCTCAAACAAGATGCTAATGATCGCGCTGCGGGCGAGCATGGATGGGTGATCGATCGCCGGGTGTTTCTCAGATCGACGGCTTCCGTTCTGGCTTCGTCGGCTGTTCTGTCGCTCTCCTGCGCCCGCCAGGGCGGGTTGTCAGGCCGTCGTACGCCCGTGCGATTCGGCATTGTCACGGATTGCCACTATGCCGACGCCGATCCAGCCGGGATGCGCATCTATCGCGAATCATTGGACAAGTTGGGCGAGTGCGTTGCGCGGATGAATGCCGAGAAGGTGGACTTCCTCGTCGAGTTGGGCGATTTCAAAGACCAGGATCGTCCACCCGTCGAGCGGGACACGCTTGCTTATCTGGAGACCGTCGAGGCCGTTTTCCAGCGGTTTGAGGGGCGGACCTACCACGTGTTGGGCAACCATGATGTGGACAGCATCTCCAAGCCGCAGTTCCTCCAGCGCGTGACCAATACCGGCATCGCCGCCGAGCGCAGCTACTACTCGTTCGATGTCAACGGCCTGCACGGCGTCGTGCTCGATCCGAACTATCGAACCGACGGCGCCGATTACGATCATGGCAACTTCGACTGGACCGACGCCAACATCCCACCGCATGAACTGGAATGGCTCCGGGAAGACCTCAATGCGACGCCCAATCCGGTCGTTGTCTTCATGCATCAATTGCTCGACGGGACCGGCGCTGTCTACGTCAAGAATGCTGCCGACGTCCGGACGGTTCTCGAAGCGTCAGGCAAGGTCCTCGCCGTCTTCCAGGGGCATCACCATGCTGGCAGCCACAACCTGATCAATGGCATCCATTATTACACGCTGATCGCGACCGTCGAAGGGCAGGGGGAGGACAACAATTCGTACGGCATCGTCGAGTTGTGCCCCAACGGCTTGGCCGTTACAGGATATCGCAAGGCCGTCAGTCGGGAACTCATTCGGAATCAGAAGGCGCCAAGCGTGTGAGTATTGAGCCTTGAGAGCACTCTCAGCGGCCTCGAGCCTAGAGCACTTTCGCCATTCGATAGAGTTTGAACCCGGGGATGGGAATGCGCCTGGGCCATTGTGACTCGATGGCCATCCCGCGGCGCTCGTAGAACCGGCGCGCCCTGTTGTTCTTAGCTGAGACGTCGAGGGCCAGTCGGGTTGATCCGCCTGCACGGGCCTGCTCCTCCATCGCAGCCATCAACGTGGCGCCGACGCCACTGCCGTGAAGTTCCTTGTCGACGGCAATGGCCTGCAGGTAGAAGTCGCCATCGGTGACCGAATCGATGATCCGAAGGAGGGGAGCACACAGGACCAAGACGATCTCCATGCGCAGATTGTACCGGCCCGCGGCCCGCCTCACGGGGTCGAAGGAAGAGCGGCGGTGCTGAGTGGCGGTGTAGCCCGAGACCATCCCCACGATGCGGCTGTTCTGTTCGGCGAAGGTCACATACTGGTGCGAGAGATCATGGTCGGGCTGGAGGAACGCGGTAGCGAGGATGTGCCCGGCCCGGCGGCCCAGCATGAACCGGAAGAAACCCTCGGCCGCCTGGTCGAGATAGCGGGCAAACGCCAAGCCTTCGTCCAATGTGGGTTTGGCGGCGCGCAGGATAGTTGATTGCCGATCCATGGGATCTTTCTTCGCCGAGCAGCTGTCTATCGCGCGTTTTCTATGACGTCTTTTCGATTGGCAAAGGCCTGGGCATAGCGGCGGCCCAGTTTGCGGGCCGAATCCGCGTCGAAATGGACGCGATCCGCCTTGCAGGTCAGACCGGCGGCGGTGACCCAATGCACGTTCTTATCTGCCTTCGCTACGGCCTTGATCGCATCGGTCACCAGCTTCGACTCGGGCTTGCGACTGACGAAGGCGTCCGCGGGCATGCCCGCGACAAAAGGAAGACTGGGAGTCCTTGTCACGCGGCGCAGACGCGCGATCAGTTCCGTCAGCCGCTGTTGATACAGAGGGCCGTCTTTGGCGTTGCTGTCACTCTCGCCCTGATGCCAGAGAACGCCTTTCAGGACGCCGCGCTTCAGGGCGGCCCGGCATCGCGTCAGGGCGTCGTCATAGGGGTAGACGCCTGTTTGGTTGTAGAACGTGTGCGGTTTCCAGGCCGAGATGGGCGAGCCGCCCACGGCGCAGGGGATCAAGCCGATGGTGATATCCGGATTCGCCTCCGCCATCGCCTTGCCGAACGCCAGGCCCGGGCCAACGCCCACCATGCCGGGCTTGTCGAAATGCATTGGCTCGACGGCCGGGATCCAGGCGTTCTGCTTGTTCAGCATGAACACGCGCGGATGGGGCGTTCTGTCCTGGGCGGCCAGGGTGCCGCGACCGGCCATATTGGATTGCCCGATGAGCAGGTACAGGTGAAAGGCGTCACGCTCGACTTTGGGTTGTTGCGCCTCCTGAGCGCAGGTGACGCTTGCCAGAGCACAAGCGATGATGACAACAGCCAGGCCAATTCGGTACATGCCTTAGTCCTCCGCATTCGCCGGCGTCGATGTCGCTACTCCGACGCCAGGGCTTCCACTTCGTCCAGCGTTCGCGGGATCGGCTTGCCCAGAATGTGATGACCTTGTGCGGTGACCAGCACATCGTCTTCCAGTCGAATCCCGCCGAAGTCGCGATAGCTTTCGACCTTCTCATAGTCAATGAAGGCTTCGCACTTGCCCTCCGCTCTCCAGCGATCGATCAGTTCAGGGATGAAGTAGATCCCCGGCTCGACCGTCACCACGAAGCCCGGTTCCAGGGCGCGGGCCAGGCGCAGCGAGCGCCATCCGAACTCGGGATTCCTCCGGATTGCGTCGGTATACCCGACGAAGTCCTCGCCCAGCCCTTCCATGTCGTGCGTGTCGAGGCCCATCATGTGGCCCAGACCACACTGGAAGAACAGCGTGTGGGCACCGGCCTGGACCGCTTCGGCTGGGTCGCCCTTGACCAGGCCCAGATCCTTCAGTCCCGCCGCCAGTGCCGTGCAGGCGAGCCGATGAACGTCGCGGAACTCCACGCCCGGTTTGACGGCGGCGATGGCTTTCTCCTGGGCGTCGAAGACGATGGAATAGATCTCGCGCTGCTTCGGGCTGAACGTTCCGCTGACGGGGATCGTCCGCGTGATGTCGCTGGCGTAGTGCAGATAGGATTCGGCGCCCGAGTCGTTGACCACGATATCGCCGTCCTTCATCACGTTCGTGTGGTAGGGGTTGTGCAGGATCTGGCCGTTCACGGAGAAGATGGTCGGGAAGGACAGCCGCACGCCGCACGAGACGGCGATGCCCTCCATGACCCCGGCGACCTCCCGCTCGGTCACGCCGGGCCGCGCCATTGTCATGGCGGTCGTCTGCATCGCGTATGCGACGGTCAGCGCCACCTCGATCTGCTCGATTTCTTCAGCCGTCTTGATCGAACGCTGGGCGACAATGGCGCGGATCAGGGGGACGGAAACACGCTCTTCAACTACCTCAGGAGGCATGCCCAGCAGACGTTGGATCTTGAGCACATTCTCGGGGCGGTACTGGGGAACGAAGTGGATCTCGCGGCCCTGCGCAGCCGCCTGGCTCAGCACGGCCTCCAGATCGCCGGCCGGCCCCGTCTGTGCGACGCCCACCCGAGCGGCTTTCTCACTCAGTGCCGGCTGCGGCCCTGTCCAGACGATCTCCTCGACTGTCAGGTCGTCGCCATAGAGATACTCAGCGCCCGTGTCGATGTCGATGACCCCGGCCAGGGACGGATCGTCCAGGCCGAAGAAGTACAGAAACGAACTGTCCTGCCGGAAGGGATAGGGGTTGTCCGCGCAGTTCATGGGCGAGAGATCATGACCCAACAGGAGGACCAGACCCGAGCCCATTCCTTCCCGCAGGCGGTTTCGTCTTCGAACGTACGTGTCGGTCGGGAACATAGGCTAGCCCACCGCCTTTGCGGTCTTCTTGCTCGTCAACAGGCTGATGCCCACCAGGGCGACCACGGACAGCGTGATAGCGGGCAGGACGGCCTCGAATTCGGCAGCCCAGGCCGGCAAGGCGTTCTTGATAAACGTCATCTCTTCCCAGGCCAAAGACATGACCGTTCCGACCAGGATGGAGGCGATGGCACCATGCTTGGTTGCGCGGTCCCAGAACAACGCCGCGACCAGGCAGGGCGTAATGGCGGCGCCGTAGATCGTGAAGGCGTATAGCGCTTTGCGGAACACCGTCGTCGATTCGGCGAACGCCAGCGACACAAGGTAGGCGATGATGCCGAAGGTCAGCACCAGCAAGCGGCTGAGCATGACCACGTGTTTCTCGTTGGCCTTCGGATTGATGTACACTTGGTACACGTCCTTGATGAATGTGGTGGCCGGCACGAGCAGGAACGAATCGGCGGTCGAGATGATGATGCCCACCACCGTGACCAGGAACAGGATGCCCAGAGGCAACGGCATGAAATGCTTGGCGGCGTAGATCAGTACATAGCGTCCGTTCTCCGGATCGGGGATCAGACTCGACGCGATCCAGGCGCTGCCGATGATGAGCAGTTCGATCGCCAGCGCCAGGAAGATCATGATCATGACCGCGGTCTTGGCGCCCTTGGCGTTCTTGCTGGCGAAGATACGCTGATACTGGTTCGCGTCACCGAGGACCAGCAGGAATACGGGTAGACAGTAGTTGATGATTGTCGCCTTGGAGTAGACACCGAAGAAACGCATGTGATCGGGTCGGTCGCCCATCGCGGTGAAGGCTTCGGTCATGCCGCCAAAGCCGCCCGCCTTGATCAGCAAGACGGGGAACGCGATGACCAGCGCGATGGTGATGATTGTACCGGTGACGATGTCGGTAAAAGCCAGGCTCAACAGGCCCGCCAGCATCGTGTAGGTGATGATGAAGATCGCCGCGATGATCGTGGCGTGCTGCGCAGTCAGTTTCGGCTCCGAGAGGATCAATCGGCCGTGTTCGGGAAGGGCGGTGACGCGATAGAGGTTCGTATGCTTGCCGACGTCGGCGCCGTGACCTTCGATGACGATCTTGGCCATGCTGTTGACCTTGATGGCGACGTGGTTAACTGCCTCCTGCTCGGCGAGTTGCTCCTGGGCCGCGACGATATCCTCGCCGGCCGCGACATCGACGGTGAACTTCTCCGTCTGGGCGGACCAGCCATCGCCTTGCTTGACCTGGAAGGCCAGACTCGTCTGCCCCGTCCAATCGGCCTCGGGCTCGAAGACGACGTAGCCCTTACGGACCTGAAACTTGGTCAGCTCGGCACTTGGCTCCAGTACGACCGCGTCCTTCTTGCCCGTGATGACCTCCAGGACCATACCGCCGGCGTTGAACTGATAACCGACGATGACCATATACGCCATAATTAGCGCGATGACCGCCAACGCGCGGGCGAAGCCCCCGTAGCGGGCGCCGATGATCTCCGGTACGGTGGAGGCTTCCAGGTTGCGGGCCCGCGTCGCCAGTTGCGATAGCAGGATCATGCCGATGAACGTTCCGAAGGGCAGAATCAGTGCGGCCATGCCGTCGCGGTAGGCCTGCCCCGCGTTGCCCACGATGGATCCCGTGCCGATCCAGACGGCCAGCATGGTGCAGACCATCACCCAGGGCGAGAGCGAGCGACCCGCCACGGCGAAGTCGTCTTGCGTTTTGACCTGGCGTGATTTGTAGACGCCGATGCCGGTCAGGACGAAGAGGTAGACGAGGATGGAGACTAGGTAGATCATATCACCTGCTTTGTTTCTGGACGCCGGTCGGGCGTCGCTGTCATTTGATGAACTGTTCGACGAAGTACTTGGGCGTCAGCGGTTCGCCCGTGGCGCGAGCGATCATCTCATTCCACGGGTACAACGCCCCGGGGGCAAGCACGCTCTTGCGAAGGTACCGGCCCACGCGTTCGTCGCCAACATAGCTGAGAGACGCGTCGGAATCAAGCTTCAATACCTTGGAGACGATGTGGTGGTGCAGCTGGGAGGCCAGCAATTCGCCCAGCATGTAGTTGTGGTAGTAGCAGGGGGCGGTGGTGAAATGCAGTTTTGACGCCCAGCCCGCGTCGGCCGGGCCGTCGGGTCGGTTAACAAGCTGGTATTTCTCGACCATGTCCCACCACAAGCCGTTCAGGTCCTGCTCGGGATCGGCGTAGAGCGCTTTCTCGAACTGGTACATGACCATCGCCCAACGGGCGAAGAGAATCTGCTGGAAACGCAGGTAGCGATCGCTGACAGTCTTGATCTCGGCGGTCTCTGCGTCGGAGAGGTCCAACATCTCCTGCATCCAGGCGGCGTTGCGGCTGAGCCGCCCGAAGAGCATCGCGATCGCCTCGGTGGTGAAACTATGCGCCGGTACGCGGAGCATCCAGGGTTCGGCCGGATCGTGGTACTTGCTGTAGACCGCATGGCCCAGCTCGTGCAGAATCGTCTCCATCCAGCGCTCGGTGTCCTGGAGATTGCAGAGGATGCGCACGTTGCCGTGACGGTCCACGTCCTGGCTGAACGCATGGGGGTACTTTCCTTCGCGATCGTACAGATCGCTGCGGGCCAGGATGTCGTCGACGGGCAGCGCCACACCCGCGAAATACGTTTTCGCCAGTCCCTCAATGTCGCGATCCTTGTAGTATCGGTCCAGGTCGAGTTCGTACACCAGGGGAGTGCGCTGGAAGAACGGGTCGTGATAGTGCCAGGGGCGAAGCGCCGTGGGAGCGATCCCGTAACCTTGCGCCAGAATGGCGTCCAGTTCCCGCTTGAGCTTGGCGAAGGGCCCGCGTGTCTGGGCGTCCAGTTCGGCGAAGATCTTGTCCAATTCCGCGACGTCCTGTTCGCCCGTGACGACGATCATCGTATGGAAGGTGTCGAAACCAAGCTGTCGCGCCGCGCGGTTGCGCAGCTTCACCAGACGAAGGAAATCTTTGATGATGACATTGCCCACTTCCTTGCTCGCCCGCCAGGCCGCCTCGCGCGTTGCGACATTCTCCTCCGTCGTCATGATGGTATAGATGTCGCTCATCGTGACTTGTTCACCGTCGATGGTCGCACGGTAGCTGTTGTAGGTCTCCTGGATCTGGTTGTCCAGCTCCACAATCTGCTGGAGCAGCACCGGCTCGATCTGGTTCTTGAGGTACCCGTAGTGAAGCTTGTCGAGTTGGCGGGCCAGTCGCCGGTCGCGAATGCCCCCGGCTTCCCTGAACGCCTTGATTTGGGCGAAGTCCTCCCGGTCGCTGTAGATCCGGCGGATTTCCAGTTGCTGCGCCTTGAGCGTGTCCCACTTCTCGGGCTTACCCGTGGTGGCGGCTTCCCAGTAGGTCAGGTTGGCCCGAGCGGAGAGGGGATCCACTTCCGCGACGTGCGCGTCAATGAAGTTCGCCAATTCGATTTCGGTAGAATTCGTGTTGCATCCGGGCAGGGCCAGGGCGGCCAGCACGGTCAGGCATAGCGTCGATATCGTTCGCACGGTCGGTCTCCTAACAACTGTGTCAAAGGAGCCGACAGTTTAGCACGTGCGCGGTTGCCCCGCAACCGGGGGGCGGCCCGGGTGATACCTGGCGCGGCAGGCTTGGCGAGCTACTTGGTTGTATGGAAAGCCACCATATCCGCGCGAGGGCGCTCTTCCAGTAGCTCCTGGAGGGGCCGGAAGACGTCCCTGATCTTGCGGTAGTCCGGGTCCGCCTTGGATTCGAGCACCGCTTGGCCACACTTCTCGGTGCCGCCGGCCGAAGCGGCCAGCGGGGCGAGCAGGAAACTGTTATTCTCGGGCTTGAGCATGCGCGTGTAGTACTTGCGCGGGAGACTCTCGGTGTGGCACTCGACGCACCGCCGGGAGGCGACTTCGGCCAGGACGGCGTCCAGTTCGTAGGGATACATGCGACGGCTCCCCAAGCGCTCCTTGTGACTGGAGGACGAAGTGCCATAGTACGGCACGTTCAAGTCGATCCACAGGTACACGCGGCGTCGGTCGGCGTCCGCGACTTCGACGCGCGGGACACCGTCCTTGTCTGGATGACCCGTGCGGATGATCTCGGCCAGTTTGCTGGCGGGGCTTCCCCAACGACCCGGTTCGATTTCGAGCGTGTTGTGCCCCGCGCCGTTGATGGTCCAGATCCACGAGGTGTACGGACTCTCGCCGCGGGCGGCGTCGCCGGCCGGACCCACCGGGCTGCCGTGCTGCAGGAAGTTGCGTTCGCCCTGCGTCCCCTTACGGGCGAGAATGTCGTACGAGACGCTGAAGAAGTCTGTCTTGTCGCCGGTAAGGTCCACATCTCCCGGTTGCTCCCGCTCGTTGTGGCATCCGATGCAGTGCCTGTCCAACACGGGCTGAACCACCTGGTCGTAGCGGAAGCCCACCGCGCCCCAGGCCGGCGGTTTCAGGTCCTGCACGGCTTCGCGCATGGCCAGCCTGTCCGCCATTTGCGGTGCGACTGAATTGCGATCGGCATGGCATCCCACGCAGCCTTGGACCTCGCCGGGCATCATGTGGGTGAAGCTTCTCATGCGTTGCAGCGCCCGGCCCTCGGCATCGAGCGCCAGGAAGTAGATCGGCACTTCAGCCGGAATGCGAAAAGCGGCGCTGCCGTTGGTCTTGACGTCGGCAAAGCCCCAGAGCCGCTTCGGGGCGTAGGTTGCTCCGCACGAGACCAGCGGAAACTGGAAACCGAACACGGCGATGTTGCGCTTGCCGTGCCCATCCAGTGTGATGTTGTTTTGGGGAGAGTGCGTGCTCTTCTCGATTTCCTGAACCACGGCGATCTGCTTGATCTGCCCGCGTTTGACGTGGGGCTCGAGACCCTCGTAGACGTCGCGGACGAACACGGTCGCCCAGGCCCCCGACACGCTGCCGTCTTCAGGAAGTATCGCCTCGCGATCCATCGGCCCGCCTGTGAGCATGGGAGGCGTTTGCACCTCGCGAATCGGCTGAGCGCAGTAGTACCCCAATTGGCGGTCCCGTTTCAGGAGCGTGACACGATCGCCGGCGAAGTTGCGAAGCTGGAGCCGACCGTTGCTGGTGACCAGGTACTTATCGTCTCCGAGCGGGAACGGCTTCTCGTACGGCCCGGTCAATCCGTTGCCGAACACGCCGCTGTACCGATAGATGTCGACTTCCGGGGTCAGATTGGTGACCGCCTCTTTGGCGTTGGCGCCCTTGGACGGGTCGATCAGAACGATGCCTCCCCGACAGGGGCCGTTGTGGTTGGTCGCGGTGGCGATGATCGTATTGCTGCCGGGCAGTGGTTGGGCGTCCATGAACGTCCCCGGCGCGATCACCCGGTTGCCGTAGAAACCGGTGAGCCCCGTGCCGTCGGGGTTGATCGCCCAGAGGCTCTGAATCGGACAGGCCGCCCGATCGACATATTCCCAACGGGTGTAGATGATGCGCCCATCATTGAGAACCGAGGGCGTGAAATCCATCAGGTAGTTGGCTGAAAGCCGCTTCTGGTTCGCTCCATCACGGTCCATCCGGTAGACGACCGGTGAGGTCACGACGTAGCAATACGCGTAGGCCGGTTTGCGGTCGGAGATGAAGGCGATTCCGCCGTCGGGCAGCCAGCAGGGATCGAGGTTGTTCGAGGCCCCGGAGGTCAGTTGCGTCAATCCGGTTCCGTCGATGTTGACGCGGTAGATCTGGTAGTTGTTGTCCGACACCGAGCGGTCGACGTCTTCGAGCATCGCCACCGGATTGCACAGTTTCAGGCCGCCGAGCTTCCATGCGAAGACGACCTCTTTTCCGTCGTAAGAGAGATCGGCCGTTGAGATCATGCCCTCCGAGGAGTCGACGATGCAGCGGAGCTTGCCGCCATCGGCGCCGGGGGTGTAGACGTAGAGTCCGCCGCCGGTCTGATAGCCTTCGACGTGGTAGACATACACGTGCGAAATGTTCATGGCGTGCCGCTTGACGAGCAGCATGTCACGGAAGCCCATTCGCCCGGCCAGCAGATCTTCGCGCAACATCGCTGATTCGGGTGTGCGCTCGTAGGGTGGAACGAGCATCAGGGCGAGTTGCTTGTCGCTGGGCGAATCGCCATAGACGGCTATCTCGGACGCCCCGGGGTTCAACGCCCCGCGGTGGGCCGAGAGGAACTTGATGCGGATCTTCCGGACCGTGCTGCGCGGGATGCGAACTCGCTGTGGGCCGTGGCGCATTTCGAACGCGCCCTTTCGGACAGGCTCGACGGCTTCGCCCAGGTAGACTTCGTAGTCTTTGAAACACTCCTGGATGATCTGGCCCGTGCGCCCGAAGTAGACGATCTCGGCGACCTCGATCGGTTTGGGCCATGTCAGTGTGAATTCCCCGTGCAGTCCGTCCTGCCCCCGGACACACCAGGCTTCTTGGACGTCCGCCCGACACTCCAGGTCAGGGATCTTCCCGTCGATCGCCCAGCGCGCCTGATAAGCGCCGCTGTACTCACTGGAGGCCCATACCTTGGCCTTCGACGCCAGATTGGGCAGTTCCTTCGCTCCCAGTGCCGTCCCCCAGAGGACTGTGAGCATTGCGACAGCGATCCCGCAGGGTCTACGCATGGCCGATCCCTTCCCAGAATGAACTCACACACAGCGTTTCTGAATGCAGAACGCTCCCATGATACCACAAGACGCTGTCGAGTCCCAGCGCTTTCGGTTTCTCTGAGATTATCGCGGTTGCCCGTGTCTAGAAGGCCTGCTGCTCGGTGCGGGCGATGATCTCGTTCTGGAGTTCGGCGCCGAGGTCGACGAAGTAGTCGCTGTAGCCGGCGACGCGGACGATCAGGTCGCGATTCTTCTCCGGTTGCTCCTGGGCCTCGCGGAGGGTATCGGCTGTGATGACGTTGAACTGGATGTGGTGTCCGTCGAGTTTGAAATAGGCGCGGATCAGGTGGGCGAGCTTCTCGATACCGCCTTCACCGGCCAGGACCTGGGGATTGAACTTCATGTTCAGCAGAGTCCCGCCCGTACGGGCGTGGTCGATCCGGGCGGCCGACTTGATGATCGCCGTCGGGCCCTCCGTGTCGGCGCCCTGGCTGGGCGAGATGCCGTCGGAGACGGGTTCTCCCGCCCGGCGTCCGCTCGGCAAGGCGCCGGTGACGGACCCGAAGTAGATGTGGACAGTGGTGGGCAAGAGGTTGACGCGGTACTTGCCGCCTTTGGTATTGGGGCGGCCGTTGAGCAAGTCGTAGTAGGTATTGAACACGTCTTCGGTGATCGTGTCGGCGTAGTCATCGTCATTGCCGTACTTCGGTGTGTGATTCTGCAGCGCGTGCAGCAGTTGATCGCTGCAGTCGAAGTCCGCCTGCGTCGCGGTCAACAATTCGTCCATGGTGACGTTCTGCTTCTCGAAGACGTGATACTTCGCGGCCGCGAGCGAATCGGTCACCGTCCCGATGCCGACGCCCTGGATGTAGGTCGGGTTGTAACGGGCGCCGCCGGCGTGATAGTCGATCCCGCGGGCAATGCAGTCGCTCATGACCACCGACATGAAGGGGGCGGGCAGGTGATTGGCGTAGAGCCGTTCGATGACGTTGTTGCCCGCGATCTTCAGATCGAGGAAGTAAGCCAGTTGCGTGCGGTAGGCGTCCATCAACTGATCGTAGGATGTGAATGTCCGCGGGTCGCCCGTCTGAGGGCCGACCTGCTCGCCTGTTCGTGGGTCGCGACCATCGTGACAGGCCAGTTCGAAGATCTTGGGCCAGTTGATGTATCCGGTCAGCGTGCAGCTCTCCTTGCCGAAAGCGCTGATCGTCACACAGCCGCTGGGCCCGCCGCAGCGAGCGTCCTGCATGGATTTGCCGTCGTGGAGCATCTCCTTGACAATGACGTCGGTATTGAACACTGAGGGTTGACCGAACCCGGTGCGGATGACCTCGCATGCGCGCTTCAGGAAGCGATCGGGATTGGACTTGCTGATCTGGATGCATGAGCTGGGCTGGGTCAGGCGCATTTCCTCGACCACGTCCAGGATCATGTACGAGACGTCGTTGACGCCGTCGCCGCCGGTGGGGGTCAGACCTCCGACGTTGATCAAGGCAAAGTCCGTGTACGTGCCGCTCTGTTCCTCGGTGATGCCCACCTTCGGCGGGGCGGGTTGGTTGTTGAACTTGACCCAGAAGCACTGGAGCAGTTCCTTGGCGTTCTCCGGTGTCAGTGAGCCCTCGTCCATTCCCTGGCGGTAGAACGGGTGCAGGTGCTGGTCGAGCCGGCCCGGGTTGAAGGAGTCCCAGGTGTTCAGTTCTGTTATGACCGACAGATGCACGAACCAGTAGGCCTGCAGCGCTTCCCAGAAGTTACGCGGCGCGTGGGCCGGGACATGGGTGCAGACGTCGGCGATCTGCTCCAGTTCGCGCCGGCGGGCCGGGTCGGACTCGGTCTGCGCCAGTTCGGACGCCTTCGCGGCGTAGCGCTGCGCGAACGTCACGACCGCGTCGATGCAGATCGCCATCGCTCGGTATTCCTGGTCCTTCTCGTAGGCCTGTGGATCGTTTAGCGTATCGAGCTGAGCCTGCCGCTCGACGATCTCCTGCTTGAAGTCGAGCAGGCCCCGATGGTAGATCTTGTCGTCGAGGATCGCATGACCGAACGCCCGCTGCTCCATGAATTCAGTGAAGACGCCTGCGTCGAACGCCTGGTGCCAGGCCGGCGCCATCGCTGCGAAAAGCCTTTCCCGCATGGTTTTACCGGACCAGAACGGAATGATCTTCTCGCGGTAGACCGCCCGGACTTCGTCGCTGACATCGAAACGCGTCTTGTCGCGCGTGCTAAGGATCTCGAAGTCTTCGATTGTGTGGCAACACAGCTCGGGATAGGTGGGGGTCGCCTTGGGAGCCGGACCACGCTCTCCGACGATCAGTTCGCCCTCGTTGATGCAGATGGTCTTGTGCTCCATGACGTGCTTGAAGGCCAGCGCCCGGCAGACGGGGACCGATTCGCGCAGGGGAGCATCGCCCTGATAGAATTCGGTGATCAATTCGGCCCGCTCGGCCGAGATATAAGGGGGTGTCTCCACACTGTGCTGACGCAACTTCCTGACTCTTTCGTTCATATCCTCATCCACCTATTCCGACGTCAAATCCTTGTCTGATAAGGATTTCTGCGATTTGCTCCATTTTCTCTTCGTCCGGCGTTTGTGCGTCCATCAACTCGGGCTCGTCTGCCAATCGGGCCGATTTCTCCAGTCCACCCCGATTGTAGGGCAGCAGATCAATTCGACTGACCGTCTCCAGCGACTGGGCAAAACGCCCTGTCGCGACGATATTGGCCTGGTCGTCGTTGAATTCCGGGATTACAGGGACCCGAATCAGCATCCTGCGTCCCTCCCGCGCCAGCGCCCTGAGGTTGTTCAGGATCAGGCGATTCGGCACGCCCGTATGGCGTTCGTGTTTGTCTGAGTCCATGTGCTTGATATCGCACAGGAGCAGATCGGCCGCCTCGGCGACCCGCGTCATTGGCTCTCTTAGGGCATGACACGTGGTATCGACAGCAGTATGTATGTCCTCGGCCCGGCATCGGTTCAGTAGAGCCAGGAGAAACTCAAGCTGCATCAGGGGTTCTCCGCCGGAAAACGTCGCTCCGCCCCCTGATTCGTCGTAGAAGATGATGTCTTTGCGGATCTCGGCCATGACGGCCTCGACGGTCATCTGTTCGCCTACGATCTCTCGCGCCCCACTGAGACAGGCGTCGGCGCACGCCCCGCAGAGAGCGCATTTCTCGGCGTTCGCGGCCGGGAAACCGTCCGAAAACGCAATCGCATTGTTCTGACACGTCGTTTCGCAGCGACCACATCGAACGCATCGACCCTTCCGGAAACTCGCTTCCGGCGTGGCCTTCCAGCTTTCCGGGTTATGGCACCAGCGGCATTGGAGGGGGCAGCCCTTGAAGAAGACGGTCGTGCGAATCCCCGGCCCGTCATGGATCGCGTATTTCTTGATATCGAACACGCACCCCTGCACGGCCGTCTCGTCATGGGACGCAGCGGCATGGCTATCGCCGGCGAGATGTCGATCGTAATCCTTTGTCACACAAGTACCTATCGCTGTGTCGCTGCAATTGAGCCCGTACAATAGCCGGGCTGTATGTCATCCAGAATACCCAAACGCACCGTGTAAGACAAGGCCTCAGGATCCGACGCGGCCGCGATTCTCGATAGCCGGGCCGTTCAGAATACCCCGGCCTCAATCCGCAATATCGATCTTGCGAAAGAGGATTTATGGGACGCCCTCTGTTTGACGCTACGAAAGGGGGTGGACAGCCGATCCCGGCATTGGTAATTCTCGTAGAGAGACATGGCTGTTCTGATGGTCATCAATCGATCAAGGAGGTCCGCCATGGATGCGATCGGCTTGACAGAACCGGAGACCACGGCACTGCGTGATGTCGTCCAGAGCTACCTGTCGGAGCTGCATACGGAGATTTCCCACACGGACGACCGGGGCTTCAAGGCGGCCCTGAGAGCCCGGCACGAGCTTCTCCAGACTGTGCTGGAGAAACTGGGCGCTCCGGCCGAATCATCAACCTGATCCGGCGTGGCGCTCTTGTATCCTGGCCGTCTCATGCTATGGTGGGGGCGGTCCAAACACCGTCTCGGGGACCGGTTTCTCAACCAGCAACTGTGAGGCGACGGGATAGCCAATGTCGGAGCACACTGGCGACGCATATCGGGCGATAGCCGCCGAGTACGCCCGGACAGTGGATCGCAGGCCGTTCAATGCGTTCTACGAGCGACCCGCCGTTCTGTCTCTACTGCCCCCTCTGGCAGGGACCAGAGTGCTTGACGCAGGCTGCGGGTCCGGCTGGTACGACGAGTATCTGCTGAGCCGGGGAGCGACAGTTACGGCGTTTGACCTGAATCCGGATCTCGTGGCAACGACAGAATCCCGTGTGGGTGGCCGGGCCAGGGTCTTGCAGGCCGACCTGGCCAGGCCCTTGAATTTCGTCGGCACGGGAGAATACGACCTAGTGATCTGTTCGCTGGTTATGCATTATCTCCAGGATTGGGGCCCTGCGCTCGGTGAATTCGAACGGGTCTTGAACCCGCGCGGTATGCTGGTATTCTCCACCCATCACCCCTTTATGGACTGGAAGCTCTTCGACCGGTCGGACTACTTCGCGGTCGAATTACTGGAGGACCAGTGGGACATCGGCCCGGTGAGCTTCTATCGGCGTCCTCTGACCGATATCAGTGAAGCACTCGACGCGGCTGGTTTCACCATTGACCGGCTCCTGGAGCCCAAGCCCACCGACGATTTCAAGCAGGCCCAGCCTGAGGAATACGAGAAACTGATGCGGAATCCGTGGTTTCTCTGCGTGCGGGCTCGCAAGAGGGTTTGAGGCTCTCCAGCGGTGGGTTTCGATCGCGGCGTTCATTTCGGAGCAAATCTGTCATTATTTCGATTCCCGACATCAGACTCCAAGGTCCGGAAGAAGGTCCGCGCCAGGGGTTGCCAATTCGGATAGAGTCGGTTGTGGATCAACTAGGTCTGGCTTTCGGGCGGCCGTCAGTCCCCATTTTCTTGCTGATTTCCTAAGCGCAAAGAACCTGTCCTGCCGATGATCGCGGCGGTGTTGCCCAATTTAAGCGTGCAGGAAAGAAAGCTTCTGAGCGCCGGGGGGCAGAGCAGGACATCTCGCAAGGTAGGCAAATCTGCTCATCGGCACTGAGCAATGCGGTCGGCGTTGACCGAGATCGAGTTTTCTCGTGTGGTCCTCGTCCGCCCTACAGAAAGGCGTTCTTTGGGCGGCCTTGGCGGCCGGTCGATGTAAGTGCTCCGTCGCTGCGAGTCGCAACGATGGATGTGTCAACCCCAGTGAAAGGAAGGATCCATGAGAACAGGCAAATGGACTTGGATGATTGTGGTGGTGGTGTGTCTGGTGTTTCAGGTGTTGGCGGCGCCCAGCAGCGGGGCCGAACTGAACGATCGCATCTCCGCTCTGGAAAAGGAACTCGCTGACCTGAAGCGGGACGCCGGCGCGGATGGTCCGGAGAAGAAGAGTCTCTGGTCGAGTCTGGATATCCAGCTCTACGGGTATGTCAAGGCGGACGCGTCCTACGACGACTCACGCACTACGCCGGGTAACTTCGTCCTCTATACCGATTCCGAAGCGACCAACGAGGATGACGACGAGTTTAACCTGACGGCTAACCAGACCCGTTTGGGCTTCAACATCAACGGTCCCTCGACCGACACGATGAAGACCTCGGGCAAGATCGAGTTCGATTTCTATGGCAACTACGCCTCCGAGAACAAAGCCAAGCTCCAGGTCCGTCACGCGTATATGACCCTCGACTGGCCCGACGATCAGTTCAGCCTGCTGTTCGGCCAGACGTGGGACGTCGTCTCTCCGCTCTTGCCCAGCACACTGAACTATCCCGTGCTGTGGGATGCGGGCAACATCGGCTATCGTCGGCCCCAGATTCGCGCTACCAAGTCCTATGATCTCAATCAGGATGTTACTCTCAAGCTGGAAGGCGCTCTGGCTCGGACGATCGGGCGGACGGACCCGACGAACTCCGAAACGGGTGAGGACTCCGGCAAACCCACGTTGCAGGGACGAGTCAGTGTGAGTTTTCCCTTCTTCGGTCACAAGCGGACGACCGTCGGTGTCTCGGGCCACGTTGGCGAAGAGGAATACGATCTGGATGCGACCGGTCGGAACGTCGATTTCGACAGCCAATCCATCAACCTGGACGTGACGCAGCCGGTCAACGACTGGTTGACCGTCAAGGCCGAGGCGTTCTCCGGGGAGAACCTCAACGCCTATTTGGGCGGAATTGGCCAAGGGGTTAACACGACCACGCTCAACGAGATCGACAGCAAGGGCGGCTGGGTAGCCGCGAGCCTGGGCCCGTGGGACGAATGGCGATTCAACGTTGGCGCCGGCGTCGACAGCGCCGATCGGGGCGATCTCAACGCCGGACAGCGAACGCTGAACTCCTGTGTATTTGGCAATGTCTGCTATGCCTTGAACGCCCACACGCAGATTGGACTGGAACTGTCCCAATGGAACACGAACTACAAAGGGGTCGATGACGCAGACAACTTCCGTGTTCAAGCGTCATTCATCTACAAGTTCTAGAGTCCTTGTTGCAGCAAGACACGAATCGCTTCCCTACTCGGGCCGGCCGCGTGAGGTCGCCCGAGTAGGGAAACGCCATTCACTCAGATCTCCGCAGCATCGTTTCGGCCCAGATGTAGACCTTGTCTCTCATGCGAGGGAAGGGGATGTACCGGTGGATGTGCGTCGCGCTGGGGATAGACCATAGCGCTTCGTCGCCTCACAATTCAGCCTGTTCCAGCACCCGGGTGGATTGCACTGGTCCACCCGGGCACTGGAACGCCACTCGCCAGAATTCGGGGATTGCATCGGAATTCGGCTCCCGCCCATGCGGCAGGGCATGTGTGAGTTGACGACCACCCCCGATCTGCCCCAGATATGGGTCTCCTCCAACCACGCTTGGCAAGGTTGCTGCTCGGGGCGACAAGTTCACGGGTCGGGAACGCGAGGTCCATCATGTTCGCGCTACCGTCCGACAGGGTGACGCGTTTGCTTTACCGGACGCAACGGGGCTTTCTTTAACGAGAAACTAACACAAATCTAACAAATCAGCCCGGATTTCCTCTGCTCAGGGGGAGCGCGGAGCCAGGGGTTGTCAGGCCGGATGTGACATCCCCCAAATAGCGTTCGTTCTACATCCCTGCAGCGAATTCCCTATGCTTCGTAACGTGATCCCGGCGGTATGCGGCTTCGGCCGGACCATCACGCTGGCGGGCTCACTCAGTGGTCAGGCGGAGCGATGAGCGCCTCAGATGCCGGGAGTCGCACGGGGCCAACGGTTCGCCGGGCATATGGCTTCATCGGTCCACGGCTTTTGCTGTTTCCCGGCAGCCATTGGCTCGTGAAGGTGATACAGAGTGACGCCGATGCGTGGTGCTGTGATAGCAACACGGGCATCGACAGAGTTGTCTGTCGTGTGCTCAGTGACTCTTGAAGGCTGGTAGATGCATGACAGTTTCCGCAACGATACAAGATGTGCAAGGCTCAAGTCGGTGCTCAACCGAGCTTCCTGGGTCTCCGTGACACGAGGGGGCTGAAGAGGGCCCGGCGCCGTTCACGCTTCCAGTGGGTTGGCACCGCTGTACACGGCCTCTTGCGCCATGCCGCAAGTCACATCATCTACAGGACTGTTAGGCCTCCCTCAGTGGGATCTAGACCTGCTGGGGTTCGATTCTGCTACTGGCAATAGGAGACGTCGTCATAGCCGGCAACGGCACCGGCAACCGACGGCCCCTGCAAGGCGCTGCAGGACAAGGAAGGGAAGTACCTCGCGTTTGTCTTCTGGCACGAGACGCGCGGGTTGGAAAACCTCAAGACTCTACTTGGTATTGACAAAGTTGAGGCCGGGGCTGATTCCCCGGTCGCTCCGGCAGGGAAGAACCTGCCCAACCGTGAGATCGCGACTACTGAGAAAGGAGCTAAGGAACATGTGTAGAATCAGCACTCTTCTGGCGTTCGTCCTATTGGTGTCTATGGCAACCTGTGGTTGGGGAGCAGGCACGTCTGCGGATGACACACTCTCGGACAGGATCCGTTCGATGGAAAAGGATCTAGGCGCTCTGAAGTCTGAAGTGACGGAACTCGAGGCCGAGCTGGCCAGGAAGGACACAGTGCCGGCCTGGATGCGCAAGATCAAGCTGTTCGGTGATTTCCGCTATCGCTACGAGGAAATCGACGACAAGCGCGCGTCGGCGGATCGTCACCGCAATCGCATCCGCGCTCGCTTTGGTTTGCAGGCCACCGTTAACGATGAGTGGGACATGGGGCTGCGCATAGCCAGTGGCTCGGCCGATCCCGTTTCAACGAACCAGACGCTGGACGAGAGTTTTTCCAGCAAACCGGTTCGGCTGGACCGCGCCTACTTCGATTTCCACCCGACGTGGATGGACGGGCTCACTGTGGTCGGCGGCAAGGTGAAGAATCCGTTCTATTGCGTCGGCAAGAACCAGCTCATCTGGGACTCCGATCTGAACCCCGAAGGAGGCGCCATCCAGTACGGCCGCACGCTGAACGAGCAAACCAGCGTCCATGTCACTGCCGGTGGTTTCTGGGTCAACGAACACTCCGGGGGAGTCGATCCGTCTCTGTGGGGACTTCAGGGTTATGTCAAGCACGCCTTGTGTGAATCGACCCGCTTGCTGGCGGGTGTGACGTGGTACGATTACGGCAACATCCAGGGCCAGGAGTCGTTGCCGACCGAGTACAGCACCGGCGATGATTTCTTCGGCAACACGAACGTCAACGTGGGCGGCAATGATGTCTTCCAGAGCGATTACGATCTGATTGAGGTCTTCGCGGAGTTGGGCACGACGGTGAAGGCCGTTCCTGTCGCGATTCACGGCACTTGCGTGTGGAACACGGTTGCCCCGAGCGACCGGAACGCCGGCTGGCTCGTGGGTGGTAAGCTCAACAAGGCCAAGAAGCCGGGGTCATGGGAAGTCTCCTACGACTACCGCGACCTGGAGATCGACGCCGTCGTCGGTCAGTTCAGCGATTCGGATTTCATCGGCGGTGGCGCGGGTGGAAAAGGGCATCGGTTCGGCCTGGCCTACAAGTTGGCCGATAACGTGACAGCCGCGCTGACTTACTTCGACAACGAGCTTGCCCGGCCCGGTTCGGACGAGGACTATCAGAGGCTCCAGGTGGATGTGAAGCTCAAGTTCTAGAGGCCCTTCCGGCGTCGCCCGGAGGCGGGGAATGACATTGTTACATGTTTCTGTAACGGATTTACCAGGGGAAGATGATATGTTTAGAAAGCTCACACTCTCTCAGAAATTGGCCGGCAGTTTCGGTGTGATCCTACTTCTGTTTGTCGGGATGGCAGGTCTGAACTACTACGTCACCAGCACTTCTTCGGCTGATTTCTGCGACGTCTTGGCCGGCGAAGTGGCGATCGCCGGACACGCGGAAAAGGCGGAAATCCTCATGTTGCAGTGTCGTCGCAACGAAAAAGACTTCCTGACGCGCAAGAACACGAAATACGTTGCGGCGCTGAACGACTGCGTCGACAAACTGAAGACCGAGGCCGAGGCGATCGTGACCCTCGCGCAGGGTACGGCGAACAGCAGTGCCGCTACCGCCGCCACGACGGTCATCGGCTGCGCTGACACGTACCGTACTCAATTCGAGAAAGTGGTCGCGGCCTGGGAGACCCGAGGTCTGGATCACGAGTCCGGCCTGCAAGGGCAGTTCCGCAAAGTGGTTCACGACATCATGGAGCAGGTCAAGGCGTACGAGGTCGGTGACCTCTATCTGGGGCTGCTGCAACTTCGGCGGTACGAGAAGGACTACATACGGACGAAATCCGAGGGTTACCAGCAGAAGTTCTCCACGGCCGTTAGCGCTTGTCGGCAACTGGCTGAGGAATCGAGTTGCGATGCGAATGCAAAGGAGACCTTTCTGAACGCGCTGGGCGCCTATACGCAGGCGTTCGACCAATACGTGGCGGCGGCGGGTACGCCCGAGCCGGAGAAAGAAGCATATGGCTTGATGCGTTCGGCGGCCCATCAGATGGAGGAGACGCTCAATCGCGTCTACGTTCCGGATGTTGGCAAGCTGGCCCTGGCCATTCGGCGTCATGAGAAAGACTATCTGCTGCGGGGCAGCGCGAAGTACGCTCAGCGTACGCGTGCGGCCGTGAACGCGCTGGTCGCGGCCTTCAAATCGGCGGGCGTGGATCAGACGCACATTGACCAGATCGAATCCGGGGCCAATGCGTATGTTCAGACGTTTGACGCCCTGGTGGTTGCCGACAAGGATATCGCCGCCGCGATCGCGGCAATGCGCGAGACAGTTCACAAGGTCGAACCCTTGGTTGAGGAGATCGAGGCCAATGCCCTTGAGGCGACGGATGTTCGGACCCAGTCGGTGATCGCGCACGCCAAATCGTTGAGCAATCTGGCCCTGGTCCTAGCGGCCATCACTGTTGTGGGTGGGGCTACCGTGTGTTTGCTGATCACCCGCAGCATCGTCGCGCCGATCCGCCGGATCATGGCGTCACTGACGGCCGGCTCCGAGCAGGTCAGTTCCGCCTCGGGGCAGGTTTCGTCGGCGTCGCAGTCGCTGGCGGACGGCACCACCGAGCAGGCAGCCAGTTTGCAGCAGACGTCATCGAGTTTGGAGGAGATGTCTGCGATGACCCAGCAGAACGCCGACAACGCTCAGCAGGCCAACACGCTGGCGGCCGAGGCCCGCAAGACGGCCGACACTGGTGCCGATTCGATGGGACGCATGAAC
>JANQFY010000101.1 GCA_028277585.1 Sedimentisphaerales bacterium
CAGCCCCCCTGTCGCGAGCAGCGGTTCGTCAGGCGGTTTCCCCTGGTCGCGAAGCCGTCGTGTGAGCGTGCTTCTCAATCTCGCTCAGGTACGCGACGGTGCGCTGGAGCGTGTCGCTGAGGTGCTTGAGCTTGAGCATGGTCCTGACGCGGGTGAGCAGTTCGAGGCGATTGACCGGTTTGCTGACGAAGTCGTCGGCGCCCGAGTCGATGCCGCGCTCAATGTCGCCGAATTCGTTGAGTGCGGTGACCATGATGATGGGGATATCTTCCGTCTCGGCGTTGTTCTTGAGCCGCCGGCAGACCTCGAATCCGCTCATTTTGGGCATCATGACATCGAGGAGGAGTAGATCGGGTTTGCTCTCGGCGACCGCTTCGAGGGCCTCGACCCCGTCGTGGGCGGCCTGCGTTTCGCAGTCCAGGTCCTCCAGATAGGCCTGGATCAGTTCCAGATTCTGCTGATTGTCATCCACGACCAGGATGACAGGTGATTTCTCAGACATCGACTCAGATTGTCCCTGGGTCATGGGTAGAGCTCCCGAAACGCATATCCCCGACGGCCTAGCGGCCGCATGATTTGATTTCCACGTCTTATGCCTCCCTTTTCGCGGCTAATGCGGCAAATTTCAAGCAATTTCTGGCGGCTTGGCCTGCATTTCTAGGGTGTGAGCGTGTGCGTGACGGGGCCAAGCTGGCGCAGCCAAGACAGGTTCAACTGGTAATGCTGCTTGCTGCTGATCAAATGCACGATCCCATCCGGGGTCTGCGTGGCAGCCAGATACCCCTTTGGCTCGGCGTGGTCGGCGTCCATCACGAATCTCCCCGTGTTGCCCCCCCCGTCGAGTTCCCGTCGCGGTCCGCCGGGCGTGACCAGCCGTATCCAGGGCCAGGTTCTTCCTTCGTCCTCGGACACGGCGGCGAACATCCCGTAGACGCGCCGTTCGGCGCCGTCGCGCGACTTCAGGAGCATGCCCTGTTTCCGAGGTGCGAAGCTGACCATCAGAATCGGACCTTCCTTGAGCCGGCGCAGGACGAGCCGTTGTCCGCCGCCGAGTGGTGGAAATGGGCTGGCCGAGTAGGTCCAGTTCTGCCCCATGTCCTTTGACACGCTCATGGGCATGCGGCCCTTGATGTTGTCCCCGCGTCCCAGCGCCATGAGGCGACCGTTCTTCAATTGGACAACGCCGGCATGGATGCCCGCGATCCAGGCGCCCGTGGCGCCGTCGGCGAACTTCGGGGCCGGTCGCCCTGCTCCCGGATCGCTCCAGGTATGGCCCTCGTCGCGGCTCAGATGGATGGCGGTCCCTCCCCGCCCCCCGGTGACCGCGTCGCAGGGCAGGACGAGGACGCCCTCCCGCGTGCGAAATACGGATTCGACGGGCATGTGGCGTAGACCGTGTTCGGGGTTGATCAGCCGGGCCTTCGACCAGGTCGCGCCGCTGTCGGTCGAAGTCCTCATGATCGTCGCAAGCGTCCCCCAGGTGGCGGCACCTGAGAGACCGTTGAAATGGTAGATCGTGTGGCGACCATCAAAATACAGAGCGGGCGCGTGGTCGTTGCGATCCGGCGCATCCCAGAATGGCGAGGCGGGCTCCCATTCCTCGGCGCCCACTCGAAGACGACTGGCGACGACGGCCAGTTCACGCCCCCGCTCGCGCCGGCACGAGTACCAGATGGCGAGCAGGTCCCCGTTGGGGCAGTCCACCAACGCCGGATCGTGGTTGTGGCGCGAGTACAGAGGCCCCTCGGAACCCGGGAGAATCTTGACGTATTCGATGGGGCCTCTGAAGAAAGGCGTATTCGTGTTGGCGGCCTTGTCGCAGTCGTTGGGGATCTGCTGGACGACGTCGCGTTGATTCAACGGAACTGGGGGGGATTGAAGCTTCTCTGCCTGTGGTTTCTCCTTCGGGGCGTCAGGAACGGGCACGTTGGCCAGAACTACGCGAAAGCCGATGAAACAGCTCTTGTCGTGCGGGAGCGTACCCATGCGATTGGCCGACCGCAGATAGGCGACCTGGGTCCCATGACTGCCGCCCCGCGTGACCTTGAAATCCCCGCCCGTGTAGCCGGTAGGGTCGGTTTGAGATTCCGGACGATAGGGACCATACCAGTCGGAACACCACTCCTCCACGTTGCCGTGCATCTCGCGCAATCCCCACTTGTTGTGCGGCGTCTTGCCCACTGCCAGGGAGACAGGTTTGGGGCTCCATGCCTCCTCTTGGCTCTTGTGGTAGGCATTCGGAAACGTCTCGCCCGTATGATAGGGCGTCGTTGTGCCGGCGCGACAGGCGTATTCCCACTCGGCCTCGGTGGGCAGACGATAGGATCCCCCCTCTTTCTCCGACAGCCACTGGCAGAACGCGTTCGCGTCATACCAACTGACGAAGACGACGGGGTCGTTGTCCTCTTTCGACAGACCCGCCCGACCTCGCTCGACGCGATGGCTCGGATCGAACATCTCATACTGAGCGTTGGTTACCTCAGTGGCGCCCAGGAGAAATCTCTCGGATATCGTGACTTGATGGGCGGGCCGTTCATCCCAGTCCCCTCCGTCATCCTGGCCCATAGTGTAGGTCCCAGGTTCAATGTACATCAGCGTCATATCCAGGGAGTTGCGGTATACGATGAATCCGGCTCTTGCTTGACCGATGGTTGTGGCCAAGACACAGAGACTGACAGCGATAACCAGCCTATACCTCTTCCTCATGTGGTTTCTCCCTTCACCTAGCTTCGGGTGGATGCTCCTCGATGAAATGTCGGACCTCGGGTTTCAGGTAGATCGATTCGATATCGACGAGTTTGGTCACGGCTTCGGCGCAGCGGATGGCTATCTCGGCCGAACTGGCCTCGCTGTCGACGAAGAACACGTTCGCGCCGCGCAGGGCGCAGAGCCCCCCGCCGGCGCCGCCCATGGGTTCATGACGGATCGCTATCCCTTGGGCTTCCAGCAACGCTAGGAGGTCTTCGAGGATTCGCTGCTCGTTCATGGCGACGCGTCTCTCCTTCCCGGTCGTCGATATCGGGTCCAAACCGGCCAAGCTCGCTCAAGAAAAACCACCCCGGATGTCGATATAACCTTGTAAGATAACGACTTCCGTACCATAATGCGTCCGTAGGGACACGGTGACACGCATTTTATATGAAGGAGTAGCCCCTTGGCAAGCATCATCGACAAGCGTCTGGGTCTCCATCAACGACTCGCCAAGCAGGAACAGGAAAACGATGCGTTGAAATCGGAGAATACGCAGCTACAGGCGCTGGCGAATCTCGGCTCGGCGACCAGTATGATTGCCCATGAGATCAACAATCTCCTGACCCCCCTGGCCAGCTACGCCGCTCTGGCGGTCAGAAACTCCGAGGACAAGGAGTTGATCGCCAAGGTGCTCGACAAGACCATGCGCAATTGCGAGCGGGCTTCCAAGATCATGACCAGCATGCTGGCGGTCGCCAACGGTCAGGGGCAGGAGAGCGAAACGGTCAGCGCACACGTGCTGGTTGATGAGGTCTTCACGGCGCTGTGCCGGGATTTCGCCAAGGACGGGATCACCGTTATGACGGACGTGCCCGACGATCTTCAGATGCGGTGCGTGCCCGTTCAGATCCAGCAATTACTGATGAACCTGATCTTAAATGCGCGGGACGCCATGCTTCCCGGCGGTGGAACGCTCAAGGTCGCCACGGATCAGGACGAGCAACATGTCCATTTGATGGTCAGCGACACGGGCAAGGGCATTCCCGCCTCGGATATCGAGAGCATTTTCACTCCCTTCTTCACCACCAAGGCCGGTGAGGATCGCCCCACGTCGTATTCGGGCTCCGGCGTCGGACTGGCGTTCTGTAAACGCGTCGTTGAGGCCCATGGCGGGGATATCTCTGTCGATTCGGCCCCCGGGCAAGGCAGCCAGTTCCGCGTCCGGCTGCCTAAATCGCCGCCACGACAGACATGATTGCCACGGCCTTTCACAATGTCGGTCATCTCATCGCCCTGGCGGCCCTGTTGGCCGGTTCGGCCTTCTTTTCCGGCAGTGAAACCGCTTTCTTCAACCTCACCCGCCGTCAGACCAAACAACTGAAGGCTTCCCGGCTCAAGGTGCAGCGATTGACGGCTCGTCTTCTGAGAAGGCCGGGCCAACTCCTGACGTGTCTGCTGCTTGGCAATATCGTGGTCAACGTCCTTTACTACGCGATTTCAAGTACGCTGGTCTTCCGCCTCAAGACCAACTGGGGGCTCGGCGCCGCCGCCGGACTGGCGCTGGGCACGTTCCTGGCCCTGATTCTGCTCGGGGAAATCCTCCCCAAGTCGTTGGCGTACACCAACTCGCGGTCCTTTGCCGTAGCCGCGGCGGTCCCGGTGTATCTCTGCGTGCAGTTGTTTCGGCCCGTGGCGTTCATCTTCCGGTTCTTTCTTCTGGAACCCGTGTTGCGGCTCATGCTGGGCCATCGCCGGCAAGGCGAAGCCCTCACGCTCAATGCGTTCCGTTCGCTGATCGATCTGAGCCGCCGGCGGGGGCTGATCACCGAAGACGAAGACAAGCTTCTGGGGGAGGTCGTCGAACTCGGATTCCTCAAGGTGCGGCACGTCATGCAGCCGCGCGTGGATATGGTGGCAGTCGAAGTGTCCACCCCTTCAATTCAGGCGAACGCGGCCATGCGAGATGCAGGCCGGACGAAGCTTCCTGTCTATGTCAAGGACATCGATAAGATCATTGGCATGGTGCATTTGCGCCAATTGCTTCTCGATCCTGCGGCGCCTCTGGACCGGCTCGTGCAGCCCGTCCATTTCGTTCCCGAACAGAAGACCGTGGAGTCCCTGCTGGAGTTCTTCCGCAAGACTGAAACGGATATGGCCGTGGTGATCGACGAATACGGCGGCATCGCCGGGTCGGTGCGCCTCGAAGACATCGCCGAGGAACTCGTGGGCGACGTGGACACGACGCAAGAGGTCGAGCCCATCGAACAACTGGGGCCCTTCCGCTACCGCCTGCCGGGCGACTTGGCCGTCCAGGATTGGGCCGATGTGTTTGGGATCGATCTGGGCGAGACGCGGATGTCGACCGTTGGGGGTTTGGTCACCGCTCTGCTCGGGAAGATCCCCCAGAAGGGCGACACCGCCGCCCTGGGCAACCTGACATTCACGGTCGATCGGGTGCGCCGGCGGCGCATCGAGGCCGTTATCCTGTCGTTCGAGCGGATAGAGTCCGATGAATAACGTCATGATCCTGATGCTGGCGGTGGTTACGGTTGTGCTCTCGGCCATCTTTTCCGGGCTGGAGACGGGGATCTATCGACTGAGCCGTCTGCGTCTGCGCCTGGGCGTCGAAAGAGGACACTGGCGCTACGTCCTGCTTGGCAAGGCGATGCACGACGGTCCCGGCCTGCTGCTTTCGCTGCTCGTCGCCAACAACCTGGCCAACTACGTGGCGACCAGCAGCGTCACGTATCTCTTCCTTACCCAGATCTCGTCGCAGCGTGTGGCTGAACTGCTGGCGACCTCGGTCACGGCCCCCCTGCTGTTCGTCCTGGCTGAGTCCACCCCCAAGAACGTCTTTCTCTATCGGGCCGATGCCCTTTCGGCTTTCTTCGCACCTGTCCTGTTCGTGACGCACCGGGCCCTGACCTGGTGTGGAATTGTCCCCCTGCTGCGCTTCCTGTCGCAGCTTTTCAGTCAACTCATCGGTTCGCCCGTCACCTCACGGACAATGATCTCGTCGGCCCAGAAGCACCAGGTTCGGGCCATTCTGCGCGACACACGTGAGGAGGGGCTACTCAGCTCCGTCCAATCCGAAATCATCGATCGCATCATAGCCGTCCCCGGACTGCGGCTCAACGCGGTCATGGTGCCGCTGGCTTCAGTACGCTCGGTATCGCTTCGCAGCGATCGAGAGACGCTGCTGGGCCAGTTGAAGCGATACGCTCTGACACGTCTGCCCGTGTGGGAGGGAACGACGGCGAACATTGTTGGATTCATCAACATCTACGATGTCCTGGCGGCCGAGGGATCGTTTGATGATCTGCGAGACTTTGTTGTCCCGATCCACCGGCTGGACGCCAGCACATCCGTGATTGACGCGATCGAAACGCTGCGGCGGGAGAAGCTGAAGATGGTGTTGGTGACGCGTCCGCGCCGAGGCGGGGACGGCGCCCCGATGGGGATTGTCACGATGAAAGACCTGGTGGAGGAACTCCTGGGAGAGTTGGCGGCATGGTGAGCCTATGAACGAGAAGAACGAACGATCGCCCCTCGCGCGCAGAATTGATCGGAATACGCTGATTGGCGTGTGTCTGGTTCTGCTGATCCTCTCGGCGATCTTGCTGGCCAACAGCATGACCAAGCCTATCAGCCGCGACGAGCACATGTACTGCACTGCCGGCGTCCTGCTTGCTAGCGGGCAAGCAATCTATCGCGATTTCGCTTATCCTTCGCAACTGCCCTACCACCCGCTCTTGCTCGCGACCTTGTACCGGGTATCGGGGACGAGCCACTATTTGCTGGTGGGCCGTCTGGTTTCCGTACTCTGCGAGATTCTGATCCTTGTGTCGATCGTGGGGATCTACCGGTCTTTGTTTGGCCCGCAGCGACGCGTCGGACTCATGCTCGGCGCCACCGGCGCCGTGCTGTACGTGTTCAACCCGCTCGTCGACTACGCGGCCGGGTACGCATGGAACCACGACTTGGTTATCCTGTGCGTCCTCGTTTCGTTCTGGATCCTGATTACAACGGGTTTCGACGGGAGACCGAGCGGTCTCCGCCTCGCTCTGATCGGAGGGCTGCTGACCTTCGCGACCTGCACGCGCGTGACTACGGTGCTCGTCGAACTGTTCTTCGTCGTGGTGATCCTTGTGAGAACGCGAGGTAGAGTCCAGCAGCGAATGCGGACGATTCTTCCGTTCATTGGCGCCGCGGTGGTTGTGTCGAGCTGGCCCGTCTGGGTCGCCATGCAGGCGGGAGACGCTTTCTGGTTAAACCTGATGCGCATTCCCAGCCTGTACGGGCAATGGCTGCACCAGATCGGCATCGTCCACAGCAAGGTCGCCTTGACCGTTGCCGCCTTCACAGAACCTGGGTATCTGGTCCTTTGGGCCCTGGCTGGGTATGCCGTCTGGGTTGCGGTGCGCCGTTGGGCCGGCTTGAATCGCGAGCAGAGGATGATCTCGGTTGCAGCCGCCCTGCTGCCGGTCCTCTTCTTCGTGATTGCGTACATTCCACCGACCATGTGGCGCCAGTATCTGGCAATCCCAGTGCCGTTCATCATCGTCGCTCTGGCGCCGTCCCTGGCTGCTCTCTACAGCGAATCGGACAAAGCCAAGGCGCCGCGCTCAATGCCCTTGGCGACCATCGTCATCGGGTGTTGCGTTGCGGTGACCGTTTTGAGCAATGTCCCTGCTCTGATTCGCTCGATCGCCGTCTTGGCGCCGGAACACTGGACGCCGATCGCATCGCGTCGGGCCTGCAGGGAATTGCTCCGTGCTGCCGACGCGTCCCGGCCCGTGTTGACGTTGGGACCGCTCTACGCTCTGGAAGCCGGCTGTGACATCTATTCCGAATTAGCGAGCGGGTCGATCATCTACCGCGCGGCGAATCTCATGTCGGCTGAGGAACGAGCCGCGACGAAGACCGCGGGTCCGACGGAGATGGCTGACCTGGTTCGGCAGCGTCCCCCCGCCGCTGTCATCCTGGGTGTCGAGCCGTCGTACTTTGCCTTCCTGGAAGAGCCTCTGGAGGAGTTGATTCCCGCGGGCTGGCGTCGTGACGTCACGGAAGAGGGATTGCGGATCTACCGGGAACCATAGCGTCCCTATCGGCGTCGCGGTATTCATCCATGATGGCTTCGGCGATGCGATTGATCGAGTCCCGACTGAGGCTGGACCGGTTCGAGAGAATCGAGAAGAGATAGGGGCCGCTATCCGTCAGGCAGATCCCGGAGAATGAGCGTACGCCGCTGATGTAACCGGTCTTGCCCAGAATGCGCCCCCGATGGCCCGAACCCTTGAAGTATCGCCGGATCGTGCCGTCCTCACCGCCAACCGCGAGTGTCGTGCGGAAGTACTCCCAGTTGCCGCCGTGATAAACGTCGAGTAGGACGGTCGCGAGGGCGCGAGCGCTGAGTCGATTCTCGCGGCTGAGACCGCTGCCGTCGTCGATGTGATGCTCCTCGTCCGGAATGCCGAGCCGGCGCAGATAGGCGCCGATCCGCTCGGCTCCGTTCGCCCAACTTCCGTTCTTTCCCTCGGGGCTCTCGTGGGCTCCGATTGTCTTGAGCAGGGCCTCGGCTGCGAGGTTCAAACTGTCCTTGTTCGCACGGTGTAGGACGTCGATGAGCGGCGTCTCGTGCTTCGCCAGCTCGAAGAAACGACAGCCTTCCTCGGTAAATGCCCGCTCGATCAATTGCCCCGTCGTCGGGATGCCCGATCGGATCAGGTGCTCGGCCAAGACGAAGCCAAAGAAGGCGCCGGGTTGCTCGATCGCGACCTCAAAGGGACCCTCTCGGTCTTTGCATTTACCTCGAATGGTGATCCGGTTGGGTTGCTGATTGCGGTAGGCGCCGACGGCGCTGGGGCCGTCGGAGACTGCTCGGACCTCATTGATGATCTCAACGAAGGTGGTCTGGGGCTGAACCTGAATCCCCACCACGCCGCCGCGATTGTCCGTCGCTACCTCGATACAATTGACGTTGTAGTTCAGGCCGCAGACTTCACAGGCGTAGGGTCGGTTCAGGTCATTCGGCGACCAGTTGGGGTGCACGCGCGTGTTGTCGAAGATCGTCGTGTCGACAACGATGTCAGTGACCGATTCGATTCGGCGATCCTTCAGTGCCTCGGTGGCCTCTTGGAGGAACCACCCGGGTTCACGACCGTACAAGCGGTCCATCACGCTGTCGCCCAGAAGCGGATCACCACTGCCGATCACCACGAGCGTTTGGCCGCACAGCCCCACCCGCGTCTGGTATTCGAATAGAGGACCCAGGTAATCCAGAGCGGCCGCCGTGGTGATGAGCTTCATGTTGGAGGCCGGGATCATCGCCTTCGTGGCGTTATGGCTGTACACCACCGTCTGCGAATCCGCGCGGACCACGCGAATGGCGTATTCACTCTGCTTCGCTTTGCCGACAATCTTCCCGAAGCGTCCGGCCAGGCCGGCTCGGGCCAGACCACAGAGACAGACGCTCAGTGTCAGAACGATGAGGGCTTTTCTCAGACACGTACGCATACGGCGCCGCATGCTCCTTTCGCGGTGGATAGGGCCCAGTTAGCTGTGTTTCCTTGCATCGGGCCATAGCATACCAAATCCTGCCGCGATGTTAAGGGTCGTCCCGCTGATCCGGCGACAAAATGCAGTTCACCATCAAGTCTCTCTTAGTTGGCGGTACGCGTCACGGCGACGCTCTCGCTGGCGATCTGATTGCCCTGAAAGTCATACGCCTGGAATCTCAGTGTGTCGACGCCCGGGACGAGGGGAATCTGTGCTCGCCAGAAGAAACGTTCCTGACGCCCCTGCCCCGAACTGGTCCATGTCACGGCCAGCGGATCGACCTCGCCCTCCAGGAAGATGTCTTTGACGCAGATGCCCGCCTCGCCGCTGATGATGATCTCCTGGTCGCTCGCTCTGAAATCCGGATCGGTGACGGTGAATCGCTCCGGATCAGACGGCAGTTGGCCCAGGACATAGTCGCTGCGATTGCCGATGTACTGAAGCCGACTTCCGAAGCCCTCGCCGGTCAGGCTGCCGTAGTGGTTCGTCCAGTAGGCCATATACCCTTCGTTGGCCGTCGTACGGATCATATCCAGGAGATGCCCATAGTAGAGGCGTTTGTGGGCGGGCAGCTCGATAACCTTGCGCATGTTCAAGCGGGTGGGCCATAGCGGCGCCGCAGTCGAGAGGCGAAACGCTCGGTCCAGATCCCACGGCAGCGCCACCATCTTGTTGTCGCTCGGCCTTTGGAACATCCGCAGGTTGTGGTCGTGCTGCCGGCCGTAGAAATCATCATTGCCGCACAACGATTCCATCGCGAAGGTCCGCATCCACTGACTGACGTCCATGACCTGGGACACCTCCGTTTCCAGAGCCGGGCCGGTGAGCGAGCAGGCCTTGCTCAGAGCGATCAGGAGACTGTAGTCGTCCTTGACCCGATTGTTGCGGATCTGCTCGAACCAGCGGTAGGTCTCCTTGTCGTCGCCGTAGTCGGCCAGGTCGAAGGAGCCGCTGGCATGTGTATAGGGGTAGTTCAGCTTGAGCCCTTCCGGATGTCCGTTGCTGGTCGTCGTGGGCGAATAGAGTAGTTCGTAGTTGTACAGCGTTCCGCCGCCGCCGTTTTCGTACTGTGACCTGAGGAAGACGGAGCCGTATCGGGCCATGGAGAGCAGTCCCACGCCGGTATCTCGCGGCGCTATCACATGAGCGACATCGTCGTACAGGTTCCCCAGACCGCCCCCGGCGGCGTTGAACATGTGCTTGGCGACGATCTCTCGGAGCGATCCGCCCCGTTCGATGGCGATGGTCTCATGGACGCCGCGAAACAGTCTGTCCGGCTGGAAGCGCAGGTTGTAGCCCCGCTCGCTATCGTGCGTGCGGCCCCATCCGCTGCCCTTGAGCCGAACGCCCACGTCGTAGAACACGGTGCTCTCGTCGTAGAGCACGGTCGCGCCCAGACGGTCGTTGCTCAGCAAATTCGTATTGCGATAGAGCAGTTGCTCATCCGCTTCGGTCATGATGATGCGCAGATTGTGCAGCTCACCGAGTTTGGCGGCGCCATCCTGGATGACATAGAGTGCCCGCGAGTTTGGGCCGCCCGGCGGATACCAGGCCGCCCGCGGCTGCGATGGATGCGCGTCGATGGCTTCCACGTAGAACTGAACGACCTGGCCAGGTTCGTAGCTGGGAATCGTCCCTTGATAGAGTCCATCTCCCTGGTCGGTCATCGGAGCCCATTGGAAGGGCCCGCCCTGGACGGAATGGTAGAGTCGGACCGCATCAATGCCGTCGCCGTCGTGGACGACGACGGAGACGGTCGCCGTTGCGCTGGCCCCGCGCCGGGTGGAGGGAACGATCGGATAATGGCTCAGGCTGCTAAAGGTCGGGCCGATGTTGGCCTCGAGCGTCGAGTTTGG
Organism: Sedimentisphaerales bacterium; assembly: GCA_028277585.1. GTDB lineage: Bacteria > Planctomycetota > Phycisphaerae > Sedimentisphaerales > Anaerobacaceae > Anaerobaca. Next base: position 11,106 of record JANQFY010000101.1, read on the forward strand.
CGCTCCAGGCGTCCCATGCCGCGTCGGGGTATCGAGTAACGTGGTCCGTTGGAGCCAGTTGAAGTAGAGCCGCGTATTGAGTTGATTGGAGCCGCTGATCCACCTGGCCCGGAACGCGATCCGATAGGTCGTCCCGGCGCGGATGCGCGCCCCATCGGCGAGCGTGGTTTCCGCATGGTCGTGCGTATCCTTCGTCGGGCCGGTCGCCACGAGGTGAAGCACGTGGTTGGTGAGGTCCTCAGGGTCCTGCACGATCTGGCTGCTTCCATGACTGCCGTGGGTCCCGATCAGTCGCCAGGCGGCTGGTTTGGCGCCGATCTCGTCGGTCTCGAAGGCGCCGTTCTGGATGAGTTCTCGCCGGACGCCATTGGGATCTTCCAGGACGCTGATATCGTCCAGCAGGACCTGGCCCTCGCTGAGCAATCCCATCACGAACTCGTTCCAGAGGCTGGGGCCGATCCCGTCCTCTCTGGCGATGCCTGTGTAGGCGTAGGTCCGCCACTCCGTACGTGGGCTCTCATCGCTGGCCGCCCACGCCGAGACTCGCGCATTATCCGCCCAGGGATCGCGCAATTCCAGGGTCGAGCCTCCCCCGTCAGCCTCTGAAGGCCAATACCCTTCGTCGTAGTAGTGAACGCGATCGGCCTGATTGCCCTGAGCGTCGATCAGCAGGACCCGCTCGCCCCGGTTGGACAGCCGTCCCGAGAAGTCACCCAGGCAGATCGGGCTCCCCTCAGGGTATTTCGCGATGAATGAATCCTGGTCCTTGGCAACGACGATATATCCGCCAGCGGGAATGAACGTGCCCATAGGAAACTCGTACTCGATTGCCTCCTCCAGCCGCCAGCCGGACAGGTCGACCGCTTCGGTACTGCGGTTGTACAGCTCGATCCATTCCTCATTGGACTCCTGGTAGGGTTGGCCCTCCGCGCCGGGAGCGAGCATCTCCGTGGCGACCAGTTCCAGTCCAAAGACGATGTCGCTGCTGTTGCTGCTCGCCTGGTGCGCCTCGACCGACAGCAGATTCACCCCGTGCTTCAGGGTGGCCTTCTCAACGTCCATCCAGCCGCTGTAGGTGGCGTCGCCGACCGTTGATCGGGCCAGCGTCCCGGCCGTCACCGTCCCCTCGGGCATGTTGATCTGATGAATCCGCGCCCCGTTCAAGTAGAACACGGCCCCGTCGTCCAGGACGGCGTTCATTCGAAGGCGATCGACGCTGTTCGGATCGCGATCGAGCACGAATTGGGTCTCGAAGTAATACGTGATCCGGCCGGGCGCGACGGTCAGTTCGGTGCCGATCGGCTCCGGCAGGAAACCGGTTTCCCGCGCCAGCAGGCCGGGGCCGGCGAACCAGGTCTGTTGATCGAAGCCGTGAGGTGTCTTGTACCAGTCCGTTCCGAGATCGACGCCGCTCTGATTGTAGCGCCAGATCGAGTCCATTGCGACCAGCGGCGTGGTCTGGTACACAGCAGGCCCACCGGGCGTCTCCATCTGGGGGAACGCGTGGTACATGATCTCGTTGATCACGATCGCATCGTTGAAAGCGAACCGATTCGCGGCGCCGAAGGTCGGTCCGCTTGGATGGGCCCACGCTTGGTCGTCTGTCCGCGCCCGCCCACGGCCGGTCACGAAGACGGCGTCTAGCACGGAGGATTCCGAGGGATCGTAAAGGAACAGGCGGCTGCCGCATTCGGGTCGAAACCCCAAGGTGGTTTCGTCCAGGACACGGTATTGCCCCGAATCGAGGGTTGATTCGTCCAGGACATGCCGCCCCCCCTGAGAGCCGGTGCAGACCAATGCAAGACCCTGCAACGCGACGCTGCTCTCGCCGGCGTTGTGGAATTCCACCTGAAACAGCGCATCCGTACAGGATGTTACCTCATTGAATCGCATCCCTGCTGTGCTGGCCGGCTCAGATACGATATTCGCGTAGCCCGGCGTTCCGCCCACCTGCGTGCTGAAGCTCCAGCTCGACGACTGGGCGCTGCCGAGATCTGGCTTGAGCTTCGCCAATGTGGCTCCCGATCCGTCCGGCGCGACGGGCCAGTCGCCCCGATCGTCATAGTCGAGCCGGTCCATGAGACGTTCGTTGTGACTGACGAGTCTCAGGGATTCCCCCGAATTCGAAAGCTTGCCCGTAAAAGGGCCGTACACCCCATAGAGCCCCGTGATCGCCTGCAACTCCTCTGGTGCCGCGGCCAGGACAAGGTATGCGCCTCCCTTCAGGATGGTGCCGGGCGGGAACGTGTAGTCGATTCCCCCTTGCACCGACCAGCCCGACAGGTCCATCGTCACGGCCATCTGGTTGTGCAACTCGATCCATTCCGGCGTCCCGTCCTCAGCCGGATGGTACATGACCTCGCTGAACACAACCGTACTATCCGCCCGCGCGGCAGCCAAAAGGCCCAAGAGGAGAATCCACCCCCACACAACCACCAAGCCCCGCCATGCCCTGCCGCGTTCTGTCACCTAGTTCACCCTCGTCAGTCAACAACCCCAGCCCCACACCCATTCCAGAGGCGCCACCGCCAACCCCCAGCATACCAAATCCAACCCCAGGATCAAAGCCCGGGTCATGGTTGATCGTATTCCAGAGAAGGGTTATCGCAGAGATTCTGGCCCGCCCTGGGCGAGCGGCGTGGCGATTCAATCGGCGAAGAGTTCGGCGAGGGTGGTTAGGAGGGTTTGGCGGGTCTTGGTGGAGAGCGAGCCGAGTTTCTTGACGAGGCGTTGTTTGTCTACGGTTCGGATCTGGTCTACGGCGGCGGTGCCGGGCTGGCCGGCGACGCGGGTGGGCACGCGGAAGGGATAGGTCTTGCCGGTAGTCAGAGGGACGACGATCACGGTGCGCAGGTGATGGTTGAGTTCGTCCGGGGAGACGATGACGGCCGGCCGGGTCTTCTTGATCTCACTGCCGATGGTGGGATCGAGGTTGACCAGCCAGACTTCGAACCGCTTCATCACCAGGACCCTTCGAAGTCGTTCAGGGCAGCGTCCCAGTCGCCCAGGTTGTCCTCGTCGGCCTCGTGGCAGGCCTGGGCCGCAGCCTCCCAGTCTGTGCGGGGCTGCTTGGCGGGTGAGAGGATCACCTTCCCGTCTCTGACTTCCAGGTCGATTTCGTCTGTGAGACCCGCCTGCTCAATCACCGCCTTAGGGAGTCGAACCCCTTTGGAGTTGCCGATTCGCACCAGATTCACCAGCATAGATGCACCCCTTCCCGTTCACGTTCGCCATAACGAGCGTAATTACAATATACTTACGTCTGGCGGGTTTGACAAGCGAAAAACCGGAGGAATCGTGACGAGTTCCTCAGTACTTCATGTGATGCTGCTCCGCCCAGCTCGCGATCTGCAGAACGAGCCTAATTCCCTGCGCTTCCGGGCTGAGAACGGGGACTAACCGAGAAGACGGAGTCAAACGAAGCCATTTTTTCGGGTGCCGCTGGCCGCGCCTTAGGGCAGCGCGGCTTTGATTTCGTCGATGGTTACTCCGAGCAGGGCCTTGGCGACGTGGTCGAGGGCGGCTTCGTCGCCGGTCAGGTGGAACGTGCGATGGGTGTGGAGAATGCTCTCGCCGACACCGAGTGCCGCTGCGGGCGAAGAGGTCTCCAGTTCGTAGAACGGGCCCAACGGCTTGGCGCCGGGCTCGGGCGGTCCATCGTTATACGAATTGATCACGTCGCCGCGATAGGGATGCTCCTGGAGCTCCCACATGGAATTGACGTACTCGGTGACGCCCTCGGGCTTGTTGTACTGGACGATCGTGAGGACCTGATTGGCCGCGTCGTAGCTGCCGCAGACGTTGCGGGCCCGCTGCGGGGTCAGGCCGATCTTGCTGCGGTACTGCCCGTCGCCGCTGAAGAACAGGACGCCGTCCTTGACGATGAGCCGCTCGGCGGGCACCTTGCCGAAATAGGCGTCGTTGACGATCGGGCCGAGCCGATCTTCCGACCCGGCGATGAACGGCACGACCACCGTCGTCTGCGGCGAAGGATTGAACATGCCCAGGATCCAGATCGAGAGAAGCCCGGTCTGGGGACGCCAGGGCTGGGCGCCGGTGTTGACCATCTTGTTGTTCGACTCGAAAGCGACCATCTGGACACAAGACTCGACCGCCATGCCGAGCATCTGGGCCGCCCGGTCCCGTTCGATCATGCGAATCTCGCGGTCCACCCGCAGATCGAAGACGGTGCCGGAGTAGTTGGTCAGCTTCATCTTCCGGGTGAACGTCGCCGAGTGCTTCGATCGGAGCGTCAGCTCGAAGGGCTCGGTGTCAATGGGCGCCGGCGTGAACCAGTGCTCCAGGTCGAACGGGACGCCCTTGGCGAAGAAGATGGAGAATTGCCCCCCTTCCGGGCCGATCCAGAAGCGATCCTCGCCGCCGAAGACGTTGATATGCTCGACAAACTCGCCGGAAGCGATAAGTTCACGGTTGATCCAGCCGAAGCTCAGGCCTTTGCAGCCGTCGGCCGTACTGGTCATGATGCGTCCCTGCATCGCGGGGATGACCGCCACTTGTCCGGCTCCTGAACTGTCGCTGAGGACAACGACGTCGCAGTGCTTCTTAAGGAAAGCCAGATCGTCGCCAAAGGTCTGCACGCCTGATTTCTGACCGGTTCCAGCACAGCCGCCGATCAGCGCCACCGCCAGGATTAAGCCCATCGCCTTGAGTTTCATACGCGTTCTCCCTTCACATACCAGAGTTCGACCGTGCCCTCCTCCGTCCTGCGACGGAAGCCGC
>JANQFY010000124.1 GCA_028277585.1 Sedimentisphaerales bacterium
GGGCAGTCCTTCGAAGTCCTCGGAGAACACCGGGCCGGGAACACCAACGGTGACGTTGCTGATCGAAAGCGTGCCGGAACCACCAGCCGCCGGATTGATCGGATCGCCAACGCCTACGGCGATCTTCGCAACATCGGTCACGTCCACACCAGCAGCGGCGAGATAGTCGATCGCGGCGGTCATCGTTTGCGTGCCGGCGCCCGCCACCTCGGCCGGGAGAACCGCCGATTGCCCAGCGCTGTCCTCAACAGCCACATAGGTCGGAACCGGATATCCGGTCGGCAGAGCTTGGACTTCCATGATCTGCAGGAAGTCCGTGCCACCTTCCAGACGGATGAACTTCACATCGGCGAAGCCCGCACCGTCATTGGTGTATGTGTGGACGCTGCCCGTGAACGCGTCTTCAGCCGCTACCGGTTCGCTCACATAGGTCTCGTTGCGATCGGCATCCAGCGTCTTGACAACGACGGTGGCAATGCGCTCGCCGCAGCAGTTCCCACGGTTCAGGACAATGATCGTGTCAAGCGTGTAGACGTCATCAAGCTCGATTTCGAGCCACTTGTCGGGATCGTTGTCGGCCGAGTGAGACCCGGTGCCGGGATCGCCGTCAATGACGCGGTCGGGCGTCCAGCCGTAACCGGTCGTGCTCGCGGTGACTGAACCGGCCATCGCCACGTTCATCGGCGCAACATTGTACGCCACCTGCAGGGCCTGGGCCCCGTAGGCCGACAGATCCACGGCCGGATCCAGCATCTCGGAGATCTCCGTGAGGAACGGCTCGACGCCGTTGTTGTAATCCACGGATTCGCCGGCCAAGCTGCTCACAGCGATACTCGCGACCGTCGAGAAGCTCCAGACGTCGCCTTCCCAGATATCAACGCCGTCGTTCTCGTCGATCTTCCAGGTATAGGTCGAGCCCAGTTCCAGACCGACAGGTGCGTACATGCTCTCAGTGACCGTGTCGACCAACTCGTCGTTGATGTAGACGTCGCTCGACTCGGAACCTCGGCCGCCATACCAATCCAGTTCAGCGTCCGGGGCCAGCCCTGTCGCGCCATCGGCCGGAGCCACGATACGCGCCTGAGCCGGGATGTACATGAAGCGGACTTCAGCCAGGCCGGCGTCGGGGAACGCGCCGCCCCAGTTGGTGTTGGCGGTCAGCTTGACGAACTTGGCGGCGACACCCATCATGTCAACCGTCGTATTGGCCGCATAGGCATCGGCGCCCGGGGCTTGGGCGAATTCGACATCCGCCAGAACGGTCCAGGTTTCGCCGTCCACAGAGGTCTCGACGGTGACATCTTTGAAGCCGTAACCCAGGAAGCCTTCGAAGCCGGTGTTGGAGTTCCAAACCAGCATCTCGGCCATCTTGTAGACGCGGGGGAACTCATACGTGATCGAAACAGGCTCACCCTCGGCGGGCTTGCCGAGCCACATCTCCATGCTCTGCGTCGAGTGCCCGTCGTTCTCGTCGAGACCCGAGCCGTCCACAGTCTGCTGGGCCGTGCCGCCATCGGGGGTCGAAGTCGCATCGGTTGTTGCGATGATGCCTTCAACGGGGAACGCAGCGTCCTCAGTGGTGAAACTCCAGATGGCGCTCTCGCCGCCATTACTGCTAATAACCTGCCAGTAGTAGGTCGTCTCGAGGTCAAGGTCCACACCGGCCGTGCCGACAGGCAACATGGCCTCGGCCAACCCCTCGGCCAGTAGGTCCATGGCCTCCGGATCGGTGCCCCCGTAGACATCAGATGTAGTACCTTCCGGCGCATCCCAGGTAGCCACGACATCGATGACGCCCGTGGCACCGTTGGCCGGCGACGGATTCTTCGCCTTGAGCGGAGCAGTCACTTCATACTCGGCGACGAAGAGTTCGCCCGGAATGACAACGATTTCTTCCGAACCGGGAGCAATCCAGCCCCAGTCCTGGCCGTCACCACCGCCACGTTCTTCCATGATACCGACAAACGCGAGGACTTGGCCCTCGGTCAGCATCATCGGAGCGGCTTTCTGGCTCTCGTACTTGTCCCACTGCTGACTCTGTGTCCACCCATCCACGTAGGCGACGACTTCGGCGTTGCCCGGGTTGTCATCCTGGCTGACCCAAAGCCTCTGGTAGTCATCACCAGACAGATACAGGGTGTACTCACCCGTTTCGGGAACGGTGAGCCAGCCCGTCATTCTGGCGACATAGTTGTCGGCAATGTCGGCCCAGGTCGGCTCCTCAAGGATGTCCACCTGGTCAGGCTCCAGACCACTTTCTACGCGAGCGATGGCGTTGTCCATGTAGGGGCTACCGACGGCACCATTCCAGATCTCGCGCTTGACTTCAGCCGACGATATCATCGGCAGTGCCAAGCACACAACAAGCATGCACACTACAAGACTCGTCTTTCTGTTAAACATACCCCGTCTCCTCTTGCAGAATGATAGAATGAGTGTTTTCGGCCCCCCCGAACCGAACAATGACCGTGACCGCTTACCAATGCCCTGTCATTTCGGAACACCTCCTTCCCGGTCCCGAAGCTCGCCGTACAACGTCTCTGGACATACACCCGGGGCGCCAGGCGTACCCACGCCGCATGGAGCTTCTTATTCTCCGTAGATCCCTCTACTCACCCAGGTACTCGTATCAGCCTTTCAGGAAAGACTTCCGCAGATCGCCATGCTCTGGATGGTCAAGCCGTCTGCAGACCAACCTCCGAATCCATCACCACCTGGCACAGGCAGGGGCGCGCCTGTGCGTCAACGAGTTGCAGTCGCACAGATCCATTATCGGCAATTAAGGGGAGCGACGCAATACGTTCTCCGTTTTTTCTCGAATTTCCTGCCCCCCTCACGTGCGAATCCGGGTCTACAAATGCTCCTGGCGCGCGACTCTCGAGTAGCTGAGACTCCCGCGAATGGCCACCGGATCCCCAGACGGCAGAGACACGAAAATCGGGGCGACCAACTCTGCTTCACCTTCGGCGCATCTGCCGGGCGATCACACAAGTAGGATTCCAATGCTTCCCTAATCGACCCCCAACACTATTCGAACAGTCATTCGCACTCTTTCTTGGCTGGAGTCCTCCAACCCGTTGTGGTATTTAAGATAGGAGTGCGCCTGCAGAGGGCGTCTCGGTAGACACAGTGAGGAACAACCACAAGATACAATAAGGGAGCCTACCCGTGACACTGAAAGCAAGGCGTTCGAGTGAAATCCAGAGTATCATGCTATCGTTGGTCGCCCTGACGATGTGGGCGAGTGACTCCCCGGGGCAGACGCCGGGCGACGGAGCCCCTCTGACTCTCTCGGACACGGCCCGGCTGGCGGTGCGGGTGACGCCCTCGGCGGCCCAACTGGCCTGGCATGAGCACGAGTTCATCGCCTTCGTTCATTTCGGCGTCAATACGTTCTCTGCTCGCGAATGGGGCACGGGCAAGGAAGATCCCGCCAGCTTCGATCCCACCAACCTCGATACAGATCAATGGTGCCACGCGATGCAGGCGGCCGGGATGAAGATGGTAATTCTCACCGTCAAGCACCATGACGGCTTCTGCCTCTGGCAAACGCGCTACACGAAGCACTCGGTGGCCTCCTCCCCCTGGCGGGGCGGCAAAGGCGACGTCCTGCGCGACCTGTCGATTTCGTGCGTCAAGTACGGCCTGAAGCTGGGCGTCTATCTGTCACCGGCCGATCTGTATCAGATCGAGAATCCCGAAGGCCTTTACGGCAACCTCAGCAAGTACACCGAGCGCACCATCCCGCGCCCCGTCCCGGGACGTCCGTTCAAGGATCGCCGCACCTTCCGGTTCAAGGTGGACGACTACAACGAGTATTTCCTCAACCAACTGTTCGAACTGCTGACCGAATACGGGCCCGTTCACGAAGTCTGGTTCGACGGGGCTCACCCTAAGCGCAAAGGCGGCCAGACCTACACCTACCAGCAGTGGTACGGCCTCATTCGCGAACTCGCGCCCATGGCAGTCATCTTCGGTAAGGGCCCCGACGTGCGCTGGTGCGGCAACGAAGGCGGCCGAACGAGGAAGAGCGAGTGGAACGTCATTCCGTTGCCCGTGCCCGTCGATGAGTTCACCTGGCCGGACATGACCGCCGCCGACCTGGGCACACTGCCCCAACTTCAGGAGAACCTCAACCAAGGAGGCATCCTGCACTACTACCCGGCCGAGACGAACACGTCCATCCGTCGCGGCTGGTTCTGGCGCGACGAGAAGCAGCATGTCAAACCGACAGCGGAAGTCCTCGACATCTGGTACCGCTCCGTGGGTGGCAATAGCGTCTTCCTGTTGAACATTCCTCCCAACCGCCAAGGGCTCTTCCCCGCGCGCGACGTGAAGGTTCTCGAGGAGGTCGGACGCATCACGAAGCAAACCTTCGCCACCAATCTTGCTCAGGGCGCCATGGCGAGCGCTTCGGAGACCCGGGGCCCGGACTTCGCCCCGCGATATGCGCTTGATGGCGATACCACCACGTGCTGGATGCCCGAGGACGGGACGACCTCCGCCAAACTGGTCGTGACGCTCTCGGCGCCGCGTTCTTTCAATCGCATCGTGCTGCAGGAGCAGATCCGCGATTATTCGCAGCGCATCGCCCGTTTCGCGATCGACGCCGAGATCGAGGGGACCTGGCGTCAGATCGCCGAAGGCACTACGGTCGGCTACAAGAAGATTTGCCGCACCGCGACCGTCACGACCAGCCGAGTCCGCGTGCGCGTATTGGAATCCCGCGTCTGTCCGACGATCAGTAACTTCGGCCTCTACTTCGAGCCCGTCCCCATTTCCACGCCCCAGATCCGCCGCAATCGAGAAGGCAACGTGAGCCTGCTCTGCGACCCGGCCGGCCCGGTGATCCGCTACACATTGGATGGGAGCGAACCGACAGCCCAATCGCCTCTGTATGGGGGCCCCATCGCCCTTCCCCGCGGCGGCGAGATCAAGGCTCGGGCGTTTCGGAGCGACGCCGAGGAATCGAGTGACATCGCCACCGCTGTCTTCGACATCTGCGCGGCCAAATGGAAGGTCATCCGTGCTTCGAGCGAACAGGCCCCGGATGAACCGAAGGAGGCGATCATCGACGGGAATCCGGGTACGATCTGGCACTCGCGCTGGAGCCCCCAGGCGGCGAAGTACCCGCACGAGATCGTGATCGATCTGGGCGAATCGCTGACCTTGCGCGGCTTGACGTATACCCCGCGCACCGGCTCACTGAACGGCACCGTCAAAACCTACGCCGTCTACGTGAGCACTGACGGGACGGCGTGGGGCCAACCGGCCGCGCAGGGCGAGTTCGGCAACATCCGCAACAACCCAGTCCGGCAAACGATCCGCTTCACCGAATCGCGAACGGCGCGCTTCATCAGGTTCGTCGCCCTCAGCGAAGTGAACGGACAACCCTGGGCGTCTGCCGCGGAGATCAGCGTGATTACGCGTTGACATGTGCACGACGACAACGCCCTACTGGGGAGCCTCCTGAAGATAGCGGATCTCGTAGGCGTAGCGGGCCTCTTGCCCTGCTGCGAGGTGCCGAATGACAGGGGTCATTTCCATGTTGATCTGGATGCGTTCAGGACTCCAGTAGAACGAGAGATCCTCGAAGGCGTCCGGATCGAAACGCTGCTCTATGCCGAAACTCGCCCTACGATTGAAATAGGCCACGGAGCCTCCCTGAAGGCCCCTCTTGACTGTTGCGCGCTGGGCGTCGGTCGGCTGGGCGTCGACCCAATCTTCGTTCGCCTGCATCCACTCAGCCGCCTTCACGTAGAGCCCGATCTCCCGGGGATCATCCGAACCTGACCCGGCATCGTATTCCGGGTGCACCTGAACATTGAAGGGACGTGCCGCCTTGGCCTTCAACACTGTCTCGAAGCGGATCGCATCGCCCTGAAGCGTGATCGTACGTCTGATCCGCGCGCCATCACTGGTCGTAATGGCAACCACCGCCCGGCTCGGACTCTCCTCCACCACCTCGTAAGGCAGAATGCCATCCGCCTTGGGCCCGGCGCCCTGGCGAATCCAGTCCTCGAAACGGAACCGATCCAGCGCCCGAGCCGGCTGGATCACGTCGCGACCGGTGGGCTTGTACGTCATCTCAACGACCTTGGCGTTGCTCTCTGGCAGGACCAGCACGCGCCAGCTATCGTTCTCCAATCGCACCGCCCGCATCCCGGCGTACAGTTTCCGCATCGTCTCGATGTACGTCTCGGCTCTGGTCCGCTCGTTTTCCATACTGACGTCATACTTCGCACATAGCCTGGCGTACCGTTCCAACAGATCACCGTCGACTCCTTCCAGCGAAGGCATGCAGACACCCTCTTCGTACTTCAGATCCATGGTAGCGGCACTGAGCGAGGCGCGGAGGGCGCAGAGCGACGCCTTCTCGACGCGCGTACGCACCTCCTCGGTACGCGCCAAGGCCAGCGCCACATCGAAACAGCTCTCGATCCGCCGCACAGTGTCGGGGTTGATACAGAGCGACGCCTCCGTGGGGAAACAGGTGGGATGCCGCCCCTGATCCTTGACGAGATCATGGTAGTACGTCAGGTACGCGATGATGGGTGGTGCGGCCTCGGCATAGTGCAAGCGGCAGAACTCGAGCGTCTCTTGCCAACTGTCCCGGCCCGGTTGCCACAGACAGCGTGACATCACGTAGTTCCGCAGGTCGCTCAGTTCGGTCGAGAAGCCATTGCCCGCGGCTTGCATGAACACACCCTTGCCGTTGTTGTTCGCGTAGTACTCGAGCGTCCTGCCAATACTGCGCAGGTTGGGATAGGGCAAGAGATAGCCCTTGAAGTTCGTGTTGTAGTGCCAGATGAAGATGTTCTTCGCTTTCCGCTTCCAGCCCGCCATGTCCTCACAGAACTCCTGATTCAAGGAGCAGCCCGGATCGTCGATGGCATGGAAGTTACAGCACTCGATACTGCACAACTGAATCAGCACGTTGTCACGCGCGCGAATCGTCTTGGGAGGCTTCCGCGTGTATTGATAGGCGTACGTCCCGATCAGCACCTCGGGATGGGTCTTCTCGATGCGCTCGGCGACGGCGTTCACGAAGGACAGCGTCGCACCGGCATGCGACTCCTCGCGCGCATCGATCGCCGCGCACTTCTCACAGGTGCAATAGCTGACATTGTCCATGTGCGCGACGTTGAAACTCTTGACGCCTGGATTCTTCTCTATGGCGTCGAGTGTGGCCTGGACAACGATCTCCAGCACGTCCGGATTCGTCATACACAATTGCGGTCCGCCGCCATGCATCTCCAGCGTCCGCCGCCCGTTCACCAGTGCGTAGTACTCCGGGTGCTCCTTGCCGTAGGTCGCCGGCGGCACCAGGTAGGCGACGTTGTGCATCACCAGTTTGTAGCCCGTGATTCCGCCATACTTGTCGTCACCTGCCACCGTATTGGTGCGCAGCCGCGCGGCGAAGGCGGGATTGCGATTCGTTTCGCCGTAATAGGACCAGCGAAACGCATAGGGAGGAACATAGGTATACCGGCGCGACTGGATCGTGATGTCTCTCCCGTTCTTGGGATAGAAGGTGTGGTCGCGCGTCAGGTAGCGCACGCCGCAGAGTTCTTCGAAGAACTCGTACACGCCGTAGAGCGTGCCCCGGGGGCTCGCCCCGAAGATCGCTACCCGCTGCGGAGAGATGTCCAAGTGGAAGCCCTCTTCCCCCAGTTTCCCCCCATCCAAGCGCAAGCCGCAGGCTCTCGCCGGGTCCGGGCCAATCAGCACCGCTTGCCCATCGACCGAAGCCGTCTTCACGATGGGCAAGTCAATACCGGTCAATCCCTTGAACAGGCTCTTGAACTCACTGGCGGCGTAGGACTCGCAGGCCGTCGCCGTCGGACCGATGACGATCTTCCAGGACTCCATCTCGCCAAGCACCAGCGGCGCCGCTGCACATTCCACGGACACTACCAAGCACAATAGACCTGCCAACGTCGTCTTCCGCATGACATGCTCTCCTTGGATTGAATGGTCTCAATCTCCGCACTCTAATTGGCACGCACCGCCGCAAGCGGCTGACCTACTTTCACCAGCGTCTCCATCCCGGCGTTGCTGTTCGCCACCAGATCATCGCAGAAGCGTACTCGGCCCGGCTCGAAGACGAGTATGACGGTCGAGCCGCCGAACTTGAAGTAGCCCTTCTCCTGCATCTTCTCAACGCGCCCCGAACAGCACGTGTTCACGATACTGCCCACGCCGAATGCGCCGACCTCCACGAACCCCATCGTTCCGAAGTGCTCCGTCTCGATCAGGGTCACGCTGCGCTTATTCTCGCCAAAGACATCGGCCCCGCTGGCCAGCGCAATCGGGTTCACCGAGTGCAGCGCCCCGGCGATGTCCCGGCATTCCGTGATCTGGCCCGCACAGGGGAAATGGTAGCGATGGTAGTCGGCCGGGCAGAGACGGACAATCGCCAGCGATCCATTGATGAAGCGATCCGCCGCGTCCGGGAGGATCTTGCGAATCGTGAACGGATGGCCCTTGACCGGCACGAACGCATCCTCATCGAGCTCAGGGAACACGAGCGCGCGACCGTCGGCCGGGCAGACCAATGACTGGGGATCCGGCTCAAACGGGCGTGCCTCAGACTTCAGATGTCGGGCAAAGAACTCGTTGAACGTCCGGTAGCTCTCCTGGGGCTGGGCGAACTCGCCGGCGTCGATACCGAGTTCGGCGATCACCGCGTCGATCTTGCCTCGCGAAAGACCCGAGTCGTACCACATCCCCATCAATCTGCTGACGAACGAACTGCGAAAGAGCAGACGCGCCAGGAATCCCGACCGCGCATCCTGATACGCCCAGCGTATCCACTTCTCCCCCAGGACCGCCTCCTCGAACGGCTCACCCGTCTGACGGTCCATCACAACAATCGGTTCGCGTTCAGTCAACAACCAACCTCGCGGAGACTCTCTACATCGCGTCTGACATCATCCAGTTAGAACGTCAAGAGGAACATCATACCCGAGAATCGCACATCCCGCACACACTTGACCGTCCATTTGTCATACCAGCGTGTCGTGGAATCTCCAGAGAGACTCGTACACGTGCAAGACCGCGAAGAAACTACCCCATCCGTTCGCCACGTGTTTCTGCTATACTCGGGGCGAAAGGACCTCCATCGACTCGCTCTTGAGGAACAGAACAATGAAGCTCTACCTCGTTCAGCACGCCAAGGCCATGCCAAAGGCCGAGGACGCCGAGCGGCCCTTGAGTTCCGAAGGGCACGCCGAAGCCGAGAGGATCGTACGTTTTCTGCGGCCGCTCGACCTGAAGATCGACCAGCTCTGGCACAGCGACAAGCTCCGCGCCGAGCAGACGGCGGCGGTCTACGCCGACGCGTTGAGAGTCGCAAATGGGCCGGTGGCCCGGATGGGCCTGGCGCCGAACGACAACGTCGCGCCGTTGCGGGACGAACTGGCCAACGCGACGGGCGATATCATGATCGTCGGACATATGCCGTTCGTCAGCAGGCTCACAACGCTGCTCTTGACCGGCAGCGAATCGCCGCCGGTCGTTGCGTTCGCCAATGCCGGCGTCCTCAGCCTCGGCCGCACGGAAGACAATCGGTGGCAACTCGCCTGGATCGTCACCCCCGAACTGTTACCCGAGTGAGTCTTGACATGGACGGTCTAGACCGATTCAACGACAACGTCCGAGCCCTCTGGGACATGATGGATCCCTGCACGCTTTGTCCCCGAAGCTGTGGTGTATACCGTAGCAAGGGGCAAATCGGGTTCTGCGGCGTCGGTGAGTCGCCTCTGATCAGCTCCGTGGGCCCTCACTTCGGGGAGGAGAGCGTCCTGGTCGGCGTGGGCGGGTCGGGCACGGTCTTCTTCGCGGGCTGCAATCTGGGTTGCGTGTTCTGCCAGAACTATGACATCAGCCGCCAGCGGCTGGGCCGTGCGGTCAGCCTTGACACCTTGGCGGAGGCGATGCTCGAACTACAGCGAATCGGCTGCAGCAACATCAACTTCGTCACGCCGACCCACGTGGCAGCCGCAATCGCCGGCGCCATTGAAATCGCGCGGGGCAAGGGGCTGACAATCCCCACCGTCTACAACACCGGAGGCTACGATTCGGTTGAAACGCTGAGGCGCCTCGAAGGCCTGATCGATATCTACATGCCGGACATGAAGTACAGCAATGCGGAAACGGCGGGCGAACTCTCGGCGGCGCGCGATTATCCACAGACCAACTTCGCGGCCGTCAAAGAAATGCATCGTCAAGTCGGCGGCCTGCAGATTGACCAGGGTCTGGCCCGCCGAGGTCTGCTCGTGCGGCACCTTGTGCTGCCCGAAGACCTCGCCGGCACGATCGAGATCGTCGATTTCCTGGTCGAGACGATCGGCCCTCACACAGTCATCAATGTGATGGACCAGT
>JANQFY010000138.1 GCA_028277585.1 Sedimentisphaerales bacterium
TCTGGTACGACGACAGGCGCGTGACGTTCAAGCCGGAGTTGTCGTACCGCAGTCCGATCTACGGCGAAAGGCTCGCCGAGTTCAACACGTATCTCGCCCGGCTCAACCTCATGCTGCAGAACGACGATCGGCACGTCTGCGACATCGCGGTGCTGTACCCGATCGCCACACTCCAGGGCGGTCACCATCTCGACGGACCGCTGGGCCACTACAAAGGAGGGGTCGAAATCTCGGAAGCGGACTACGTCGATGTCGGCGAGCATCTAAGTACGGAGATCGGACGCGACTATGCGTTCCTCCATCCCGAAGTGCTGGACGAGCGATGTACGATACAGGATGGCGAATTGGTCCTCCAGAACAAATTCCACCCCGAACGGTTCAAGGTCCTCCTCCTGCCCGGCCATAAGACAATTCCCTGGAGTAGCCTTAAGAAGATCAAGGCGTTCTACGACGCCGGGGGCAAGGTCATCGCGACGGGCCATTTGCCCGAGAAGTCCGCCGAATTCGGACACGACCAGGACGTCACCCGCACCATCGAAACCCTGTTCGGAGCCGAGACAACCCGAAACGATAACGGAGGCATCGCCCTTCGCCTGAAGACCCTCGAAGCCGCGACGCTGCGCAACGCCCTGGATGTCGCACACGGCGTGTACGACGTGGAATTCGAGGACGAGCGTGTCCTACGCTACATCCACAAGGTTGCAGATGACAGGCACGTGTATCTCTTCGCCAATCTCGGCGCGGCAGCGATCGAGACCGGCGTGCGCTTGCGAGGGCAGCTCGAACTGGAAACCTGGGACCCCCACACCGGAAATACGACGGCCGCAACGTATACGCACGTCGAAGAAGGCGACGCCCAGATCACCCGGCTCGAACTGGAACTGTCTCCCAACCGATCCGTGTTCGTGCTTGGCGCAGGGATCTAGCCTCGGAGCAACCGCACCGCAGTTGAGCTTGTCGACCCCGAGTCTCCATTCTGGTGGTCAGTCGGCAGAAGTGCGCGTCGCTATAGTTGATCCACTGCGTCACAGAAGCTACAATGCACTTGAGACCTCCGCACGGAGGCTGTGGACATTGTGCGGCGACCATAGGGCTGGACATGCGCTGACATGAAGAAGAAGACGATTGTCTCCGTAGCGATCCCACTTGTCATCGTAGGTCTGATCTTCGCGACACATGCTGCGCTCTCTTACCACTGGACAACCTCATTGCGAACGGCGCTCTGGGGAACAACGAGACTGCGAATACGTACCGGCGGCACTTGCTGTCGACGGATTGAGGAAGAGAAGACACTGGCGGAAATCACCAATCCCCAGGAGATTGAACGCTTCCTCAAGGCCATCGACATCGACGGATGGCGCAGCGGCGGAGTCTGCCTGTGTTGCGGCGACCCGACCTTCGAGTTCTACGCCGGCGATCGACTGCTGGCGATGATCGGCTATCACCATGGCGAGCGTCTGCGATGGGCGAGCGGTAAGTGGGCCGGGGACGGGCAATTGACCGCTGCCAGCCGGAACCTCCTCATTTCCTGGCTATCACAACATGGGGTGGACGGGCCCCGCCAAGCGAGGGAACAGGAACGGAAATACCGAGCAGAGGAGCAGCGGGTAGAGAAGCGATATGCCGAGTTGGCCGGGAAACAAACGCTTGCCGCTGCTACTGCGGCCAGACGAAAGGCCTGGCAAAGCAGTAGTCCGCGCGAGGAAACGCGCGTGCGTGCGGAGAAGCAATTGAAATCAGCGGCCGAGGTGTTCCAAAAATACGAGAAGGACACACGGACGAGCATAGAACGGTATTTGAGATTCCTCGGGGTCAGGCACGACGAAGCGTGGAGCAGCTATTGGGAAAGCGAGGCTGTCATTGCCATGCGGCTTCTCCCCCGTTACAAAGGCCCCGAGCTTGCAGAAGTCGCGATGGCGGTGATGCAGGATGAAGAAGGCATGAGCGGAGCCGCTCGCTGGTTCATCGGAGAGCAGGGCTGGCGGAATCTGGAGACGTCCGATCGGGAGCGCATCTTGCCTCCGTTGGTGCAACGGGCTCTGCAGCATCCCCACGCGGGCAGCCGGAAGATAGCCATGGTGTCTCTGAGCGAAATGGACAGTGCTTGGGCAGCGGCGTTGCTGCGCGGTGTGCTCGCCCGTCCGACCGATCCGCAATGGACACGGCCGGAAGTGAGGCCCCGGTACGGCCGGAAGATCGATCTCCCTGACAGCGAACCGGTCTACGCCGATGAGTGCTCCGATGCAGTCTGGGCGGCCTTCTGTCTGGCGAAGATGGGCAGTCACGACAGCCTTCCCGCCATTCAGAAACTGGCGGACGAATCCCGGGAGCCAGACAGGGACCTCCTCAAAAAAGCCCTCTTGCTCCTGCGCCAGAATGCCGATAAGACACCCTGAACCAGCGGCATACGCTTCTCTGGATCCTGGCGTCGAGGTTCTCCCGGCGCATCTTCGCTTGCCCTTTCCTTGGGCCCACAAGGGCCATCTAGTCCCTTGTAACCGGCACGCCGGCGCGATAGGATCGATCAATGCAATGGCCCCGATTGTGAGGTAGATGCGATATGAAACTCCAACGTGCGAATCTGATTGCGATTGTCACTCTGGTCTGTCTCTTCCTTCTGAGCGGCCCAGCCCGAGCAGACGAGACGGATGCCTTGCGGTTCGATACCTGTGACGAGGACACACCGCTGGAGAGCGTTCCCGTCATCGATCCCTGGCGCATTGTTCGGCTCGATCCAACCTATGGCGGGCAATGGGTGGTCGCGGGCGATCTGGACAATGATGGGGCCGTTGAGATTGTCAGCTGCGAGAACGTCAATCAGGGTGACGTCCACTTCACCAGCACGGCGGTCGCCCAGCGGCTCGACGGCGCGGTGATGTGGCGCTGGGGCGATCCTGATGTGGGTCGCAAGGTCTGGCACCATGACGTCGCCTGCCAAATCCACGACTGGAACGGTGACGGACGCAACGATGTCGTCCTCTGCACGAAGGGCGCCGTGGTTGCACTTGACGGCGCGACGGGCAAGCAACTCCAACGAATCGCAATCACCACCGACGCCACGGATTGCCTGGTCTTCTGCAATCTCACCGGCGGCGCCCGAGCCAATGACTTCCTGGTCAAGGATCGCTACCATCGCATCTGGGCCTACAACACCAAGGGGACGATGCACTGGACCGTGACCGATCCCGGCGGCTACCGCACGGCGCACCAGCCGCGCCCGATCGATCTGGACGGTGACGGCAAGGATGAGATCATGGCCGGCTACGCCATGCTTAATTCGGATGGCTCGGTCCGCTGGGTCTTCCAATCCGAGAAGGTCGATCAGAAACGGGGGCATCTCGACTGCGCCCGCGTGATGCAGCGCGGCGCTACGCCTGAGGCCTTCCGGATCGCGCTGACCTGTTGCGGCGCCAATAACGTCGCGCTGATCGACGGCAACGGCAAGCTCCTGTGGGAACTGGCGGGCCGTCACTATGAATCGATCGACATTGGCCGCGTCATCCCGGGGCTGTCGGGTCCGCAGATCTTGGTCGATGTCGATCATCAGCCCTACGGCGCGAGCCCGATCTGTGTTTTGGACGAGAAGGGTCGTGTTGTCGGCTCGCTCGTGACGAACTACAGTCGCCATCACGGCTTGCTGGACTGGACGGGGGACGGCCTGGATGAAATCATCGTCGCCCATACCGGGGGCATCTACGACCATCGGGGGCGGCGCATCGCGACCCTCACAACCCCCGGCGCCGAACCAGCCAACGTCAAGGGCAGCTACGAGAAGAGCCTGCCCATCGGCGACATGACCGGAGACGGAATCGCGGACTTGATGATCGCGACACCGCAGGCCGTCTACATCTATCGCAACACGAAGGGGAAGAAGCCCGCCGACACCATTCCGCTCGGAACCGGGCCCAATTTCACTCTTTACTAGTCCCCCCGTGCGCCTTCCAGGCCCGACCGCCGCAGCCCGGACTTTTCTGGGTCGATCCCAAGAAAATACTAAACAGGCCTTCCGATCGCGTCGATAAGGCTCTCACGGCTTCGGAGGAGTGCGTGAGATCAATGAGAAAGGAACGCATGATGGCCGACTATTACGCCTGCACCGAACTCGAGCCGCTCCTCGACGAAGTCCGAAGGCTCTTCAGCGAGGCCCACGAGCGGCAAGAACCCCTGTCCCTGCATCTTTCCAATTCCGGAGAGATCTATCCCTTCGTCCTGCGTCCGGAACTGCCTGAGACGCCCCACCGCGTCCAGGAAGTGGCTGGCAAGGCCCTGGATATGCTGCGCAGCGGCATGGAGTCAGTGGCCGCGACGAACTAAAGGCCACTCGCTCCAGCTAGTCCTAGTCCTCCAGATTGCTCTCCACGAGCGCCCGTTTCAAACGGATGTGCTCGCTGGTGGCATCTCGCAACAGGTTGTCACTGAACAATACGCGCTCGCTTGGTTCGCCCTCAACAGCCAGCGCCTTGGGGCCTACCGATGAGAACAGATTGCCGACAACCGCCACATCGGTCGTACCGGCCAAGACCAACCCGGACGCCTCGCGATCGTTCTCAGCACGACGGACCTGCTCGCCTCCAATGTAGCTGTCGGAGAAGTTGTTCCCACAGACCATAATGCGCCCGCTATCCGGCCCGATTCGCAGGGCGTTCTTCTTGACGATCGTGAACGTGTTGGCACTGACACTGCACCCGTGCGCATCACGCAAATCAATGCCCCCTGCCGTGTTATGGGCGATCACGTTGGCGGTCAGTGCGATCCCGTAACAGTCGCGATCCAAGACGATCGCCGTACCGTTGCACTCCTCAATCATGTTGCCCGCGAGCACTGAACCGTACGTATTCTCGATCACAACGCCGTGGCGCAAGTGGTCGTCCAGGTTGTTCCCCGTCATGCACAGGTTGTACCCATCGATGCAGCGGAGGGCGTCATTATTCTCCTCAAACTGATTGCTCGCGACGACGATATCGTGACAGCCAGTCAGGTGCAGCCCCGTCTTCTTGTTGTAGGTCATCAGCGTATCGCAGATGCGCGGGTCTTCATAGCAAAAGTGCAGGTGAATCCCGTCGCCTCCATGATAGCTGACGGTTACCCCTTCGATGAAGATCTCGTTGATGCGGCGAGCCTCAATGCCATGGCCGCTCTTGGGATTGCCTGTCAGTCGCAGATTGGCGATGCGCATGCGCCACAGTTCGGCCTGACGATTCTCACCGCCGCCGGAGTGCTGGAGAGTCAATGCACTGGCTCCCTGCGTATTGACATTCTTGATATGCGTGGCGGTGCCTGCCCCTTCGATGAGCACATCCGAGACACACACCCGTAGCGGTTCGCTGATTTCAAAGACGCCCGGCGGAATGCGAACCGCCCCGCCGGAGGCCGGAAGCGCATCGAAGGCGGCCTGGAGGCTCGGATAGTCAATCGCCTCGATCACGGCTCGCGCGCCTGGGAGTTTCGTTTCCTCTGCCAGCGCGTCCTCGCCCCGCGCCGTCACCAGATCATTCACCATTGCGACGACCGCCAGCGCTACACATACAGCGAGCATCCAACGCAGCATCTTCATGTGCCGACTCCTTTCTGTTCGATATCTCCGCACTGATTGTTCCGTCAGGCTCAACCCATGCACTTTATCCGATGCCTTTCCCTGACGTCAATTCTCTTGCGGCAGAGAAGCAGTACATCAGAGACTGCGCCGCCGTTGGGCGCCGGACAACGTTTCAGAAAACGCGGGGAATCGGAATGATGAGCTCCGGATGCGCAGGAAGTCGACAGCAATTTGACCGATCGGGGCGTGGCTGGTTGACGCAGGTCTGTACTAATAAGACTGTGGTCCTTCAATACTTCCGAGGCGGTGAGACCACCCGCGACCTGTTGTCCCCGCTCCCCCCGACGGTCGCTACGTCGACAACACGGTCAGCGATGTCGACCTACAAGCAATCCGCAGCATCCGGCCTCGATTTCTGCGCAATCACTGATCCATGCCGACCATCTCGGCCTGCATCAGGGCGGCCTTCAGGGCGCGAAGGATGTCCGTTAGGGTCACGATCCCACAGACACGGTCACCCTCCATGACCAGCACGCGGTGGATGTGGCGGTGGTCCATCAGCCGACAAACGCTGAACACGCAGTCAGTCGGCTCCACGGAAACCACCGGGAAAGACATAACATCGGCGACCAGCAAGGCGCTGGCGTCTTGCCCGGAGACCGCAATGCGCTTGACGATGTCCTTTTCTGTCAGGATGCCTACGACTTTGTGATGATGCACTGCAACGACACAGGAGATGCCCTCATCGAGCATGACACGCGTCGCCTCCCGCACGGTGGTCTCCGCATCAACGGCCGTGACATCCGCGTTCATCACTGCTGTCATACGGGTAATCTGGACCAGAGACGTGATGGCGCGGGTCGCGTCGCTCTGGGTCACCACGCCGACCAACCGTTCGCCCGAGAGTACGGGCAGCCACTTGATCCCCGCGGCTTCCATGATCCGACTGGCGTCCAGAATCGAGGTCTCTGTACAGATCGTGCGAACATC
This sequence comes from Sedimentisphaerales bacterium, assembly GCA_028277585.1. GTDB lineage: Bacteria > Planctomycetota > Phycisphaerae > Sedimentisphaerales > Anaerobacaceae > Anaerobaca. Next base: position 6,527 of record JANQFY010000138.1, read on the forward strand.
CAATTCCATACGGTCAGCCACATGCGCGGGCGGCGCCCCGTCTCTTCCCGTGATCTCCTTAAGGGTGTCACGCTGGGTGAGAATGCCCTTGAGTCGATCGCCGTCGACAACCGGCAGGCAGGACAAGTGGTTTTCCGACATGACCTGCGCGGCGGCCTGAATGGTGTCGCTCGAGCCGATGGTCAAAACACTTCTGCTCATGACATGCTCGACCGCCAATCCCTTCGCGGCCTCCACCAGACACGTGTACATGCTGGACCGGTCCGCCTCATCCGCCTGGGACCGTGAGATTGCGATATTCTCCATGGCTTCCTCCCGCGACGACGACGCCGCACACAGCTTACCTTGCTCCAGTCGGTGTCGCCCCCCCGCTGGCGATGTCCGCTGGCCTTCTGACTGTATCGGTCGCCGTTTTGCGAAACTTTACTGTTCCCACAGGATTTGGCGCAAGATTGGCCAGCGGCGCGTCCCCATCGTCGATGATCTCCCCATCCGGCTATCACCCCACAGGATCAGGTCCCAGAAACGCGCGATGCTACGGGGCTCAGCGTGCCTAAGGCGTGCGGATCAACTCATACAACCCACCTTCAACGCGTCGCAATCGGCCCATCTCCACGAGCTTGTCCCAGACCTCGCGCGGGTACTGATTGGGCGGCTGAATGGCTACGATGTCAGAATCAAGTCCCTTGCTGAAGGGACCGCCCCCCAGGCTGGACTCATCGTCCAGACGCATCACCTTCAGGCGCTTCTTGAAAGCCTTCATGGCACGTCTGAGGTACTGCGGGTCTGTCAAATCGTGAGAAATGTCGTCACTCATGCTTGCTCTCCAGTCTTATCTCGTTGCTACGTTTACACGGGCTGCGTCCACCCAACCTCATCAAACGCTACGGAGTTGGTGAAGGATATCCCAATAAGCGCCGCGAGCGCCGTTGGCGATCGCCTCAGTCAATTCGCTGTTGTCGCTGTAATTGTGATCGGTCGCGTCGGCCTCGGGTGTCTCGGCCGTGGGCTCGAAAAAACGCGGATCGCCCGCGATCAGGTCTTTGACCAGCCCCGCCGGTTCCGGGCCCAGTCCCCGGGCGATATAGAATGTCGGCTTGAAGAAATCGTAGGGGCCCTCGTACTTGCGGCGAATGGCGGGATTGCTCTCCAAAGGTCCCTCGCTCTGCACGGCCTCGACCATCGCGGTGCCCGGGTAGATGCGAATTCCCAGCGAAGCACCGGCGCAGTCCGGATCGATTCGCTTGATGAACTCGATCGTCGTCGCTGCCGTCTGGGGAGTCTCACCCGGCCCGCCCAACAGCAGATCGATCATCACTTTGATCCCATGGTCGCGACAGAGGCGTACCACTCGCTGCAGGTCGTCCGCCCGGTGGGGTTGACGGTACATCTCGAGCATAGGCGTGCTCGCTGCATCCCCCGTGAAGTTGATGCCCACACAGCCGGCCCGCTGCATGGCGCCGGCCAGTTCCCTGTCGAAGGGCGTAACCGCCAGGTAGGCGTACCAGCGCACGCGCTCGCCCAGGCGCCGCCGGATGAACTCCTCGCAAATCGCCAGCGCATGATGGCCGGGGATGTTGAACTCGGCGTCACACGTATGCAACACATTGACGCCCTGGGCAAGCAGCGATTCCACCTCGTCTGCGACCTCAGCAGGTGAGCGCAGACGCGGCGTGTGCCCTTTTGACAGCGGATCCGCGCAGTAGAGACATCGCCGGTCGCAGCCCCGTTTGGTCTCGAAGCCGCATTGCCCTCCGCGCCGAAAGTACGTGGCGTTGTCCACCGTGTGGCGTTGCGCAGATAGCGACAACTCGTTCGGCCAAGCCGGTCGATTGCAGATCAGCCGCCCGCCTCGGCGCCAGAGCAGACCGTCGACCTGTTCGAAAGCACGGCCGCCCTGTAACTGTCGATACAGCGCCGTGGTCGCGTCCTCGCCATCGCCGTGGATGCCGAAATCGGCGCCTGTATGCTCCACGATCCGCTGGGCGAAGATGGAGAATCCTACACCGCCCAGGACGATCGGTGCGTCACTGAGGCGCCGCAATCGCTGCACGAGATCCGCCAACTCGGGCACAAACCACTGCGCGCTGGGCCAGAAGCAGTCATCGACGTTGCGGAAGGACAGCCCGATCAGCGTGGGATCGTGTTGAGCGAAGTGAGCTTCCAGCACCGCGTGGGGTGTCTCACAAAGCCCCAGGTCCAAAACGTCGACTTCGATTCCCTGTTGCTGCGCCGCCCCGGCAACGTATTCCAACCCGATCGGCGCAATGGGCGGACGCATTCGATTGGCGTTGATCAGAGTCAACATGGCGCGACATCGTACCCCACCACTCGGGGAAGATCAAGGGCAGACGCCTGCCAGCGAGGGCGTCGAAATCGCCCGGTGGGTTGCCGGGGGTGTCGCTCCCAGAAAACGCATCATCGGAATTAACGACACAATATACGCAATTGTCCTAATTGACACAGAGCGACTTGGCCCTACAATAGGTACCATTCGCTCAAGGAAGGGCTGTGGGCACCGTTGCGGAAGAATGGACTCTTCTTCCGATGGGTGATGAAAATGACGGAGACGGTGCCCGCCTTTAGCTTCTGCAGTTCTCAGGCTGCCTGCCCGAATTCTCCGCCATTACCCGTTAGGATTGGTACTTAACCGCCCCACACAGTCGCAATTCCCCTCCCTCCTCCAGGCTGTGTGGGGGTGCGCGCTGTTTTCAATTCGGCGTGAATCCTGCTCTCGAAGAAGGTACAATGCCGAGCGCATGCCTAGAACAAACTGAACCTGCAGAGCCGAGATGGAAAGGAAGGTGCGATCGGTGAGATGTAACGCCAGACAACTCGCAGCCAGAATGGTTCTCACAACACTGCTGCTGTCCCCGGTAGCCCACGCCGCAGCGTCGAGCGAAACGGTGCGCTTTGCCGAGATCATGTTGCTCTATCAGCGTTCCAACGGCGGTTGGCCCAAAAACTATGACAAGGACCAGGCACTGACAGACGAGGTCCGGGCACGGTTGCAGGCCCAGCAGCACTGCGACGACACCACGTTTGACAATGGCGCGACGCACTCAGAGGTTCGCCATCTCGCGCGGGTTTATCGCGAGACATCGGACGAGCGCTACCGGCAGGCGGCGCTCAAGGGGATCGAGTTCATTCTGAAAGCTCAATACGATACCGGAGGGTGGCCGCAATACTATCCGAGGACTCAAGGGTATTCGCGCTACATCACTTTCAACGACGGCGCCATGATCGGCGTGATGAGCACGCTACGCGACATCGTGCGGGGCAAGCCGGAGTTCGCGTTCGTCAGTGACGAGATGCGCCATCGAGCGGCCCGCGCCATCGACAGAGCAATCCCGTGCCTTCTCAAGTGCCAAATCGTCGTTAACGGCAAGAAGACCGCCTGGTGCGCTCAACACGACGAGAAGACCCTGGCGCCGGCCAAGGCCCGCAGCTACGAACTGCCCTCGATCAGCGGCTCAGAATCGGTAGGCGTGGTCCGCTTCCTCATGGGTATCGAGCAACCAAGCCCCGAGATCATCCAGGCAATCCAGGCCGCCGTAACCTGGTTCGATGAGGCCAAGCTCGAAGGCATCCGCGTCGTTCGGCGAGAAGCGCCGGGGACTCCTAAGGGGTGGGACAAGGTGGTGGTTGACGACGCGACCGCGCCGCCAATATGGGCGCGGTTCTATGAGATCGGCACGAACAAGCCGATCTTCTGCAGCCGCGACGGCATCCCCCGTGCGACGCTGGCTGAGATCTCCTACGAACGCCGCAACGGCTACAGTTGGCTCGGCTACGCTCCGGCGCGGTTGCTGACCGATGACTACCCCGCCTGGCGAAAGAAATGGACGCCCGCTGTCAATGTGCTGGAAAACAACTGACCGAGCGACTCCTGACGTCTACCACCAATGATACGGCGGCCCGCCACCTGAGTTGGGCGAGTAACGGTATTCCATCTCGGAAAAGTTGCGCCATTCCTGATGGCCGTCCAGAAAGACGACATTGCCACCATCCGGATTGCTGCCCTGCCGCAGATGGTTCGTCCGATCGTAGATCTGGTGACGGGCAAAGAGCCCGCCGGCGACCTCGACGAAGTTGCCGTTCCGTTCCCGCTCCGTGCTAAGCGTGGCGTCGAGGACCAGTTCAATCTCGCCGGCGCCCTTGTCGTTGAGGTTCTTGGCCCAGCGCTTCCGCGGCGTCGCCGGTTCGTACAGCGGCGACGCAGGCCGACCGGCCTGTGTATCCATCAACCAGAAATAGCTCGTGACGCGGTAGGTGCCGTGGCGATCAACACTGGATTCATCGACCGACTCGACCGACGCCCCGTAATCCGGGTCCTGGCCAAACTGCCACACGATCGACATGTCGGCGTTCTTAGACAGGTCCGAAGGGCAATAGAATGTATCGCGACTGCCCCCGCTGCCGAGAATGAAGTCCGAAGTACTGTACGCAATGTCCCACAGCCACCATCCACTGCGATTGAGAGGCAACTTCCCGTCATTCTCGTTCGCGTACATGTGCAGGCTCAGCCCGATCTGCTTGAGGTTGTTGGCGCAGGCGACCTTACGCGACTGCTCCCGGGCGCGCTGTAACGCGGGCATCAGAATCCCCATCAACAAAGCGATGATGGCGATCACCACGAGCAATTCGATGAGGGTAAACGCCCCGGCCGATCTCTTCCGCTGGTACCTACGCCTTGCCAACTCCATTGCGAACCTCCTATGAACTCTGCGGTTTGAATGCTCTATCTTCTCAAATCGCCCGCGGCCCAACAATGCTCTTTTGCGTATTTCTTTAGCCATTTTACGAACTCTGTAGCAAACCCTCCCGACAGCGTTTTCCTGGGCAGATGCCGGTCGGTTCGATAGAATGCGTGCTCAGGAGTAGGTCGCCAACCCGCTAACTGAGGAGATTGCCATGCAACGTACAAGTTCCTTTGTCATTGTTATCCTACTGGCCGCCTCGCTAGCCGGCGCAGCGTCGGGGCTGCGTACGATCCCGCAAGCCGAGGTTGACGCGGCTTTCGATCGACCGGTCCCGAACCATCCGCGGCTGTTCATGACGGACGAACACTTGGCCCGGATCAAGACCCGGCTCGAATCCAATCCTCGCTTGCAGGGCTTCTACCAGGCTGTTCAGGGCAAAGCCGACGCGGTCATTCGCCAGGAACCGGTCCAGCGCGTCAAGACGGGACGACGCCTGCTGGGCGTTTCGCGACGCTGCCTCGATCGGGTGATCCACCTGAGCACCGCCTACCGTTTCAGTGGCAATCCGGTCTATCTCAAGCGAGCCGAAAAGGAGATGCTTGCGGCCGCGGGTTTCTCGGATTGGAACCCGAGCCACTTCCTCGACGTGGCGGAAATGACCACCGCCCTGGCGATTGGCTATGACTGGCTCTATACCGACTTGTCACAGGCAAGCCGTGACGCAATCCGCCAGGCTATTCGCCGGAAAGGCATCGAACCGGCCCTGCGTAAGCACGGCTGGGTGCGGGGGCAGAACAACTGGAACCAAGTGTGCAACGGGGGCATCACGCTGGGCGTGCTGGCCCTCCTGGAGGACGAACCCCAACTGGCCCGTGAACTCACGCACCGCGCCGTCAATGGCGTCCAAGCCGCTATGACGCATTATGAACCGGACGGCGCCTATCCTGAAGGACCGGGCTACTGGGTCTATGGGACCAGCTACAACGTCCTGCTGCTGGCGGCGTTGGAGTCCGTCCTGGGAACCGACTTCGGACTCTCCGAGGCGCCGGGCTTCGCCCGGAGTGCGGAATACTACCTGCACGTCACCGGCCCGACTGGACTGTACTTCAACTACCCCGACAGTGGCTCGAAAGGAGGGTTTGTCCCCGCCGTCTTCTGGTTCGCGCAGCGCTACCATCGGCCCGATCTTGCCTGGCGTCAGTATCAGGTCTGGAGGAAGGCCATGCAACAGGACCCGGCGTCTCTGGTCCAGAGCCGCCTGGCTCCCCTGGCGTTGCTCTGGGGTCGGGGCGAACCGGCCGTTCCGCGGGAGCTTTCCTGGCGCGGACGCAGCACCAACGGCGTCGCGATGTTCCGCACCTCCTGGACCGATCCCGACGCGACCTATCTCGCCATCAAAGGCGGCTCCCCCGGCGTCTCGCATGGGCACATGGACGTCGGCTCCTTCGTTATCGACGCGGCGGGGCTGCGCTGGGCCGTCGATCTGGGCGCCGAGAGCTATCATAAGATCGAGTCACGTGGCATGAACCTCTGGGGTCGCAGCCAGGACGCCGAACGCTGGACGATCTTCCGCTACAACAATCTCGCGCACAACACACTCGTCGTCGACGGCAAGCATCAGCGCGTCAAGGGGCATGCGCCGATCGTTCGCTATTCGGATCGTCAGGAGTTCCCCCACGTCGTCTTCGATATGACAACAGTCTATGAGGGGCAGCTGGCTCAGGTCCTGCGCGGGGCCGCCCTGTTGCCCTCCGGCCAGATTCTGATCCAGGATGAGATGAAGGCAACGGACCAACCCGCCCAGGTGCGCTGGGCGATGGTCACACCCGCCGACGTAGTCATCGAGAGCGACACGCAAGCGTTGCTCAGGCAGAAGGGGAAGACCATGCGCCTGACCATTCTGGGCGACGCGAAGGCAAAGCTCAAGACCTATTCGACCGAGCCCAAAGCCGACTACGACGCCCCCAACCCAGGGACCCGCCTGATCGGCTTCGAAGTGACATTATCCCCCAACCAATCTCGACGCACGGCCGTGTTGCTCACTCCTCCAGGCGCCCGCCCCGACCCCGTCACCAGCCTTGACCCGCTCCCAGACTGGTCGGCATTGGAGTAGACCGGTCTTGTCGGGCCCGGCCGCCCCAGAGACAGAGACCGACAGCATTGACAACGTCACGGCTCGCTCCTATCCTGGTGCGGTTGGCTGGCCCATCGCAAAGGCATACAGCCGGCCTCTTGTGCGGGGAAGGTAACGCGATAGCGACCCGAATCGGAAAGGAAGCGCTCACATGCGTATTGCGGATTCTCGTAGTGACAAGGTGGTGCTGTTTCTGTTGATGTCTTTCTGCGCCCGACTCGGGGCGGAGATCCCCGTCGAGCGCTATCCGGTCTGGACCGGACTGGAGAGGATGGTGACGCAACAATGGGACGGCTTCATTGTCTCAGCCAAGACGACCACGAACTGGAACGGGTTCGTGGACGAGGGCGATCGCGTCCGTGGGGAGCTGCCCGGCCATTCCTTCTCCTACGTCATGCCCCGCACGGGCGACTACTATCTGGCCGTGATCCTCGTAGATGATCCCGACGGCACGGAACGCCTGGAAGTCAGCGTCAACGGCAAGGCCCTCGGCACGGCCGTGGCATCCGAAAGCGGCGGCAAGGGGCTGTTCTCGTTTCAGGAGCCCGTGACGTTGAAGCGCGGAGACGTGCTGAAGTACACGTGCCGCAGTCACGTGGGCTATTACCGAATCTACTCGCTTCTGTTCGCCAAACAGGTGATTGCGCCGCCGATCCCAGCGATCGAGAATGTCACCTCCTGGTCGCCCAAGCCGGGAACCATAGACATCTGCTGGACCACCTCGGGTGTAGCGCCGACCGGACGCGTCCTCTACGGCGCTGATCAGCACAGTGAGGCGGTGTCTTACGTTGGACGCAACCACCGCATCCGACTGACGAATCTCGATCCAACGCGCCCGTACGAGGGGCGGATCGTGACCGAGTATCGGGGCAACGAACTGACGTCGGCGCCCTTCCATTTTCGGGCCGCAGCGCCTGTGCCGAGCGCAACGAAGCAGCTGACGATACCCCTGACCATCGCCGAGCCGACGGGCGCGAATCGCAGGGCGTGGCCCGCCACGATCGGCATGCCCTTCGCCCAAGGCGCGCTGGCCCGGCCGGATGATCTGCGTCTCTTCAATGACGCCGGCGACGCCGTGCCGCTGCAGATCGAGCCCACCTGTCGCTGGGAGGACGGCAGCCTCAAGTGGGTGACCCTGACCTTCCCGGCCGACACTGTCCTCGGGACGACGACGCGCTATCAGCTGAAAACGCAGCCCGGCTGGGCGCAAGCCGGGCCGGCCCCGTCGCCATTGGGCCGGATCGAAGAGACGCCCAACGGCTGGACGGTGCAAACAGATCGTTTGTCCTTGCGGATACCTAAGAGCACCCCAGGGGTCTTTGCGGACCTGGCCATGCAGAACAAGCCGGAGATGCTGGGCCGCGACGCTGTCCTGGTCGCCGAGACGCCCGAGTTGGGACCACTCGTCGGTTCAGCGCCGAAGCCGGGCAGCTTCACGATCGAGACGAACGGCCCCTGTAGGACGGTGTTGAAATGGACGGGTGACTTCCTGCGAGGGGACAAGCCAAGCGGCTGGTCGTATGTGCTGCGCCTGCGCCTGTGGAAAGGGCAACCCACCGTGGGACTGTCCGTGTCGATCTCCAACAACCAGGAGAAGCCCGACTTCCGTCAACTCAGCTCGCTGGCTCTGCGCCTGCCCACCGGGGCGATGAAACCGCTGGCTGTTTCGCTGGGACAGGAGACTGACATGGTCTCCGTGCGCGACGGCGCCGTGTCTCTGCTGCAGGACAACGACAACCACTTCGTGTTGACCAGGGGCAATCGAAGAAAGGAGGGGACGCGGGCCGTGGGCCGGCTGACCGCCCAGAACGAATCCTCTCGCTTGAGCCTCGTCGTGCCGGACTTCTGGCAGACCTACCCCAGCGGCTTGCACGTTACAGAAACTGCCATCGAAGCGCAGTTCTTGCCCTCTTTGCCGCCCAACCTGTATGAGGACGAAGCAAGTCGCGCGATCTTTGCGAACCGCTACGCCTGGTTCGATCGGGGCAGTTACATCTTTCGAGCCGGGCAGACAAGCCGAAGCGAGATCTATCTGTCCTACGGGGCGCCCGAGAGTGCCGATGCTGCGGCGCGACGCAGTGCGTGGTTGACCGAACCTCTTCTGCCCCAGGCGCCGCCCGCCTATCTATGCAGCACGGGCGTTCTGGGCCGACCTCTCTATCCGCGCACCAAAGGCATCTGGGACAAGTACGACGACCTCTACGACCGCTCGTACGCTCGCATGGTCGCGGCTACCGACGCGACGCGAAGCTACGGCTGGAACCACTATGGGGACTGGCACTTCGGCGGAGGCTGTGCGGGCAACAACGAATACGATCTGGCCTGGTCGACGGGCGTTCAGTGGATGCGCACCGCCCAGCGTCGCTTCTTCCTGCGTGGCCTGAAGATGGCCCAGCACTA
>JANQFY010000149.1 GCA_028277585.1 Sedimentisphaerales bacterium
GTACCAGATCGAGAAGCTCAGCTTGTCCTGATGGTACTTCCGGAAGATCGAGTCCATGCTGAAGTACTCGAGCCTGTCGTGCATCCACCCCATGTTCCATTTCATGCCGAATCCGAGACCGCCCGTTTCGGTGGGGCGCGTTACCATGGGCCAGGAGGTGGATTCCTCGGCCATTGTTTGCGTGTGAGGGAAATCCCGGTAGACCATCTCATTGAAGCGGCGCAGGAAGGTGATCGCGTCGATGTTCTCCCGTCCGCCGTGAGCGTTGGCGATCCATTCGCCTTCCTCACGCGAGTAGTCCAGATAGAGCATGGAGGCGACCGCGTCGACACGCAGGGCGTCGATGTGGTAGCGTTCGAGCCAGAACATGGCGCTGCTGATCAGGTATGAACGGACCTCGTTGCGTCCATAGTTGTAGATGGCGCTCTTCCAGTCCGGATGGAAACCCTGACGCGGATCGGCATGCTCGTACAGGTGTGTCCCGTCGAAGTAGCCCAACGCGTACTCATCAGTCGGGAAGTGCGACGGGACCCAGTCCATGATGACGCCGATATCGTTCTGGTGCAGGTAGTCGATCAGGTACATCAGGTCCTGACAGCAGCCGTAGCGACGGGTCGGGGCGAAGTAGCCGCCGGTTTGATAGCCCCATGAGGGATAGAAAGGGTGCTCCATCAGGGGCAGGAACTCGACGTGCGTGAACCCCATGTCCTTGACGTACTGCGACAGCATGGGCGCCAGTTCCCGGTAGCTGAGCTTGCGGCCGGGCTCGTTCGGGTCGCGACGCCAGGAGCCCAGGTGGACTTCGTAGATGCTGTAGGGCGCGTTCAGGGCGTTGTGTTCCTGTTGCCTGCCCAGCCAGGCCTTGTCGTCCCAGCGGTAGTCGAGGTCCCAGACAACCGACGCGGTGTTCGGGGGCAGTTCCCAGAAGAACGCGAATGGATCGCCCTTGTCGACGACGTAGTTGTTGTGGCGCGAGACGATGTGGTACTTGTAGATCGTCCCTTTGCCGATCGCGGGGATGAAGGCCTCCCAGATGCCCGAGTCATCCGTTCGCATCGCCATGGGATGCGCGGTTGGGTTCCATTCATTGAAGTCCCCGACTACCGAGACGCGCGCGGCGTTCGGCGCCCAGACGGCGAAGAAGGTCCCTTTGACACCGTCGACCTCGACGACGTGGGCGCCGAGTTTTTCATAGAGGCGAAAGTGGTTCCCCTCTTTGAACAGATAGATGTCGTGGTCCGTCAGCAGGCTGAAGGGCTTGACCATTTCGTTTTGCTGTTTCATAGAATACCTGTCAATCCGTTTCCGGGCACATTCTCAAGACGCGTCTATCATCCGCCAAACAATGCGAGAGTTCAACTGCTAACCTGATCGCGCTGTCGCTTTTTGCGGCCCGTTTCATGGGGGTGGTTCGCAGGCGGCCGGCGGGGCGTTCCTATCGGACCTGTTGCGCCGCCCCATTGTCTTTCGACGCGCGACGTGGTAGAACGGTTTCGACAATTTGCCCATCCAAACCCAATGACATCAGGCAAGGAGCCGGAGATGAGACGAACCGAATCGCCCAGACGCATCTTCATTATCGCTATGCTGTGGGCCGTTGTCACAACGGGACATCCACGTGCAGCGCGGGGCCAGGTGCGCTTCGAGCACCTGGACAAGCCGCGCGTGATTGTGCTCACCGACATCACCAACGAACCCGACGACGAAGAGTCGATGGTGCGATTCCTGGTCTACTCCAACGAGTATGACGTCGAGGGCTTGATCGCCACGACTTCTGTCTGGCTGCGCGACAAGGTTCGACCCGAGAAGATTCGAGAACGCGTCGACGCGTTCGGGCAGGTACGAGCCAACCTTCTCAAGCATGCGCCGGGGTACCCGACGGTCGAGCACCTCCATAGTGTCACCAAGTCGGGCTTGGCCGAGTTTGGCATGAGAGGCGTCGGGCTTGGTAAGAGTTCCGAGGGCTCGCGCCATATCATCGACGTCGTGGATCGCTCGGACGAGCGTCCCGTATGGATCAGCGTCTGGGGCGGCGCCAACTGCCTCGCGCAGGCGTTATGGGATGTGAGGAACATGCGGAGTCAGGCCGAGTCGGATGCGTTTGTCGCCAAGCTGCGCGTCTACACTATTTCCGATCAGGACGATTCAGGTCGATGGCTGCGGATCACGTTCCCCAAGCTGTTCTATATCGTCACGCCCAGCACGGTGGACTACCGCGAGTACTACAAGGCGACCTGGACCGGCATCTCGGGCGATCGCCGCTACAAGAACGGCCCCATGCACAAGTTCGAACTCGTCGACAATCCCTGGCTGCGGGCCAACGTGATCGAGGGGCACGGGCCGTTGGGGGCGCTGTACCCCGAGCTTGAATACATCATGGAAGGCGACACGCCCTCGTTTATCGGGTTGATCAGCAATGGATTGGGCAGTCGGACGAGCCCGGCCTACGGCGGGTGGGGCGGACGCTACGTACTGTATCAGTCGTACGCCGAGACGCGACCGATCTGGACCAATGTGGAAGGGGGGCAGGACACCGTGGTCGCCGAGAACGGCGTCACGTATACCTCGGCGCAAGCGACCATCTGGCGCTGGCGCGAGGACTACCAGCATGACTTCGCCGCGCGGATGGATTGGTGCGTCGCCGACCTCTATGGACAGGCGAACCACAATCCGGTAGCGGCCTTCCGAGGCGATCGAAGTAAGGCGGTGGCGCACCTGAAGGTCGAGCCCGGACAGACCGTCTCTCTCGACGCGTCGCAGAGCTACGATCCCGACGGCGACGCGTTGACCTGTCGCTGGTTTGTCTATCCGGAAGCCGGCACGTATCAGGGATCGGTCGAGGTGCAATCGCCCGATAATACGCCGAGCCGGATCACGGTTCCGGAGAACGCCCAAGGCAAGACCATCCACGTAATCCTCGAGGTCACTGACGATGGGACGCCGAGCCTGCGCAGCTACCGTCGGATTATCCTGGATGTCGCGGCATAGCGAGCGCTGTTTCGGTTCGCCTTTTGTGGCGCTGTCTTGTTGATCGGGCCGGCCTCTGCTATACTTCGGTTTTTTCCAATACTGAGGACCACGAACGATGAGCAAGCTCAGGGACGCTCTATGCATGCTCGTTCCCAGCGTGACCGTCTTCTTTGCCGGCGGTTGCATCATGATCCTGGAACTGGTCGCATCGCGCCTGGTGGCGCAAGACCTGGGCTCGTCGCTCTACACCTGGACCTCAATACTCGGCACTGTTCTGGGCGGACTGGCTGTCGGGGCGTACCTGGGCGGGCGTCTGGCGGATCGGTATCACCCGCGCCGCGCCCTGGCGGTTTTCTTCGGGCTCTCCTCAGCCGCCTGCGTTGCCATCGTTGTCTGGAACAACATCGTCGGCGACTGGGCCTGGCTCTGGCGACTTCCCTGGCCCGCCCATGTCTTCGTGCACGTCGCACTGGTCCTGGCGGCGCCGTCGATGCTGTTGGGGACGATCAGCCCTGTCGCGGTGAAAGGGGCGCTGGATCGAGGCCTTGCTCCCGGCCGCACGGTTGGAGCGATCTACGCGTGGGCCGCGGCCGGCGCTCTGGCCGGGACGTTTCTCACCGGCTTCTTCCTCATCCCCCAGTTCGGCTGCATCATCGTCATCTGGGCGGTCGGAGCGGCGCTGTTGGCGATGGCCCTGCTCTACTGGGTCAGTTGTCTGGCGCTCCACCTCTGGGCGCTGCTGTTCGGGGCGCTGGCGACGATCGGCATGGCGCCGGCCGATTGGGCTCAGGAGGCCGGCGTGGGCGCTGGGCTGAGGGCGCCTGAGGACCCGACCGTTGTCTACGAGGACGAGACTTCGTACGGTCGCGTCGCCGTCCGGCGCGTGTCCGAGCGGCCCGATCAACGCACATTCTGGGAGGACCAGTTCAAGCACAGTGAGATGGTCATGGGTGATGTGACGAACTTGCAGTGCTTCTACACCAAGATCTACGCGGCCCTGACGCATGGGGTTGGCCTGCAGAACTCCAGGTCTCCAGCTCGCATGATGGTCATTGGCGGCGGGGGCTATGCGTTTCCGCAGTATCTTCAGGCTCAGTGGCCCGGCAGCGCCGTCGAGGTGATCGAGGTGGATCCCGGGGTGACCCAGGCGGCGCAGGAGGCGTTTGGGCTGGAGCAGAACAGCGCCATCGAAACGGTGAACCTCGACGCCCGGGGTCATATCGCTCAACTCCTGCGGCGCGACGGATCCGAATCGGTTGCAGGGCGGTACGATTTCATCTACGGGGACGCGATCGGCGACTATTCTCTGCCCGTCCATCTGCTCACCAGGGAATTCCACGATCAGATCGCGCAGTTGCTCAACGAGAAGGGCGTCTATCTGGTCAACGTGATCGACACCTACGAGAGCGGTCGAATGCTGGGCGCCGTTGTGCATACGCTGGAGCAAACGTTCCCGCACGTTTATGTTGTTGGCAACCGGGTGCGCTTGACATCCCTGCCCGATACGTTCGTGGTCGTTGCGACGGCAACGCGGTTGGAGCCGGCGGAGATGCTGAGCGAATACAGCGAGCACGCGCCGTTCTGGTGTCTCGACGAAACGGAGATAGCGTACTTGCAGGACAAGGCCGAACGCCGCGTGTTGACCGACGACCATGCACCGGTTGAGAACTTGCTGACGCCCGTGGTGCAACAGGGTGCGGTTGAACGATTGGCGCGGCGCTATTTCCGGGAAGCGGTGCGGCTTCGCGCGGCGGGGCGTGTCGGTCGCAGTATTGCGAGGTATCGGGAGGCGATGGAACTGAATCCCTCGCTGACGATCAGAGCCTGCAGCGCCATTGGCTTCATGCGGGTTGAACAGAAGGATCTCGAAGGGGCGGTTTCGGCCTTTCGCAAAGCCATTGTCTATCAGACCGAGTCCGGGCTGGAACAAACGGCGATCGCCCCGGTTCACATGAATCTAGGCGTTCTGCTGCGCCGCATGGACCGGCCGGCGGAAGGGCGCGAGCACCTGGCCGAAGCGGTGAAGTGGTTCCGCGTCGACATTCGGAAGAATCCGGGCTCCGTGGTCGTCTGGGAATGGCTGGGCGATGCGTTGGCCATCATGGGGGACCTCAAAGGGGCTTCGGATGCCCTTGAGAAGGCGGTGGAACTGGCGCCTGAGAACCCGGCGTACTATCGGAAGCTCGCCAAGGCTTTGGAACTGCAGCGTCGCTACGACGAGGCGATCGTCGCGGCCCGTCGGCTGGTCGAACTGCTGAAGAAGGAGGATCGCAAGGCAGCGGTCGAGATGAGCCAGTACGTCGAATTCCTCGAGTACGAGCGGGTCAAACGGCGACGCTAGTTCTCGGTTTCGGGGGGCACCTTCTGAAACGTCAGTGCCTTGGTCTCTCCATAGGTGCGGTTAGTCGATAGATCCATCGTTGTTCCATCCGGGGTCTGGGCCGTGTAGTCGCTGAACGCGGTCCACTGGACCTGCCAAACGCCGTCGGCTGGAGAGACAGCGCCGGCAAAGGTGTCCGTGCTCTTGCCCTCGAGGATGGTCCCGCCCATATCAACGCGGATGTGTTCCATGGCGATCACGATGGTGAGTTGCTCGGTCTGCGGTGCGTAGTGGACGGTCCACTGCCCCGGTTCGAAGAGGCTCTCGCCTCCACCGCGCGTTGGGAGCGTAGTTTCTTGCCCCGGTGTGACGCGCACGCGCCCGAGGCTCAGAACCGCCGACTGGATGCGTCCATCCGCATCGATCACGAATTCCCATCCATCGCGATCGGCCTTCCAGCGTCCAGCCAGGGCGCTGGGGAAGGTCGCATTGCCCTCGACGAGTACGCTTACCGCGCTCGACTTGGCCCGAGAAGCACCTTCACAGCCGGAGAGAACGACGAACCCCGCCAGAGCGAGTGACAGTACCGCGACGTGCCGCATCGGATCCTTCCTTACTGAGTGAATCGAAACTGCTCGAACCTATCGCATCGGTTCGATGCTGACAAGCGCAAAGGAAAAGGGCGGATCGTTCGATCCGCCCTCTGCAAGGTTGAATGATGCAAAGATGTTGACTGTCTTTACGGGGCCAGCGAGCCGCCGCAATCGGCCGGAATGCCCGGGCCCTGAGGGGCTTCCTTGACCAGCCAGTTGGCCACCAGGATATTCAGGTCGGTCGTACCGACGCGGTAGAAGCCGCCCGTGGCGTCGCCTTCCTGGTCGCGGGCGAAGTCGGCGCAGATGCCGTTCTCGATCGAGGCGATCCCCGGACCGAACGGCGGTTCCTTGACCTGCCAGGCGGCGGTCAGGATATCCAGATCGGTCGGACCGACATAGGACAGGCCCGTCTGAACATCGCCTTCCTTCAGGCCGTCGGCGTCACCGTGACACTGACGCGGGTAAGCCCAACAGACGGGCTTGCCGACCGCCACCCATTCGGCGTAGTCGGGATGGCTCGGGGCCAGCAGGTCCGCGCCGCCTCCGACGGGAACGTCGGCCGCCTGGCCCAGGTCCACCGAGGCCGCCACGGTCGGGTCGGTCAGGACGATGCCGCCGCGGGCCTCGTTGAGCGTGACGGTCAGATTGGCTTCTTCGCTGAGGACCAGCTTGCACAGCGTGCCGCTGTTGCCCGGTGCGTTGGGCGAGTTGTCATCGGTCGGATAGTACAGGGCGCCCATCTCGATCGTGATGCCATCGGTGCCCAGGCCGCCCAGGGCGCCGGGATCGCAAGGATCGGCGACGGGGTTGTAGTCGTCCACGTTCCAGGCTTCGACCTCACCGGTGTCGACGTCGACGTTGATGTACCGCGCGAAATTAGCAGGGAAGATACCGTAGCCGGGGGCCTCGGCTGTGCTCTCACCACGGATGAAGTCGGTGATGCCGTCGATGGTGCCGGCATCGGTGAGGATGTCCAGGGCAAAGGCTCGGACCTTCTCCCCGTCCGTCTCGTACTTGATGGCCGCCAGAGTCCCGTCGGTCTCGACGACGATTCGCACGGCCGCCAACGCCGGAGTGGCGAGCAGAAACAGTGCGAGCACCAGAGATAGTCTCTTCATGACCAAACCTTCCTTTCTCTTCTCTTCTTCCCGGAGGTGCGCCCCCGGTCATCTTGGTTTTCGGTTGCCTCTTTTCTCTTCTCTTCTCTTCTCTTCTTCTATCGTCCCTATGAAATCGGTGTTCAATAGAAACTCTCTGGAACGATCTGCGGAGGTTGGAGAGGCTCAAGGACGGTTCGATACACGGGGTACATTAGCTTTCGTATCCCGCTCGTCCTGTTCTCCTCCGTTTCCGCCGTCTGCTAGAGTTCCATGCCGAGTCACTGACACCCATTTCGTGGACAGCAAAGTACACCCGTAGATTACCAGAAAACGGCACCCAAATCAAGGTCAAAAGGCCGAAATCGACTCTTTTCCGGACTGGGCCGGGGCGGTCAGAACCCGCTGTTAAGCCCATGCCACACGGGGCAAAATCGAGCGAATTCATCGATTCGTTTCCTCCCAAAGGTCGTCATCATGATGGGCGTGTTTCAGAATTCGGAAAAAATCATCAAAAAGCCGCCTGTGATACGAAGAATCCAAGGTGGGCATCACCCGAAAGGGCGGTGCGATCCCGATCTGACCCGTCAATGAGGGTGGTTCAGAGAGCCTTTCGGTCGTTTGACCCGGCCGCGTCTATACGCGACGCGACTGCTTTGGTATGCTGATGATATGCGTAATTTCTTAAGTGGGCGGCTTTTACCCGTTCGGATATGTCTGTTGGCCTGTATGCTCGCTCTGCTGGCGATAGGGATTCTCACGATCTACGCGGTCGGGCATCCCGCCGAGAGCAGTCCGGCCAGCGATGCCGCCGGCTTGACAGGGTACTGGAAAAAGCAGTTGGCCTTCGCATTCGTGGGGCTCCTGGGCTTCGCGGCGGTTAATGTGCTCGATTACCGTCGTTTGGGAGCGATCAGCCACTGGATTTACGGGGTGATCCTCGTTCTTCTGGTGATCGTTTTGGTGGGCAAGTACGTTTCGTTGCCCTTCGTCCCCGAGCGAAACGGCTCGTACCGCTGGATCGTGTTAAAAGTGGGCTCCTATTCGTTGCCCGCCATTCAGCCGTCGGAGTTCTGCAAGGTGGGCTATATCCTCGCGATGGCCTGGTACCTGCGCTACAAGAGCAACTATCGCCGATTTCGGTCGCTGCTCGGCCCGTTCGCCGTGACGCTGCTGCCCATGGTGCTGATCCTGCTCGAACCCGATCTGGGAACGGTCATGCTGATGATGCCCGTCTTCTTCACGATGCTGTTCATCGCCGGGGCGCGGCTAAGGCATTTGCTGCTGGTCATGTCCCTGGCGATTCTGGTCAGCCCCGCCCTCTGGCTCATGCTGCGCCCCTATCAACGTATCCGGATCAGCAGTGTCGTGCTCCAGAGCGAGTGGATTCGCGACAAGGCTGAGAACAGCCCCGCGCTGGGCCAACTGTTGGTTGGCGACAAGCTGACGGAGCGACGCTGGCGCAACGAATGGGGGTATCACATCATTCGCTCCAAATGGGCGGTGGCTTCCGGCGGGATGGCGGGGCAGGGCTACGGGCGCGGACCCTTCGTGAAATACGGCTTTCTTCCCGAGCGGCACAACGACTTCATCTTCTCGGTCGTCGCCCACCAATGGGGCTTCCTGGGCTGTCTCGGTTTTCTACTGCTCTATGTGTTGTTGGTGGCGTGCAGTCTGGAGATCGCGGCGCACAACACCGATCCGTTTGGTCGACTGCTGGCGGTTGGCATCGCGGCGATGTTCGTCGTAGAGGTCGTGACCAACGTCGGTATGACGCTCGGTCTGATGCCGATTACCGGATTGACGTTGCCGTTCGTCAGCTACGGCGGTTCGAGTCTGCTGGTCAATATGATGGCGGTCGGTCTGCTGAACAATGTGGGCCGGGGGCGCCCCTTCACGGTCGCCCCGAGGTACCGAGTCAACATGCAGGCCGGGATCTGATTCCAGGCTTCAGGGAGGACGCGTTTGGTTAAGGGGTTTCGACAGATAGCCATGCTCACGACGTTCAGCCGCGTGCTGGGCATGATTCGCGATATGACGTTCGCCTTCTTCCTGGGCCGCAGTGGGCTCATGGATATCTGGGTCATCGCCTTCAAGATCCCGAACCTCTCACGGCGCATCTTCGGAGAAGGGGCGCTGTCTTCATCGTTCATCCCCGTCTATATCGAGCAACTGAACGACGATCCGGCCGGGGCTCGGCGTCTGGCCGGTACGGTGGTCACCGTCCTGTTCGTCCTGCTCAGCAGCGTCGTGGCGGTCGCGGTCGCGGCGCTGGTCCTGTACTGCTGGCTAGCGGGCCCCTTGCCTGAGACGGAACTGATGCTCGTGCTGGCCGGCGTGATGCTCCCCTACATGGTGCTGATCTGCGCCGTGGCCGCCATGGCGGGGATTCTGCAGTCCCATCGCCATTTCGCCGCGCCGGCGCTAGCGCCGGTCGTCTTGAACGTCGTGATCATCAGCTCGCTGTGGTTCAGTGGCTGGGGACTGCGCTGGCTGCCCGAGGAGCAGGTGGGCTTCGTCGCGGTCGGCGTCCTGGTGGCGGGCTTGCTGCAAATGGGGCTCCAACTGGCGACGCTCAAGCGGATCGGCTTCAAGCTGACCCTGGGCTGGCACACGAATGCCGAACCCTTCCGCCGGGTCATTCTGCTGATGGCGCCGATGGTGCTGGGCCTGACGGTGACGCAGATCAACACGCTGGCCGACGATGTGATCGCCAAGCTCTTCAGCGGTTCGGAAGCCAAGGGCGAGTACTTCTCCCTGCTCGGTTATCCGATTGCCTACCCGGTCTGGGCCGGGGCGGTTTCGAGCCTTTTCTACTCGCAACGGCTCTATCAGTTTCCGCTCGGCGTGCTGGGCATCTCGCTGGCGACCGCGATCTTCCCGGTCATGAGCGCGGATGTCGCCCGGGGGGACCTGGCCGCGCTGACCAGGACGGTTTCGCGCGGCATTCGCGGTGCGATCTTTGTGGCGGTGCCCGCCACGGCCGGGATGTTCCTGGTCGCCAGGCCGCTGGTCTCGGCGATCTTCGAGCAGGGCCGATTCACCAGCGCCGATACGCCTAGCGTGGCGCTGACGCTGATGTTCTATTCGCTGGGTTTATCGGGCTACTTCATGCAGCAGCTCACGACACGGGCGTTCTATTCGATGCAGGACCCCCGGACGCCGTGCCGCAGCGCGATCCTGGCGGTGTGCGTCAACGTCGTTCTGAACCTCGTACTGATCTGGTTCCTGGGAACCGGCGGTTTGGC
>JANQFY010000032.1 GCA_028277585.1 Sedimentisphaerales bacterium
TGGATGCCCAGCGAGCAGGCGTGCATCCCAGTGATCAACGTCGACCGGGCGGCCGAGCAGACCGGCGCGTTGGCGAATGCATTGCGGTAACGCAATCCCTGCGCCGCCAAGCGATCCAGATTGGGGGTCTTTGCGAGCTTGTCGCCATAGCAGCCAAGCAGCGGGCTATTGTCCTCGCTGGTGATCCAGAGGATGTTGGGGCGCGCCCCCTGATCTGCCGACTGCCCTGCGCCGAGCAATCGGCCTGGGCCGGTCAACAGTCCGGCGCCCGCCAGACCGATGTGTCTGAGAAACTGCCTTCGTGTGGACCGGCCCATCGCCGCACCTCATCAATTGCTGAATATAATCGGCTCTAGAGCACTTCGTTGCCTTTGCCTTGCTGAATCAACGGCACGTAGTCCTCGAGTTCGGTCAGGACGCTCGGATCGGTCAGATCGATGGTCTTGCCCTTCTCGTGCGACATGTACGCCGACATGATGAGCATGGTGATCAGCTTGCCGTACTCGAGATTGAGCAGGGCGTCTTTGCCTTGCTCGAACGCGTCCAGGGCGTCGATCCACTCGGCGATGTAGCCGTAGAGATCCGTTTCGTTCGGCTGCAGAACCAGGGCGCCGCGACTGGCCTGCGACTTCTCCAGGGCCAGTTCGCTGTCGGTCACCGCCGCGGCGGCTGTGTCGCTGATGAACAAGCCGGCCGGAGACTGCAGGGAGTTGACGGTGTAGGAGTATCCCGGCCCGAACGTCTCCATGAACAGGCGTAGCCCGGGGGCGTCGTAGATCCACGAGTTGGTCGCTTGCACGATGCTGCGCTGGCCCGTTTCGGGGTTCTTCAATTGGAGCGTGACGATCGAGTAATCCTCGGCCGGCTTGGCCGCGTAATCGACGCCGCGCTCTTTGAGTTCGTCGATCCAGGGCTTGCTTCCCCACTTGAGCAGCGACATGGTCGCGCTGACGGAGACGGGCTTGAGGAAGTCCACGGGCTTGCCCATCGGGGTGAGCATGTACATACCGCAGGCGATGCTGTGACATCCGGTATCGCAACAGACACCGCCGCCCTGGGTCGTGGGGTCCCAGAACCAGGGCTTGTGCGGCCCGGCGTGCTCTTCGGCGCTGCGGGCCAGGTGGGCCGGTCCCATCGCCTTTTCGACGTCGGCCAGTTGCAGACGACTCTGTACGACCGAGGGCATGTGCAGTTGGTTCTCAAAATACGCCGTCGGGACGTTCAGCGCCTTGGCGATGCGGACGAGCGTGTCGGCCTCTTTGAGGTTGCGCGCCAGAGGCTTCTCGACGATGATGCCCTTGAGCTTGGCGCCGCCCTCGACGCCCTTGGCGATCTCACGCATGGTGTCGAGTCGGGCGAAATTAGGCGCGACGACGCAGACGACATCCACCGCCTTGGTCAGCTCCACGACGCTCTTGTACATCTTGGCATTGCCCAGCTTGTTCTTGCGGGCCACCTGAGCCAGTTCGTCGTTGCCGCGGGGCGTGTAGAATCCTTCCAGTTCCACGTTCCGCACGGACCGCAGGGCTTTTTCGTGGAAGGCCGCCATGAATCCGGCGCCAATGATCCCGATCTTCATCATTATCAATCCCTTTCACACAGATAGATTGTGGTCTTGCATCTCCTTGAAGCCTGGAGGCCGCCGATTTGCTGCGTGTTCGGATCCGCCTTCTGGCGAATCCCGATCGCGCGGCGATGAGGTCGGCTCCGGACGTCACCGCATCCTCCTTCTCTACCGACGGGGGCGCGTCGATGCAAGCAAAAACGACTGGGAATTCGCTCTGCCTGTTGGCGCGGGGGCGTTCTCGCAGGCGCCGGGCATCCGGTTCTGGAATCCCATTGACGGCCCCATACAGCAGATGTAGGATTTTTTTGGTTTCAACAAGGCATGCGCTTAGCCCCTCCATAGCCATGACCCTGATGAGATCATCCTGTCGTACGAGCATTGGGCAGAGGAACGAAGGAGTCGTACCGTGAGCACAGGCAAGGTCAAGTGGTTCGATGTCAAGAAGGGATTCGGCTTCATTACGCCGGACGATGGCGGCGAGGATTTGTTCGTGCACTTCTCGAGCATTGAGGTGGACGGATTCAAGTCACTCGAAGAGGGACAGGCGGTCGAGTTCCAGGTCGGCGAGGGCAGAAAAGGGCCTCAGGCGACAAACGTTCGTCCGAGTTGATCAGGGCGAACACAGCCTGGTCACGCGGGGCGGGAGCGGTGGGTACACGCCCGTAGAGCCGACCGCCCGGCTATCTCGATGGCGTTCTTTGGTGAGCTGACCTGCTTGATGATTCTTGTTGATGGGGCGGGGAATACTAGCCGCTTTGCCTCTGGGGCTGGGCGGGCAGTTCAAGCCGGTGGCTGCAACGGGGGCACTTGACGGCGTTGCTCTTGAAGTTGGGCGGGACTTTCAGTTTTAGGCCGCAAACGCACGTCAGGAAAACGAAACCGTTGACCTTGCGCATGATGTCACCCACCTGATGCAATTGCTGCTGAACCTTCTCCTCCTTCGTCGGCTGAGCCTGGATCTCGCGGAGCGGCACATCCTCCTTGCGCAAGGCGGCGGCCGGGACGACGCCCTTGGAGTGCGTTACGTTGGCATAGGCGAGCGAGTAGTCCTTCAGCGAAGCGCCTTGAGACATGTTGCGCAGGATGCGGACGCGCTCGGAGATGGGAGGATGGGTGCTGGTCAAATCGGACAGTTGACGCGCGCCCTCCTTCTTGAGTGGGTTGGCGATGTACATTGGCGCCGTCACGCTGTTGGCCGCGCCCAGTTGGGGCGCCGGATCGTTGGCGATCTTCTCCAGGGCGCTGGCCAGGCCCTCAGGATAGCGCGTCAGGCGGGCGGCGCCCGCGTCGGCGAGGTATTCACGCTTCCGCGAGAGGGCGAAGTAGAGTAGGTACGCCATGATGGGGGCCAGAATGGCGACCAGGATAGCGACGACGAGCATGATGATCTGCGCCTGACCGCCCCCTTGGTTGCCGCTTGAGTAGCGGCGTCGCGAGCCCATCGAACTCCAGAACACCCCCCGCAAAAAGACTTGCGACATCAACGTAATGCTCCCCAGCATGATGCCGGCCAGCGTAACGTACAAGATGTCGCGGTGGAGGATATGGCTAATCTCATGCGCGATGACGCCCTGCAATTCGTCGCGGTTGAGTCGGCCGAGCAGGCCCGCCGTGACGGCAACCGATGCAGACTTGGGGTTCCGCCCCGTGGCGAAGGCGTTGGGCGCCGCGTCGTTGATGATGTAGATCTTTGGCATGGCGGGCAGCCCGGCGGCGATCTTCATCTCCTCGACGACGTTGAACAACTGGGGATGGACATCGTGCGTGACCGGCTTGGCTCGGCTGGCCGCCAGGAGGATCTGGTCGCCCGAGGAGAAGCTGATCAGTGCGAGCACGACCCAGATGACGGTCCCGATGAGGAGCCCGAAGAAGGCCCCGTCGGGACCGAAGACCGCCAGCCCGATCACGGCGCCGACGAGCAGCATGACAGTTGCCATCAGGGCCATCAAGAAGATCGAATTGCGTTTGTTTGCTCTAATCAGTTCCCACATTGTCGGACTTTCCGTTCACCTGCGCACTATCCGCTCACGATTGCCAGGGCAATCGCCCCGGAGCCCCGGCCCAACGCGCCGCTGGGGCGGGGCCTTTCATGGTTCTGTTCATGAGAAGTTGACCTTGGGCGCTTCGCGCTCGGCGGCCGTCTCGACCTCGAAGAAGTCCCGCTTGGTGAAGCCGAACATCCCGGCGATGACATTCGACGGGAACATCTGCGTCTTGTTGTTGAAGAACAGGACCTGGTCGTTGTAGCTCTGTCGGGCGAAGGCGATCTTGTTCTCTGTGCTGCTCAGTTCTTCCTGCAGCGACAGGAAGTTCTGGTTCGCCTTGAGGTCCGGGTAGTTCTCGACCACCAGCATGAACTTGCTCAACGCGTCGGCCAGGTGTCCTTCGGCTTTGGAGACGTCTGAGACGTTCTGAGCGCCCATGGCCTTGCTGCGGGCTTCCGTGATGGCCTCGAAAGTCTCGCGCTCGTGCTTCATGTAGCCTTTGGCGGTCTCGACAAGGTTGGGGATCAGGTCGTGACGGCGTTTGAGTTGGACGTCGATCTGCGACCATGCGTTGTCCACCTGGTTGCGCAGACGGACGAGGCTGTTGTACATGCCGATCACGAAGAGTGCCAGCAAGACGAACAGGCCCAATATGACGCCAAGTGCAATCAATACTCCAGCCATGGGTTCTCCCTTCTATCTTGAATGGGTTTCAACAGTTCAGTTTGTATAGCGGTTCGTTTCGATTCTAGGGTTCTCCCCGCGCGTTGGTCAGCCATTGTCGACTGAATCGCGCCAGGATGATGCGTTCGTAAGGACTCTTCCGGCCGCCCTCGAAGAAGCATGCGATCTGCCCGTCGGGGAGGACGGCCAGCGAGGAGTAGGCGGTCGGGCCGGGCCAGATCAGACGCTGGATGGGCCAGGTCTGACCCTCATCGTAGCTGACGCGCACCGTCATGTCGCGCCGTTTGCCGGATTCACCATGACCCGGGTTGGAGAACAACAGTCGATTGCGGTCGTCTCCCGGTGCAAGCGTATAGCGCAGAAAGCTCGCCTGGCAGATCGGCTCGACCAGCACGGGGTCGTGGCGCACCTTCGACCAGGTCATTCCTCCATCGGGGCTGGTCGCAACCGCTCGGGTGGTCTGGCTCCGATCGTAGTTGCGCATGTTCATCATCAGCGTCCCGTCGGCCAACTCCACGACCTGACACTCATTGACCGCCGGTGTGATGGCTCCCCCGAGTTGCCAGGTCCGACCGTGGTCGTCACTGTAGATCACATGGGAGTTGTACCCGGTCGGATCCTCGGGCGTCACGAGGCTGTGGTCGCAGGGGACCACCAGGCGGCCCGCATGGGGCCCGCGCTCGAGCTGGATGCCGATCCCCGGGCCGGTCGCGTACCAGCGCCAATGGGGGCGCTTTGTGGTATCGGTGATCTCTCGGGGCTTCGACCAGGACAGCCCGTCGTCGTCGCTGTGGGTGACAAACACGCGGCGGGTGTCCCGGCTCGTGTTCTTCTTGATCTGGCTTTCGTGGTCTTTGCCGTGATTCCAGGTCATCAGCAGCCAGATCGTGCCGGTCTCCCGATCCTGGACCGGACAGGGATTGCCGCACGTGTTGCCTTCGTCGTCCCAGACGACCTGCTGGCTGCTCCAGGTCTTGCCCCCGTCGAGCGAGCGACGCAGCAGCATGTCGATATTGCCCGAATCGCCCCGGCCGCCTTTGCGCCCTTCGCAGAACGCCAGGACAGCGCCTTTGTGAGTCGTCAGCAGGGCGGGGATGCGGTAAGTGTGGTAGCCGTTGTCGCCGCTGACGTAGAGATCGGTCAGCTGGGGCGCGAGTTTCGCCGCCCGGTCATCCAGTTCGGACAGTTTCAGACGAACGCTGACAATGTAGGGGGGCTCGCCCTTGGTCCAGTGTCCATAGGTCGTGGTGATGAAAGTGCCGTTGGGCAAGCGTTCGAGCCCGGGGTAGGCGCAATCGGCGCTCTTGGTGTTGTCCATGAGGCGGATGCGATACTGGCCCTCTCGGCCCTGAACGATGTCGTCGTAGGTTCCCACCCAGCCGACCCAGTCGCCCTTCGTGGGGCTGATGAGCGTGGTGTCCCTGAAGGTGATGAAGAGACGCCCGTCCGGGGCGTACTTGCCAATATGACGATCACCCGTCAGCGCCGCAGGCAACTGTCGGGGCTTGCTCCAGTTCTCTCCCTCGTCGTCGGAGAAGATGACGAACGAGTTGAAGCATCGGCTGTTCTCGCGCAGCAGCACCGCCATCTGATGTCCATCGGGAGACCGGATCACGCCGGGTTCGCACAGGTGCGCCTGATCATGCGTGGCGATCACCGTTGGCTCGCCCCAAGTCAAACCCCCATCCTGGGAGAGGGTCTTGTAGACGTGGAACTTGCCGCGCTGGCCGGAGCCCCGGAAGAAACGCCCATCGTCGTGGAAAAGGGCCATGTAGTCCCCGTTCTTCAGCCGTTCGACGGCGCCCATCGCCACGATACCCCCGAAATCGCCGATCGGTTTCAGAGGACTCCAGGTTGCCCCGTCGTCTTCGGAGACGGCCATGCGGATGGGGTAGAGCCCCGAGAACAGGATCAGCCGCTTCTTGCCACTCTTGTCCACGACACGGTGTATCGTCGGCGTCTCCTTGGAGGTGGACCAATTGGCCGGCGTCGGGAGTCGGTCGGACCAGGTCAGACCCGCGTCGGTGCTTCGTTTCATGACGATGGCGCCCCGGCCGTGACCTTTGGGGTAGACTGTGATGATCGTCTTGTTGTCCTCAAGCAGGACGGTGGTCGGATGCCCCAGGTATTGTCCGGCCTCTCGATCCACGACAACCTGTCGGTGCGTATCCCGCGCTAGGTCCACGATTGGAATCGAATAGGCCTGCGAAAGCTGGGCCGGCGAATCGGCGGCGATCGCGGGGGCGCCCTGATAGATCAAGGCGGCTGCGATTGTCGCGACGTAGACGAGTCTGGAATGAGGTCCAATCATGAGGTAGCTTCCTTGTCGTCGTTCTTGCGATTGTGTCCGAACATATCGGCCAGCAATGTCTGAATGCGGCTGTCGGAATCGAGTTGCCCGCGCCGGAGCACATCCTGCAGTTCGCCCTGGTCAAACCAGAGGCCATGGCCTCGCCGGCACTTGTCGATCAGCAGGACGGGTGAGTCCGATCCGACAATGATCTTGGCCATTTTCTTGTCGCAGATCGGGCACCTGCGTGGTTTCTCAATAGACGCATCGGCGTTCTGGAACGATTTGAGCAGTTCGGAGGCCTTCGCCGGATCATCCATGAGCAGTTCGAGTTCGCCGGCATCGAGCCAGATTCCCCCGCAATCCACGCAATGGTCGATTTCGACCTCCGCCAACTCCAGTGTGATCATCGCATTTCTACATGCCGGACAGTCCATTATGTTCTCCCTGGCCCGGAGACGCCTGTCACGAAGCGTTCTGGGGCGATTCTACCGAATCTCGGGGCCCGTCTATCCCTAGAGACGTTCGAACGGCCCAAGTATTCGATTGCCGCGCGTTGCATTCCGATTCCTGCCGATGATTCCACGGACATCGTAGTGACACGCTGTCTGCGAGTCAAGCAGTACCGACAGCCCGAGAGGGGCGAAGTGAACCCTGAGGGGCAGTTCTGGGCCAGAGGGATGCCGGTCCGCCTCGTCCGGTCATTGCCTGAAAGAAAAAATGCGAGATTTCGGTTTTTCGCGCCCATATCCGAGCGGCGAGTTTCGCTATATGTCACAGAAAACCCTCTTGCCAGGGTGGCCTGTGGAACTGGCGAGGACGCAGGGGGACTGAGAGCGGATGGGGCTGCGTCTTCGCTATCGTTCTTGGGTAGGAGCGGGGGCATTCCTTAGTGCAGTTTCTCCTTGGATCGACTTGGCGCGAAGCCCATGCTGCGCCGGAAGTTGCCGCCGGGAGGGATCCAGCAGACCTCTCTAAGCTTCGCAGCCGTCTCTGGAGGCTCACCCTCGATCTCGGGGTCGGCGTCAGGGTGCGCACTGGGGATAAGCCGGTCCCTGATGGGATAATTGCTCTTGACGCACAGGCGTCCGTGCGCGTAAGATGAACCGCCTTTATGGCGGCCGGCATGGTCGGGTGCCGCGGTTTGAAGGGCGAAACTGATGATCGTTGATTGTCATACGCACGTTCGATCTCTGGACGAAACGGACATTTCGGAACACTTGGCGGCCGCTGAGACGGTGGATGCCTGCGTGGTCCTTGCCACGCTGGATCTGACGCGGGAAAAGACCAACGAGAATCTGGCCGGCTATGTGGGCCAACACGGCGAGCGACTGGTGGGCTTCGCTGTTGTGAATCCGATCAAGGACGATTTCAGCGACAAGCGACTGGCTCACTTGACGGAGAAGCTGGGGCTCAAGGGATTCGTTCTATACTGTTCCATGTCGGGTTTTCACCCCACGCACAGCAAGGCCATGCGGTTCTACGCGGCGGTTCAGGAGTTGGGCTTGCCGATCTTCTTCCACAACGGCAGCCATTCACTCAGGGCCGAAGCCATCCTGGAATACACCCAGCCTTATCTGCTGGATGAGGTGGCGCGCAGTTATCCCGACCTGAAGATCATCGTCGGGAACATGGGCGTGCCGTTCGTTGAGCAGACCCTCTCAATGGTCGCCAAGCACCGGAACGTGTATGCGGATCTGACCATTCGCCCGAGCAAAGTCTGGCAGACCTACAATATCGTGGTGGCCGCCCATGAACGCAGTGTCATGGATAAGTTGTTGTTTGGCAGTGGGTTCCCGTTGAGCGATGCCGGCGACTGTATCGAGACATTGTTGGGTTTCAACATGCTGCTGTCCGATACGAAACTGCCGACCGTTCCGCGGGGGAGTATCCGCAACGTGATCGAGCGGGATTCTCTGGAACTGCTGAACATCGAGCATGAGCAGATCAAACCGGCTGAGCCGATCGAGGCGCCGCCGGCGACTTCGGAGCAGGAGGACGCCTAGGGGCGTCACCTTGCGATTTGCGGGAGGAGAGGGGAGATTTGCGATGGGTGTGGCTCACTCTTTGGGGCCGACACATGAATCTCGCATGAGTGTTCCCCTCGATGGCCAGCGCCTCACTGTCCCTTTGGTGAGGATGTTGGATCGGTGGTGACATGTGCCCACGGTATCGGACTGGTGCGGCGCGGTACAGAAGATAGCCTGCTGCGTATTCGAGTGTGACGGATAATGGAACAGCGAAGCAAGTGGGGCACGAATCTGGGGTTTCTCCTGGCGGCCATTGGCTCGGCCGTGGGCCTGGGGAACATCTGGCGTTTTCCTTATGTCGCCTATGAGAACGGCGGGGGGGCGTTCCTGATCCCCTACTTCGTCGCCTTGTTGACGGCCGGTATTCCCATTCTCATGCTCGAATTTGCGCTGGGGCACCACAGAGAGGCCTCGGCGCCCAAGGCGTTTCGACACATCGATCCCAAATGGGAGTGGTTGGGCTGGTGGGCGGTGCTGTTCGTCCTGTTCGGCATCTCGATGTACTACATCGTCATCATCGGCTGGTGTGGCAACTACATGCTGTTTTCCCTGACGAACGCCTGGGGGGACGATCCCAATGCGTTCTTCTTCACCAAATTCCTGCAGGTCCCCTTCGATCAGGCCGAGCAGGCGCCGGCCGGCGATCAGGTCTGGAGTCTTGCCGGCTTCCGCTGGCCGATCGCCATTGCGGTCAGCTTGATCTGGCTGGTCAATTGGGCCATTGCCTATGGAGGGGTGGAAAAAGGCATCGAACGCGCCGTCAAGGTGATGATGCCCATTCTGTTCCTGATCACAGTCACCATTATCGCCTGGGCATTGACGCTGGAGGGCGCCGGCAAGGGTATTCGGCACTACGTGACGCCTGATTTCGACAAGATTACCGACTTGAAGGTCTGGATTGCGGCGTATGGCCAGATCTTCTTCTCGCTGTCGCTTGGATTTGGCATCATGATCGCCTATTCCTCCTATCTGTCGCGCAACGCGAACATCTTCAAGAACAGCCTGATCGTAGGGTTCTCCAATAGCTTCTATGAGGTTTGCGCCGGCTTCGGCGTCTTCAGCATTCTGGGGTATATGGCGACTCGTCAGAATTGTGACATCAACGAAGTGGTCAGCGACGGCATCGGACTGGCATTTGTGGCCTATCCCAAGGCGATTTCCATTCTTCCCGGCGGACGCGCCTTTGGCTTCCTGTTCTTCCTTCTACTGATCATCGCGGGGATCTCGTCCACCATTTCGATCATCGAGGCCTTCACCGCGGCGGTCCTGGACAAATTCTCTCTGTCGCGTAAGAAGGTGATCACCACGATCTGTGTGTTGGGCTTCCTGGGGTCTCTGCTCTTCACGACGAACGTCGGATTGCTCTGGCTCGACATTGTCGACCATTTCCTGAATCAGTACGGATTGATCACGGTGGGAATCGTCGAGGCGCTCGTGGTGGGCTGGCTCTATCGCACGGACCTGCTCAAGGCCCACATCGTGGCGAACCTCGGGCTAAGCGGGACACGTCACAAACTGTTCAACTACGTCGTGCTGCAACTCTGGATGTACTGCATTCGTTTCGTCACGCCGGTGGCCTTGGGGATTGCTATCGTCCACAGTCTGATCCGGGAATTTGCGACACCCTACGCGGGCTATCCGATCTCGGGGGTCATCGTTCTCGGCGTGGGCTGGCTGCTCGTGACACACATCTTCGCGTTCGGGCTATCGGGATTACCCTGGCGCGAGCAAGCCGAAGGCTAGTGGGGTATCGGGGAACTACTTGGGTTTGAAGCCGTCCTTGTGACGTCCTTCCGTGTACTTGCGGCAGGCCTGCTCCAGGTCGATGTCCGTGATGTTCGCCAGCGTGCACATCCAGGCGAACACATCGGCAAACTCTTCCTCCATGTTCTCCCGGTCACCCGTCGCTAGAGCGGTTGACAGTTCGCCGACCTCTTCGATGAACCACATGAACGTGCCGGAGACGCCTCGCTCCATGTCCCGCTCCTTGTACTTGCGGGCGATCAGGTCCTGGAATTCACGGACATGCATTTTCGGCATACTCTCACTATCACCGGGGGAGAAAGAGACTGCCTTGCCAGTCCCTTTCTCCGGCCGGAGTGGATAACGTGGGTCTATTTGGCGTTCAGAAGGGCGGACAGTTTGGTCTTCTGAAAGACGTTCCGAGCCGATGAGATGGCCTTGTTGTAGGTCTGTTCGGCCTTGCCGGCGTACTTGTCGTTGCCCGCCTGCTCGGCCAGGTTCAGTTCACCCGTGAGCGGTCCATCGACGGCCTCGATGATCTCGAGCATGGTGATCTTGTTGGCCGGCTTGGCCAGGGAGAAACCGCCGCGCGGCCCCCGTTTGCTGCGGAGCACATTGGCGCGGACCATCTGCTGCAGGATCTTGAGCAGGTATTCCAGCGGGATATCGTACTCCTTGGAAACATTCTGTGACAGTACGACGCCTTTGCCCTGGTGCTTGGCGATATAGCCAACGGCTAACAGCGCATATCCAGTGGACCTGCTGACTCTCATTGCTTTCTCCTTTCCTGCATGCAGGAATTCAGGTATTCGTTCAGGTGCCCTTAGGGCAGCCGCTTGGGATCACCCCACCCGGCGGCGCGACCGCGCTGCCTTAGCGATTCGGCGCGCTGACTTCACGAAGCGACCCGCGTTCGCGCGATCACTTTCGAACGGTTGCGTTTTCAGATCGTTGGGCGGGTTGAAAGTACGCGACCCCAGCGGCGTGCCACACAAGGCTGACCGAGGTCACACTTCGGGATTCTCCAAATACCCCACGACTGCTTTTCCGCTGCCCGACGGTGGATCACGAAGGTGTCGTGGCCGTCGCACAAAATCGGTGTTATTATCTATTGTTTGCTCTCAATCGCAAGAGCTTTCTTGCTAAAAAATAGAATTTCTAGGTAGGTGTGTCAAACAACGCAGCCTGGTGATGTCCCCTGCTGAGAAAAGCGTCGCAAAAATCACGGGTCGCTCCAAGAATACTTGACAGGGTCGGCGCGGCTCCGTACGATTTGGCCGTTTTGTTGTGTCGTTCTGGGAGGTTCGTATGGCTGCGATTCAGCCGCGAATTAGTGTTGAATATACTGACGATGCCACGATCGTGGCGTTCACGGATGAGAAGATCCTCGAGGACGTGGACGTGCGGGCGCTGCAGGAGTCCATCGAGGCGGTGATCGAGCAGGCGGGGAAAGTCCACCTGGTCCTTGACTTCCGTCACGTTCGGTTCCTCTCATCGGCCGTGCTGGGATTGCTCATTCGGATCAGCAAGCGCGTCCATGAGCAGGGTGGTCAGTTGCGGTTGTGCAACATTCATCCGGGCATCTACGAGGTTTTCAAGATTACCCGGTTGACGAATGTGTTCGATATCTACGAAGATGTGGACAGCGCCGCGCAGAGTTTCTCGGGTCCGTCGTAGGACCGGGCGCTGCGCGAGTGGATCGAATTGTGCCGTCGCCGAGCCGGTGACAGTCGAACCGGGCTGGCCGCTCCGACGGGTTTTGGGTCGCTGAGACGGGAAGGTGTTGTGTTATGGCGTCCGAGGCGCCGATTGAATGCTCTATAGTTGTCGAGAGTAAACCGTCCGCGTTGACCGAGCCTTGCCAGCAGATTCTGTCGGCAATGGCGGAGAAGGGCTTCAACCAGGACGACGTCTTCGCCGTGCATCTGGCGCTCGAGGAGGCCTTTCTCAACGCGGTCAAGCATGGTAACAAGATGGACCCTGAGAAGACCGTCACGGTGGCCTATCTGATCGATCACGAGAAGGTCGATATTCGCCTGACCGATGAGGGCGAAGGGTTCACGCCGGGCAGTGTCCCCGATCCACGTTTCGGTGAGAATCTCTATCGGCCGGAGGGGCGAGGACTCCTGCTGATCAACGCCTACATGCATCTCGTCGAGTACAACAAGCAGGGCAACGCGCTGCACCTAGTTCGCTTCAAGGACACCCCCCTGACCGAGCAGGGCGAGGCGGCCAGCGCATAGGAGACGCCCCGCGGGTATCGTCCGGCGGTTCACAGTTGGCTGATCGTACTCCGCCGGGTCCTATAAGCTCCATTTCTGGGCGGTGCACGTCCGGTTGCACGGCGATAACCGCCTCCGGCCATGAGAGTTGGGCGCTTTGGCAAAGTCGCCGGTCGAATCGGACGACATGCATCCCATTGAACCGGATTTCTTCGTTTCTCAGAGGAGTCGATTGGATGGATGCATGTAATGCCGCGTCTTCGGCCGTCTATGAACTGAACGAGAAGATTGCCCGTCAGGTCTTTGAGGGGGTGCCCGAGGGCGGCCTAGTGTTGGCCATCATGGATGGCGCTGGGAACTGCTGGCCGAGTGATACGGACGCGTTTTCCCGCCTGGGGCTCGACGATACGCAGCTTGCGGAGCTTCGCGCCCGTGTAGACGATGGTGCGGATGCGGCCCGAGTTCTGGTGGGGGAGGCGATGGTGACCGTCACGCAGTTGGCGACCGAGCGGACCAATTGTGGTTATCTGGTGTTGGCCGAGCCGCTGCGCGGGGGCGAACCCACACGGACCAGCCAGGATCTGGTCGAGACGCTGTTCAGTCAAATCGCGCTCGTCGGGCGGTTGCTCGAGCGAGAGAGTCAGGCGGGCGATGACCGCATGAGCAGTTACCGGCTCTACGGTACCTGTGATATGCCGACGAATTAGCGCGATCTCAAGGTCATAGGGTCGCCTGGAGTCTTCGACGGCCAGGAGGTCACAAGCGGGGCTCACGACCTCTGAGGCGATCTTTTTGGGATTGCGTCAGGGACGCGGCATGCTATAATACACCCCACTGATGACTCGCACCTCTGCGGGCGCACAGCCAGGAGTAAGATCGGGGCAACATCGTGAGATTTCAGGTTTTTAAAGACGGTAACGTTGTCGATTCATTTGAGCCATGCGGGGCCTATCTGTTTGGCACGGATGGCATTAGCGTTCGCCGCGCCAGGATTGCTTTCAAGAAGGGTTACGTCGAGTGCGTTCGGCCGAATCTGGAGACGGCCGGGCTGGCCCTGCTCTGGCCGGTCGAAGGTTTCGGACGCATCATGCTGCCGACCACCTGCCTGCCTGAACGAAAACGCCCCTACAATCTCAATGTGGAGATCACCCGGGCCAAGCTGATGCAGATCACCAATCGGCGCGAGGATTGGTCGTTCTTCGACAATATTGAGGGAATGGAGGAGGTCTCGCGGGAATCTCAGAATCTCTTCGTCGATGCGATCCAGAACATCCAGGATCCCGCTCGCGCTTCCAAGCTGGCTGATGAATCGCTCAAACGTGCGATGGTGTATTCGGAGAAACTGGCGGTCAGGCAGGGCAAGTCTCTGTTCGACAAGCGGCGTCAGAACCACGGTTTCGGGCGCGGCTGCCTCGGTTGTCGTATCGAGCCGAACCTGATAATCAAGCCGGCCTACTTCGAGCGTTTGCTGGAAGCGTTCAACGCGGTGACGGTACCGATCAACTGGGCCCGGATCGAGTCGCGGCAGGGCCACTACGACTTCTCCGAGGTCGACCCCTGCATCAAGATGCTCAGTCGCAGGAAGCTGGTCCTCAGTGCTGGGCCGTTGCTTCGTTTCTCGGCCGATCACCTGCCCGATTGGCTTCTGCGTTCCGGCATGGGATTCGAGAAGATCCGAGAGATGGCCTATCAGTTCGTCTCCAAGGTCGTGTCCCGCTATTGCGGCGTCTTCCACCGATGGTATGCCATCAGCGGGCTCAACACCCACAATCAGTTCAATTTCAATTTCGAGCAGATCCTCGAGATGACGCGGGCGGCCAATATGGCCGTTCGAGCCGCCGGCAGTCGTGCGGTCCGCGTGATCGAGGTGAGTTGCCCATGGGGCGAGTACTACGCCACGACGCCCGGGAGCATTCCTCCCTTCGTCTACATGGATATGGTGGTCCAAAGCGGGACCAGTTTCGACGCCTTCGGTCTCCAGGTTCGCTTCGGCAAGGACGAGTCGGGCATGCACTTGAGAGACATGATGCAGATCTCGTCGGTTCTCGACTGCTTTGCACCGGTCTCCAAACCACTGCATGTCACGGGCGTGGAGGTGCCCAGCGAGGCCGGCAACGGCGCCTTCGATGCGAACACCGCCGGGATGTGGCGTGATCCGTGGAATCAAACGCGTCAGAGTCAGTGGCTGGAGCGGTTCTACCGCATCGCGTTGAGCAAGCCGTTTGTCGAGGCGGTCAACTACGGCAACTTCGGAGGAGGCAACGGCGGCGCCGTGGCCCACAGTGGTCTGCTCACCGACACCCTGGAGCCCAAGGAGTCGTTCAAGGCGCTCAAGCAATTGCATCTGTCCATGGTCAAGCGGTAGGGAATCAGAAGCGGGGTTAGACGGCAGGCGGGCCAAGGTGCGGCGTGGGTCTCAAACCAATCTGGATCAGGCGGGGGACCGCGCTCGGTCTTCAGCGCTGGCGGTGGCTATTTCTCTGTGCGGGATTCTCGCTCTGTATTTCCTCGGAGGTATCGTTCTGACGTCAAAGAAGGCGTCCGGCCTCCTCCCGGGGACGCTCAACCCCAATACCGCCCCGGCGGCCAGTTTGCAGCGGTTGCCTCGTGTGGGGCTGGCGCGGGCGCAGGCGATCGTGGCTTTTCGCGGGCGATTTCAAGATCGCACCGGAGGCGACAGCCCGTTTCTTCGCCCGGCGGACCTCCAGCAGATACGCGGGATCGGCCCCAAGACAGTCGCGGATATCGCTCCATGGCTCTGCTTCGATTGCCCGGACGCAGCCCCGAGGGCCCCGACAAGGGCACCGGCAGTGGATGTCCCCCGCACCGACTGAGGAGGTTCACCCGCCCTGAACCGGGCGGCATTGACCCCAGGAGGTCATTTCTGGTACAATCGGGCCCGCAGGGCTCCCGACGAACGTTCGGGAGGGCATGGCTGAGGAAAAGTGCATCCAGAACAATTGTTCTTGAAGCAAACGCCGGAGGTGAGCGTCTTATCTTTATATGAAAGTGAGGATGATGGTGAATACAGTCGCCAAGAGTCTGTGTATCGCTGGGCTGTTCGTGCTTTCCACGGCGGCCTCGAATGCCCACGGCGCTTCGGGTGTCGTGATCAATGAGATCATGGCTTCCAACAGCCAGAGCACACCCGATCCACAGGGCCAATACGATGACTGGATCGAGCTCCACAATCCGACCGACGCCCCGATCGACATAGCCGGCATGTACCTGACGGACAATCCCGGCGTCCCGACGAAATGGCGTGTGCCGGCCGCGGATCCGGAACTGACCCGAATCGAAGCGGGCGGCTTTCTGCTGATCTGGGCCGACAACGATACCGACCCCGGGGCTCTTCACGCCGCTTTCGGCCTGGATGCCGGCGGAGATCAGTTGCAGCTCTATGACACGGACGGCGTCACGTTGATCGACAGCCTCGAGTACGGCCGGCAGAGGACTGATCTTTCCTATGGTCGTCATCCCGATGCAGTCGGCGACTGGCGGCCGCTGGGCTTTCCCACGCCCAGAGCGCCCAACGTCGTGGTGTACGAAGGCATTGTGCCGCCGATCACATTCAGCCACGATCACGGCCTTTACGATGCACCCTTCGAGTTGACGCTCACTTGTGACGTCCCAGACGTTGAGATCTACTATACGCTCGATGGCTCGGAACCCTGGTCGGAGACGCGCCAGATCCCCGGCGGGCGACACTACAGCGGCCCGATCATTGTCGTTCAGACCACGTGCATACGCGTACTGGCCGTTAAGACCGACTGGCTGCGTAGTGAAATGCAGACCCAAAGCTATCTCTTTCCCAGCGATGCGATCGGGCAGTCAGGTGCGCCGTCCGGGTTTCCCCTGGACTGGAAGGGGCGTTCGGCTGATTACGAGATGGACTCGGATATCGTGGACGACCCCCGCTACACGGACCTGCTGGACGAGTCCCTCCGGTCGCTGCCCACCATGTCGCTGGTGATGACGAACGACGATCTGTTCGATCCCAGCAGGGGAATCTATGCCAACTCGGGTAGTTCCGGCGTGTACTGGGAACGACCCGGTTCCATCGAACTGATTTACCCTGATGGGCGCGAGGGCTTCCAGACCGATTGCGGCGTTCGCATTCAAGGGGGCTGGTTCCGCTCGCCGAACGCCTCGTCCAAAAAGTCGTTCCGCTTGCTGTTCAAAGGTATCTATGGGGCGACGAAACTGCGCTATCCCCTCTTTGGCGACCACGCGGCCGACGAGTTCGATACGATCACGCTGCGCGCCGGCGCCAACGATGGGTACACGTGGAGCGGCAGCGAACGATACGGCCAGTTCACCCGCGATGAGTTCGCCCGCAACCTCCATCATGACATGGGGCAGCCCTCTTCGCATGGGATGTTTGTTCATCTCTATGTTAACGGGCTCTACTGGGGGCTCTACAATCCGTGTGAGCGTCCCGACGCGTCGTTCTCCGCCAGCTACTGCGGTGGCGACAAAGAGGACTACGACGCCTTTAAGCACAAGGGTTTCACTGTCAGCGAAGGGAATGCGACGGCGCTGAATCAGATGTTGTCGCTGTCTCGGGAAGCGGGCGCCTCTCAGGAGGCCTATCAGCAGCTTCAAGGCTGTGATCCGGATGGGACACGGAATCCCGATCTGCCGCACCTGATGGATGTGCCCAACTATATCGACTACATGATCGTCAACATGTGGGCCGGCAACTGGGATTGGCCCTGGAACAACTACTGGCTGGCCCGGCAGCGGACGCCGGACAGCACCGGCTTCAAGTTCTACTGTTGGGATACCGAGGATATCATGCTTAGCCCGCGATCGCCGCTGAGCATAAGCAGGATATCCGACACGCGCGATGTTGGGCAGCCGCATGGGTCGCTGCGCCAGAATCCGGAGTACCGTTTGCGCTTCGCAGACCATCTCCACCGGCATCTCTTCAACGACGGCGTTCTGACGCCGGATTCGCTCGTTCAACGCTATCAAGAGATGGCAGACAGTATCGAGCTGGCTATCATCACCGAATCCGCTCGCTGGGGCGACCAGCACGGCCGGAATATCGACCAGGACGACTGGTTCGCCATGCGGGATCAGATCCTTGATACGTACCTGCCGAATCGCACTGATGTCGTGCTACAGCAGTTTCGCGGCGCGGGGCTGTATCCGGATGTGCAGGCGCCCGTGTTCCATGTCGACGGCGTCTACCAGCATGGCGGCGCTGTCGCCACCGGAGCGACGCTCGCGATGGAGGCGCCGGGGACCGTCTGGTACACATTGGACGG
Source organism: Sedimentisphaerales bacterium (assembly GCA_028277585.1). Lineage (GTDB taxonomy): Bacteria > Planctomycetota > Phycisphaerae > Sedimentisphaerales > Anaerobacaceae > Anaerobaca. The sequence goes on from JANQFY010000032.1 coordinate 17,795, forward strand.
AACGGATCCGCGCATGCCGGAACGCGGAACCGGCGGTGACGGCGGCCCGCTCGCGTTCGTCAAGGAGGATGCCGCCAAGCGCGTGCTGATTCCGACGGGCCCGGTGGATTCGGCCTGGAGAACGGAAGGTGAGTTCAATGATTCGGCCTGGATCAGCGGTGCCGGCGGTGTGGGCTACGAGCGCAGCACCGGCTACGAGCAGTACTTCGATATTGACGTCTGGGACCAGATGTACGGCCGGAACACGAGTTGTTTGATCCGCATTCCGTTCGAGATCTCCCAGGATGTTCTGGCTGATCTGTCGAATCTCACCCTTGATGTTCGCTATGACGATGGCTTCGTGGCCTATGTCAACGGCGCCGAAGTGGCGCGGCGGAACTTCGACGGCGATCCCGTCTGGAATTCGGCTGCTCACGCGCAGAACTCCGATCTGGACGCGATCAGTCTCGAGCCGTTCAACGCCGCCGGCGCGATCAGTCATCTGCATCCGGGAGAGAACCTGCTGGCGATCCACGCCCTGAACGTGGGGCCGACGAGTTCGGACTTCCTGTTCTCGGCTGTGCTGAAGGTTGGGCAGGAAACCGCGGGAGGTGGAGGCGCCGTTTCCCCCACCGCCTTGGAGTACACGGAGGGCATGACGCTGACCCAGAGCGTCCACGTCAAGTCACGCGTTCTCTTCGGGGGCGGATGGAGCGCTCTGAACGAAGCGACCTACGCCGTCGGGCCCGTCGCGGAGAACCTGCGTATCAGTGAAATTATGTATCATCCGGCCGAGGATCCCAACGCCGAGTACATCGAACTGACCAACGTTGGATCGGAGACGCTCAATCTGAACCTGGTCCGACTGACCAACGGCGTTGATTTCGAGTTCCCGAGCATCGAATTGGCCGGCGGGGAGTATCTGCTGGTCGTCAGAGACACGGCTGCGTTTAAGGCTCGGTACGGTGCGGACCTTCCCATCGCGGGACAATACGCGGGCAGCCTGAACAACACAGGCGAGCGCGTCGAGTTGCAGGATGCGGTGGGACGCACGATTCATGACTTCCGCTTCCGGGACAACTGGTACAGCGTCACGGATGGTCTCGGTTTCTCGCTGACCGTCCAGGCCCCGACGGCGGATCTTGGCGATAAGAGCGCCTGGCGCCCCAGCGCTCAGGCCGGCGGTTCGCCTGGTTTCGATGACGCCGACGATATTGTCGATCTCGGCGTCGTGGTCATCAATGAATTGCTCGCCAACTCCGAAGGAGACTCGTCCGATTGGATCGAGTTGTACAACGCCAGCGAGCAGGCGGTCGATCTGGGCGGCTGGTTCCTCAGCGACAGCGCCAACGATCTGACCAAGTACGAGATTCCCGCCGGCACAGTGATCACGCCGGGGGGGTACGTTGTCTTCTACGAGGACGAGACCTTCGGCGACGCCGAGGCGCCCGGGTGTCACGTTCCATTCGCGCTGAGTCGCAATGGTGAAACAGTGCATCTGCATTCGGGCGCTGCCGGGGCGCTGACCGGCTATAGTGAATCGGAGAAGTTCGGAGCGTCGGAAGCCGGCGTTTCGCTCGGACGGTGGCAGAAGAGCACCGGCGCCTTCAACTTCGTCGCGCTGAGTCGACCCACGCCGGAACTGGCCAACGCGGCCCCTCAGGTCGGACCGGTCGTCATTAGTGAGATCATGTACAATCCAGCGGGGGCCACGGATGTCGAGTATGTGGAGCTGCTGAATGCCAGTGATGCCTCCGTGACGCTCTATGATGAGACACTTGGGACGCCCTGGCGATTCACCGACGACCCCGAGGATCCGGGAGTCGAACTGCTCCTACCGACCGACGAGCCGGTCGTTTTGTCGCCCGGGCAGGTGCTCGTGCTGACGAAGGACCTGATCTCATTCCAACTGGCCTACACCGTCCCCGCTGATGTACGGGTTCTCCCCTGGGGGCCGGGCAAGCTGGCCAACGGGAGCGAGAAGATCCAACTGAGCAAGCCCATTGAGGGCGCTGGGGACGAAAACCCCGGCTGGATTCGGGTGGATCGCGTTGTCTACAGCGACGGCTCCCACCCGGAGAATTTCCCGGCCGGAGTGGATCCCTGGCCCGTTGAGGCGGACGGCCAGGGGCAGGTCCTGAGCCGGATCGATACCACCGCTTATGGGAATGATCCGGCCAACTGGCGGGCATCCGAACCTTCTCCCGGGCGGCCGGTCGAGTGACCGTCGTTGTTCAGCGACATGAGAAACGCTCATCTCCCGGCGGTTTCGCGCCTTTCGTGACCATTATGGGACGGTGTCTGGGCTCCCAGAGGGGCCTTAACACAACATTAACAGACTATTGACTAACGTGGGGTGTGTTTGTTAAAATAGGAAAGGGATTTGACCTTCGTTTGCTCTAGGTCTTATCCGTGATGTCGCAATTGTAACTGTGATGGAGAACGTGTTGCCACCGGGGGCGCGGTATTCAACTCGGCATAGAGCGGTTGCCGCGGTTTCTCGACTGCGGAGGTTTGGGGCCCGAATCAGTCTGCGTTGGTGGTAGGGCCGTATCGTGTTGTGGCAGAGAGCATCAGGATGACAGCCAGTCAGACGGCACAATTGGCAAGCAAGCAGCATTCGGCGCGGCCCGCCAGGGGCAAGTCCCGGTCTGCGCAGAAGGCCAAGAAGACCGGCGATCGCATGCTCGCCTGTCGCTACGAGTTGAAGTACCTCATTAGCGACGCCAAGGCCGCGGCCATCGATCGATATATTCGCCCGTTCCTTGAGTACGATCGTTACTCGAAGCTGCAGCGGGGCGGCATGTATCCGATCGTCAGTCTGTACGTGGATTCCCCGGATGTTCAGTTGTGCAAGGAGACGCTCACCGGGCTGAAGAATCGGTTCAAGCTGCGGATCCGCAGCTATACGGACGAGCCGGAATACCCGCGTTTCTTCGAGATCAAGCGGCGTATCAACCGGGTGATTCTCAAGAGCCGGGCGCGAGTGACGGATCAGGATGTCCCCCTCTTGCTGGCCGGCCGCACGTTGCCGCCGCAAGGCTATTCCACCGACGAGGCGGCGCTGAACCAGTTTCAGTTGTATACCGCCATGATCAATGCGGGTCCGAAGGTGCTCATTCGCTACACGCGCCAGGCCTTCGAGAACACGGACGAGAATCGCGTGCGTGTGACATTCGACCGGGACCTCTGCTACAAGATGACCGATGAACCTGAGGTGCGACTCGGCGGCTCCGGTTGGCATCGCAATGTGTTGACCGATGGCCACGTCGTTTTGGAAATCAAGTTTACCGGCACCTATCCAGCCTGGTTGGGGCGTATGGCGGCGCTGTTCAATCTCCGCGCCAGGTCAGTGTCGAAGTATGCTACGTCGATCGAGCAGACCTGCGCCCTGGGGTTCTGCGCGCCGGCGATAAGGAACGCGCTGTATGAATAAGCTCTGGCAATTGATGGAGGAGACGCCCATGGGCGGCGTCGGCTTCGGCGTCGAGAGCGTCGTGCTCTCACTGGTATTGGCCTTCGTGCTGGGACAGGTGATTGCCTGGGTGTACTACATCACCCACAGCGGCCTGTCCTATTCGCGGTCGTACGTGCAGGCCCTGATCCTGATTACGGTGGTCATCTCGATGGTGATGACGGTGATCGGCAACAACATCATAACGGCCGTCGGCCTGATGGGTGCATTGGCGATCGTGCGCTTCCGTAATATCATCAAGGACACGCGCGACATCGCGTTCATCTTCTGTTCCCTGGTGGTCGGTATGGCGGCTGGCTCGCATCGCTATGCGACCGCTATCATCGGCACGGTCATTCTGTCGTTGATCATTCTGTACCTGTACTTCACTGATTTCGGCGCTCACGAGCCCCACAACGGTTTCCTGCGGTTCAGCCTGCGAGGTCCCCTGGGGCCGACCCATCCCGTGGCCAAGATCCTGAAACGGTTCTGTGGGAACTACACACTGATCTCCATGCAGGACGCGGGCTTCGGCGGCCCGGCCGAGTATGCTTACCAACTGATGATCCGCAATACGGCCAAGAACGAGGAGTTGATCTCACAACTCGAGGAGATCGAGGGGATTGAGAACATCAACCTCACCATGCAGGAAAAGCTGCTTGAGGTTTGAGTCGCGTCATGAAGAAACAGGACACAACAGGCAAACACATGAACAAGCGGAACTATCTCCGCCACTTTTTGCCCGTGGCCGTCTGGCTGGCGTCCGTGGCGCTGGTGGTCTGGCTGTTCTACCATCGCGGCCAGCGGTTCCAGGTGATGGGCCTCGCTCAAGGTGAGGTTCGGCAAGTCGCCACGAACTGCGCCGGACGGCTCAAGAGCGTTTCCGTCGGCTTGTTCGATCGAGTCACTGAGGGGCAGGTCGTGGCGATCGTCGACACGGTCCTGGACAACGAGCGTGACGACGAGGCGCTGCGGGCTCAACTCGCGACCATCTCGGCTGAGATCGAGCATTTGGCGGCCCAATTGGTGCCCACCCAGGATGGTCTGGTGGCCAGCCAGATGGATCGTGAGGTCACGCGGATTTCAGATCTGCGGCGGTTCACGCTCGATGTTGAGAACGCTCGACTGCGCATCCTCGAGCTGAAAGCGCAACTGGCCGCGGATCGCATGACCCTTCAGGACCTGGCCAGTGAGGTGACCATTGCCCAGGAACTGGTCCAGAAGCAGGCGGTCGCGCCCTATGAACTGGAGAAGGCCAAGGCGCAGCATGCCGTGTTGGCCGAGAGCATCGACGAAAACGCCCGTTTGCTGGAGCAGGCCCAAGCCCAGTTGAAAGCGGCCCAGACGCGTCTGACGGAGTATTCCGATCGCGAACCGCACGAGCCTTCTGTGGAGGACGCCCTGGAGGTCATTCACAAGGGCATCGGCGTGCAGGAGGGCCTGATGAAGCAGGTCTCCGCTCAACTCGGCGCGCTGGAGCAACGACGCGTCCTGGAGTTGACGGCGCCGGTCGCCGGTGTGGTCAGCCAGATCTGGCGGGGGCCGGGCGAAGCGGTGACTGCCGGCGATCCGATTCCGACCATTACCGTTACCCAGCCGGCTGAAGTGATCGGCTACGCACAGCAGGCCCAGATCGATCTCGTTCGCAAAGACATGGAAGTGGTCGTTGCCAAGGCCAGCGATCCGGCGCAGGCCGTGAAGTCCCGGGTGACGTTTGTCGGCCCGGCGGTGGAGCAGATGCCGACGCAGTTGTGGCTGAACCCGACGGTGCCCCAATACGGTCGACCCTTCAAGGTTCTCCTGCCGCCGAATCTGTCGGTGATTCCAGGCGAGGTGGTCGGTATCAGGGGGCTGTAGCGGCGCCTCGTGGGGGTCGGGCCCGGCGGCTTCGTTGACGAGTTAAGGTCGGATGCAAACGTGAAAATCGCTTTCCATAATAGGCATAGAATGGTGCGCTGTTTCGTCTCTGGCGTGTGTCTGTTGGCCCTGGTCGGTTGCGGCCCGGAGCATTACAAGCAGGACGCCGACGAACGCGCCTACGCCGCGATCGACGCCCGGTGGGAAGAGGGTTTCGGCTCGCGCGCCAACTACCGGATCAGCGACGTTTCTCCTTCGCCGGGTGACATTCAGGTCGACGCGGCGATTCCGGCTTCCGGCGTTCTAACGTTGCCGCGCGCGGTGGCGATTGCCACGGCCCACAACCGCGAGTACCAAACCCAGAAGGAACTGCTCTACACTGCGGCGCTCGATCTGCGTCTGGTTCAGCACGACTTCGAGACGATGCTCTTCGGAGGCGGCCGCGCCTTCTATTCGGGCGACGGGACCGACGAGGCGATCGCTGCCGAGGCGAACGTCGGTTTCAACCGTCTTCTGGCGACCGGCACGCAGATCGCCGCTGGGGTCGCAACGGCTTGGACGGAAGTCCTGCTCGGCTCGCGCGACAGCGGCCTGTCTTCGCTCCTGACGGCTACTGTCTCCCATCCGTTGTTGCGCGGCAGCGACCCGGACATCGTCATGGAGCGCCTGACGCAAGCCGACCGCAATCTGCTCTATCAGATTCGCACGTTCAACCGGTATCGCAAGACGTTTGTTGTCTCGGTCATCACGCAGTACTATCGAGCGATGGAGCTGCGCGACCTGACGCAGAACGCCCAGGCGCATTACGAGGCGCTGAAAGGCCTGTACGATCAGACGATGGTCTTGACGTCCGCCGGGCGCATCCCCTTGCTGGAAGTGGACCGCCTGCGCCAGGAAATCCTGCAAACCCGAGACGGAGTGATCCTGGCTGAGAAGGAATATGAGCAGTTCCTCGATGAGTTCAAGATCACGCTGGGACTCGCGACGAACGTCGAGTTCGAACTCGACAGTGGTGTCTTTCAGACGCTTGTCGATGCGGGGATCCCCGAATCGAAGGTCGTCGTTGCGGAGGCTGTGGAAGCCGCTCTGTGCCGGCGTTTGGACATGGCCAACAGTGCCGACGCGGTGCTCGACGCCCAACGAGCGGTTCATGTCGCGGCCGACAGTCTGCGTGCCGACCTGAGAATCGGCGGGACACTGGACATGAACACCGACGGCGACGCCAGCGGGACTGTCGGAGGGGTTGTCGATCTGCCCTTGGATCGCGTTGCCGAGCAGACCACCTATCGCAAGGCGTTGATCGCTCTGGATCAGCGACGGCGCGACTACGATCTGGCGGCCGATACGGTGCGACTTGAAGTCCGACAGGCTCACCGCAAGCTCCTGGAGACCGCCCAGCGCCATCGCGTGTTGACGGAGGGACGTCAATTGGCGATGCACCGTCTCGATCGGACCACGGAGCTGTTGAAGTACGGCCGGGTCAGCAGTCGCCGGGCTCTGACGGCTCAGCAAGATTTGTACGCAGCAGAGAACGCTGCGACGGACGCCCTGATCGACCATGCGACGGCCGTACTGGACTTCTACCGCGATACGGGGGTCCTGCAGGTTCGACCGGACGGCATGTGGAGCCACGAGGCCGGTTCGCTCCCCCTGGCGCCCAGTGCGT
>JANQFY010000431.1 GCA_028277585.1 Sedimentisphaerales bacterium
GATGATGTCAACAGGTTGCTCAGCCATTGAGTCATTCCTTTCGTGGCACGGCCATCATTCGGTGCTGTCGGTACACACTAGGTCGCCTCGCTCCGGTTACAGAGTGTGTCGCAAGCCTCTCGTTCAGGGGTGCAACTGCTCCTGATACTTGCCGAGCGCTCGTACCCTACCTATGGCCCCGACGTCCTTTCGCGGTGTGACCAGAATCGTCTCGCGGTAGTGGCTGGGATCGGGCAGTTGGAACATTCGCTGGAGGTCGACTCTCGTGATTCCCTCCTCTTCGGCGAAAATGCTGTAGTGAGGAGCAGGCGCTACGAGTACAAGTTCCTTCGTACGCGGGCATTCGAAGAACAGACGGAAGGCCCAGAGAGAGTCTTCGTCCAACTGCCAGGGATCCCTAGCGAATTTCACCCAAGCCAACCATCCGATCCATTCGCAGACTTTCTCCCCGTTGCTCATAATGAACGACACGTCACCGTCGCCCAAATCTGAGAGATGGAGAATCCGCAAGGGGCCGCCAGTCCACGGGTCCGGGCAATCTCCCTCTTGCAAGCCGAGTCCAGACTTCGTCAGGTTCTCAGCGTACCCCGACTTGCCAAGGAACGTCACAAACTTCCCCGACGCTTTGGCTGCTGAACGAAACCTAACGTCGTTGCCGTGTTCCTCACCAGATTCGTCCTTTATAAGGATCCGGCGGGGTCCCATCGAGTCGGCCACAAAGAGCTCGCCAGTGACGTAGTTCACCATTACGTTGAAGAGGATTTGCCGGTCTCGAATGGCCGTTACGGACGCCGAAGCTCCGGATATGGTGGGGTTGCCGAATCTGTCTTTCCATCTTTCGCGATACTCCAGGAACACGTTCTCCACGGTCCTCGCTCCGACATCGGGATCCTCGTCAATCAACTGTTGAAGGAACTCCCTCATCTTGATGGAGCGATCCGTCGGATCGCATATTAAGATGGTCTGGGTGGACTCCAAGCCCTTCTCTCCGCTATACATCTTGCCGGTCTCTTCGGTTATCAGAACGATGTCGCCATCATAGTCATTCACCTCCTGTTTGACGACTTCTTCGGGAATGGCATCCAGGCCATAGGTATCGGCTTTGCCCCCACTTACTAACTCGACAGCGAACTCGCACCGTAGCTTGCCCACTTCCTCGTGGGCTTTTGTCAGTGCCTCGACCGCCATGTCGCGGAGATCTCTCTCAATACCTTTCATTGACGACTCTCCCGCTCTATTCGGTTTGTATGCATGGTCACTCTGCTCGCCTCGGCCTTCTCGTCTGATGCAACATGCCATGCCAGACGTCTAGCAGGGGTCTATAAGAATGACCTATCTTGTCGACAAACCGTCTCTACAACTGATCCCACAAAGCCCAGCAACACTGCTCTGACCGTCCTGGCCGCGCTGGCGCACACATCTTCCTCAGACGCTCGATTCTATCAATACGCGTGTCGCTATGTCCAGGAGTTTTCCGTGAACCCCTGCTATGAATGCGGATGTGGCGCGGTGTCTACAGTGGAAGCTGGCCGTAAGCACGTGGAGGTGGCCCTATCCGGTTAGATGCGAGACGGCTACGAGCAAAGTGTTCGAGAGGGTTGTGTTCAGGCATCCTTCCGGATTCGAATTGGCCTTGGGTTAAGCGGTGCCGTGTTCTATGGTTCTTTGTTGCCTTCTTGGCTGGCGGCTGCGGTCCCGCTGCATCTGGGTGCCCGCCTGTTGCCAGCTTCTTCGCAAACGGTTGTGGTGTGTCATTCGATATCGCCGGGCGTCCGATATTGGAGTTGGAGTGGGAATCAGGCGTGTTGGGCTCTTGGGGATCAACAGTCGGTCATCAGGACATGGCGACTCCCGAGACGCAGCCTAGACCGACGAAAACCCTGTCCAACGGTCGGGTGCTCTGCTGCGACGGCCAGCATTGTCTGTCGCTGGTTCCCGGTGTCTATGTCTGACACGATTCTGAGTGGAGTCGCAGTGGAGCCGTGCCGGCGTGTGCCTTCACGATGCAATCACGATTCGCCACCGGTGTGCACGGTTGCCATGACGGTTGAATCTCGATAGCATTCTCCAGGTGAAGTCCAGCAGCGTGGGTTTCGGGGTCAGACAATCGCTTGGGGCATTGATTCGTTCTTAGGAATCGCATATGGAATACGCAGTGGGTAGGACGGGCCGGGTGGTTGCGGCGCGGTTGTTTGAGGGGGAGGACCTGCATGAATGCGTCGAGAGGATCGCCACGGACGAGAAGATCAGTTCGGCGGCGGTCTTCGTTACGGGTGGTGTTCGGGCGGCTAATATCGTCGTTGGGCCGAAGCAGGAGGAACCTACGGTTGTCGGCCAGTTCAGAGACTTTGCCGGTCCAGGCGAAGTTCTGGGCGTCGGGACCATCTACTGTGACGGGGCTGATCCCAAACTGCACATGCACACGGCCATCGGCAAGGCCGACGAAGTGGCCGTCGGATGCGCGCGTGACGGCACGAAGACGTTCCTGACTCTCGAGGTGACTATCATCGAGATCGAGGGGCTCGACGCGGAGCGGAGATTCGATGAGAAGACCGGCCTGAATCTGCTGCGTTTCGGGCGCCAGTAGCCGCAAAGAGAATCCGGGAAGAGAGGGGCACATGACAGGCGATCGGATTTCGCGACGGGGTTTTCTGGGGCGAGTTGGCCGTGCAGTTTGCGGTGCCGGTTTGGCAGGGCTGGCCGGCTGTGCGGAACAGGCGCGGGGCAGTGGGGGACCTCGGCGGCCGAACATCGTGTTGATCTTCATCGATGATCTGGGCTGGCCGGCGGTGAGTTGTTTCGGGAATGAGCACGTACGGACGCGGCACATCGACCGATTGGCGGCCGAGGGGATGCAGTTCACCAGTGCGTACGTGACGCCCCAGTGTACGCCGTCGCGGGCGAGCCTGTTGACGGGCCAGCACACGGCGCGGAATCGCATGTGGCATGTCATCCCGAAGTACGAGTTTCCGCACGCTCGCCTGAAGGAGCCGGAGTATCGGGAGAATCTGCCCCGTGATACGTTCACGCTGGGCAAGGCCCTGCAGGGGGCCGGCTACAAGACCGCCTGCATCGGCAAGTGGCACCTGACGACCAATCCGCGCGATGGGTACTACCTGCAGTTACGGCCCGCGGGGGCGGTCGACTTCGGATTCGACTACGTTCCCGATCGCTACGAGGATAAGCGCTTCCACCAGAAGGGCGATAAGGGCGTGGACTTGCTGACCGACCAGGCGATCGACTTCATGCGTGCCAATCGCGATGACCCCTTCTTCCTGTATCTGTCGCACCATACGATCCACGGCCCGGTCCTGGCGCCCGAGTCGCTGGCCCGGAAGTACCGCGACAAGGGCTATCCGGCCGAGGGCATGTACAACGCGACGTATCTGGCGGCGATCGAGCACCTGGACCGATCGGTGGGCAGGCTGCTGGCCGCCCTGGACGAGATGAAACTGGCTGATGACACGGTGGTGATGTTCCTGTCGGACAACGGCGGCGTGGACCAGCGGTACAAGGACGGGGAAATCATGCAGGCCTTTGCGAACACGCCACTGCGATATGGCAAGGGATCGCCCTACGAGGGTGGCATTCGCGTGCCGATGATCGTGCGCTGGCCTGGTGTCGTGAAGCCGCAGTCGGTCTGCGATACCCCCGTCCACGTGGTGGACGTCTACCCGACCTTCGTGGAGGTCGCCGGCGGCAAGCTACCGGAGCCGGGCAAACACATCCTCGACGGGGTCAGCCTCGCGCCGTTGCTGCGCGGGCGGGGCGGTCTGGGCCGAGACGCGCTGTACTTCCACATGCCCCTTTACGATGCGTTGTGGGGCGCGACGCCGTGCGGCGTGATCCGCCAGGGAGATTGGAAGCTGCTCGAGTTCTTTGGCGACTACGTCGATCGCGAGGATGACTATCGCTACCTGGTCGGGCCCCGGGTGGAACTCTACAATCTCAAAGACGACATTGGCGAGACGCGTAATCTGGCCCGGTCACATCCCGAGAAGACCAACGAACTGCTGGGCCAATTGCGCCGGTGGCGCCAGTCAGTCGACGCTCCCATGCCTACGCTCAATCCGGCTTTCGATCCCGACCGCGCCATGCAACGCTAGGGTGGAACGGCTTGCACCGAATGACCTTGGTTACGTAGTGCGACGTTTGGTGTTCTTCCGACGTTTCCTGCGACTCGTCGGCGCCTTCCCGGCGGATTTGGGCTTGGGTTTGGCGGCGGAATTGTGGCTGGGGGTCTTCTTCTTTCGTTTCTTGGGCGACTTCTTGGCTGGGGGCGCCTCGACGGGGTCGGGTTCCCCATAGGCGAAGTCCGGGCATTTCTTTCGGTCGAAGCGTCGGTCGATGAACTTCTCGATCTTGGTGAGATACTCCTGTTCGCTCGAGCAGACGAAGGTGATGGCGTCGCCCGTGGCGGCGGCCCGACCGGTGCGACCGATCCGATGGATGTAGTCTTCCGGAAAGGCGGGCACGTCGAAGTTGATCACGTGCGAGATGCCCTGGACATCGATCCCGCGCGCGGCGATGTCGGTGGCGACCATGACCTGGAACTTCCCGCTGCGGAAGCCGTCGAGGGCCCGCTGGCGTTGTGATTGGCTGCGATTGGAGTGAATGGCCACGGCGTCAATACCGGCCCGGTCCAGCTTGCGGCGGATCTTATCGGCCCCGTACTTGGTGCGCGAGAAGACCAGGACGCTGTACATCGACTGGGTCTCGAGCAGGTGGAGCAGCAGTTCGACTTTCTGTCGCTTTGGCACGGGGTAGATGTGCTGGGTGACGGTCTCGACGGGATTGCGCTGCCGGCCGATCTGGATCATCTTAGGTGACTTCTGCATGTCCTTGCTGATCGCCTTGACCTCGGGCGAGATCGTGGCGGAAAAAAGCATCGTCTGACGGTCGGCGGGCAACGCGGCGACGATTTTTCGGACGTCCCTGATGAATCCCATGTCTAGCATGCGGTCGGCCTCGTCGAGGACGAGCACCTCCATCGCCCGGAAATCGACGGTGCCGCGCTGCATGTGGTCCATGAGCCGGCCCGGGGTGGCGACGACGATATCGACGCCGCGCTGCAGCGCGGTGATCTGCTTCTGGATGTTGACGCCGCCGAAGACGGCCAGGGCGCGGAGCTTCAGGAATCGCCCGTAGTCGAGAATGCACTTCTCGATCTGGATGGCCAGTTCGCGCGTGGGCGTCAGGATCAGTGCTCGGACCGGGTGCTTGCGGGGTGTCTTCTCATGGCTGAGCCGGTTCAGGACGGGCAGCACGAAGGCGGCCGTCTTGCCGGTGCCGGTCTGAGCGCAGCCGATGACATCGCAACCGCTCACGGCGGCCGGGATGGCCTGCGATTGGATTTCAGTGGGTGCGGTATAGCCGGTGGCAAGTATGCCCTGCACCAGCGGGTCGGTAAGACCAAAGGTCTTGAATGGCATCAGAGTATCCTATAAGTGGGTGTTGTGTTTCTGAGGTTGATGAGCCAAGGCGAGCAAGGGCGCGCAACGATAGCGCCCTTGGTCTGAGTGAATCGAAAGCGCCCCGGGGAAGTCCGGGGCGCTGGGAATGCCTTGGCGTGTTTCTGATGGGGTATCCTTACTTGCGGGCGGCCTGTCCATCCCGCTCACGGCGCTTGGCGATGATCTCCTCGGCCAGCTTCTGCGGGACGCGGGCGTAGCGGCACATCTCCATCGAGAAGGTCGCCATGCCCTTGCTCAGGCCGCGAACGACCGTGGCGTAGCCAAACATATTGGCCAGCGGAACTTCCGCCCTCACGATTGTGTAGTTGTCGCGGGCGATGGTCTCCATGATGATCCCGCGGCGGCTGTTGAGGTCGCCCACGACGGCGCCCTGGAACTCGGACGGCGTCTCGACCTCGACGGTCATGATCGGCTCCTGCAGGCACGGGCGGGCCTTGCGGAACGCCTCGATGAAGGCGTCGCGGCCGGCGGTGCGGAAGGCCATCTCGCTTGAGTCGACCGAGTGGGCCGAGCCGTCGTCGAGGCACATCTTGCAGCCGACGATTTCGTATCCAGCCAGCGGGCCCTTCTTCATCGCGGCCTGGAAACCCTTGTTGACGGCCGGGATGTACTCCGTGGGAATGCGGCCGCTGGTGATGTTGTCCTCAAACTCGTAGGCCGATTCGGCGTCCGCCTCCAGCGGAATCAGGCGACCGATGACGTGGGCGAACTGGCCCGAGCCGCCGGTCTGTTTCTTGTGTCGGTAGTTGAACTTCGCCTCGGCCGTCGGCGCCTCGCGGTAGCTGACGTTCGGGGCTCCGACCGTAACCTGGGCCTTGAACTCACGTCGCATGCGCTCGATATAGACATCCAGGTGCAGCTCGCCCATACCGGCGATGACGGTTTCGCCCGTCTCCGGATCGGTCGAGACGCGGAAGGTCGGGTCCTCTTTCATGAAGCGGTTCAGCGCCTTGGCCATCCGCTCCTGGTCGGCCGAACTGGCCGGGGTGATGGACAGGCTGATGACCGGGTCGGCGACGAAAATGCTCTCCAGCGAATAGTTGATCCCATCGCCGCAGATGGTGTCGCCGCTGGCGCAATCGACGGCCAGCAGGGCGACGATGTCTCCCGGCCCGGCATCGTTGATGTCTTCGCGATCGTTGGCATGCATGCGGACCATGCGACCGACCCGCAGCATGCGATTCGTGCGGGCGTTGCGGTACTGCTGGCCCCGGACGAGCTGGCCCTGATAGACGCGGACGTAACTGAGCTGGCCGAACGATTCGTCGGCGATCTTGAAGATCATGGCCACCAGCGGGGCGTCGGGGTCGCTGGCCAGGGGGGTCTCGGTCCCCTCGTTGTCGTGGTCGCGGGCGAAGCTGGAGCGGTCCATGGGGCTCGGCAGGTAGTCGCAGACGGCGTCCATCAAGGGCTGAACGCCCTTGTTTTTGAAGGCTGAGCCCATCATCAGCGGCACGATATCGCGGTTGATGGTCGCTTCGCGAATGACCCGGCGAATCAGGCTCTCGCCGACCGGCTGGTCCTCCAGGAGCATTTCGAGCATGCAGTCATTGAACATGCTGAGCGCTTCGAGCATATCATGGCGAGCCGTCTCTGCGGCCTCTTGATAGGCTTCGGGAATCGGCTGCCGCGCGACCTTCTCGCCGCCGTTGCCTTCGAAACGCAGGGCTTCCATGGTGATCAGGTCGATCACGCCCTCGAAATCGTCGCCGCTGCCCATGGGGATTTGGATCGGGACGATGTTGAGGCCGAGCTTCTCGGTCAGATCCTGTCGCACGCGGTCGGGATCGGCGCCCGTGCGGTCCATCTTGTTGATGAACGCGATGCGCGGCACGCGGTACCGTTTCATCTGCTGATCGACGGTGATCGACTGGCTTTGGACACCGCCGACAGCGCAGAGGACCATGATCGCCCCGTCGAGGACGCGCAGCGAACGTTCGACCTCAACGGTGAAATCGACGTGGCCGGGTGTGTCGATCAGGTTGACGCTCTTGTCGTTCCATTCGACCTGCGTCGCGGCCGAGGCAATGGTGATCCCTCGCTCGCGCTCCAGGTCCATGAAGTCCATGGTTGCGCCGCCCTCGCCGGCGTGCACTTCCTGCATACGATGAATGCGACCGGCATAATACAGCATCCGCTCGCTGAGCGTCGTCTTGCCCGAGTCGATATGGGCCGAAATCCCGATATTCCTGATTCTGCTAATCTTTTCCATTTCTCTCTACAACCGTCATCAAAACCAAACAATGCCACCATCTATTCCCTCGGGTTGCCGATCGGCTCGGTCGCCTTTTGACGACCACCCGATATCATTTCACAGGAGAAGTTGCTCCTGAACGTACCGCCATGGATCGAAATAAGAGGCTGGTGCTCCCCCATCCAACAGAAGTGAGGAACAACCACCATACAACATCGGCCGACGCGTGTGCAAGACAAATCTTTGATTTCTCTTGCGGAATATACATGGCTCGCGCTAGTGCGGCGCTAGAATCCGATCAGAAACCTGTAGATTCCTGATCCGCCACAGGGGAGGAGGACCGGCGAGTTTTCGCGCGGCCGGCCTCCTGGCAGGGAGGGACGTCAAAGGTGTGCGCGCGGCTACTTCTACCCGATGGGCTGCAGCGGGGTCCGCTTGGGTGATTCCTCTCCTTCTTCCTCGTTGACGGCGGCTCCGGCCAGAGGCTGAGGGTCCGCTACTCTGCGATACCCAAGGGCTCGGATGATCTCCAACACCTCGGTCCAGGTCGGAAACGGTCGATTGTTGGCCCGTTTGTACTCGTCGATAGCCATGACGAACTCAAACTGCTCGTCGGACATCTGGCCCTCTTCGGCCGCTTTGCGTTCGTCGCTGCGCCGCCGCCCCGGGCCGCGCCGACGGTCCAGGCCGAGACGTCGATCGACGACGCTGGTGCGACGGTCTTTTCCCGAACGCCGCTCCACGAAACCCGGCGCGCTCGTGTCCGCCACTTTCTGACGGCGGTCGGTCGTTCGCTTGCGGCGGTCCTTGCCGGCGCGTCGCTCTTCTTGGTTGCTGTCGGTTGGCTCTGACATAGTGGCTCAGCCTTTACTCTTGTACGGCGTGCTGCTCCCGCGACGGGGAGACAGAAACGCCGAGGACAGGGCTCTCTTGGCTCGTTCGGGGCGAATCAGTATTCGTCGTCAAGGTAGTCCGGGTCGAAGTCGATGTCGTCTTCGTCCTCGAGGGCGTAGTCGTAGAAGTCATCATATGCGTCCTGGGACTCGATCACGACGTGAGCTTCGTCGAGCGTTTCTTCCGGGACCATGATGGCGACTCCCTTGCTCTCGCCGCGGGCATCCACCTGCTCCTTGAGGCTGACGGGAATGTCGTTGAGCTTCAGGAGGGTTTCGTACTCGCGCGCCTGGTCGATGTCGCCCAGGAGGGTCAGAACGACCAAGTCCTTGACTTTCGTGTGGCCCTTGTCGCTGCTGTCCATTGGTTTTTCCATAGTCCATGCTCCGTAACAAAACGGCGTTGCCTTCCTATTCTCGGACGGCCTCACCCCGCCGCGATTGGACATCACCGGCGACGGTCTAACCTTGGTCATGTGGGAGCTTCAGTTCGTGCGATTCTCGGTGTCCGCACTCGCTTGGCTCCAAGCTCATCTTTGCCTATCGGTCTCACAGAGGCAGAAATTTAGGGTTTGGCGCGTTTTTTTTGTTGCAAAGCCACCTCTGATAGGCAATAAGAACATCCAACGCCGTGCGGCGCTGGAGGATACGGTGCCGGAGAATATGAAGTTTTAGTTTTTTTTCTATTCAGGGAGGACCATTGCGATGGCCAAAAAGAAAAGGGAAGCTTTGGTGGTGGCAAGCAAGGTGAAGGCTTACATCAAGGATCAGAAGATGATGACCTCCTCGGAGGCCCTCGAAGCGATCAGCGATCGCGTGTATGATCTGCTTGATGCGGCTGTCGCCCGCGCCAAAGCGAACCGTCGCAGTACCGTGAAGGCACAGGATCTTTAGTCGGCACTCGTCCGATGGCTGATCCAAGCGCCTAGGCGTTGCGATTTCTGTGTCGCGCATGAGCCGTTTCGGGGTTTCCAACTCGGAACGGCTTTCCTTTTTTCCGCGGCGCGCGATCGCGACGGCCGTCGTGAACCGCGACCAGGGAGGGTCGTAAACGGCGAAAAGAGGGGGGATTTGTCCGGAGCGCACCGTCCTGGGGGATGAAAGAGCCTATAAAGTCGCGGTTTCGCCATTTGAAATGGACGTTTCAGCAAAAAATGCTGAACTTCCAGGTGGGTAATGCCCGATCAATACAATAGGTACTTTCGTAATAAACGGAGTTTTTTTGCGCATGGATATCAAGCATGCGCAGGTTGTTGCCGATAGCTGAAGTGGTGGAAGATCGGGCAGTACGCAACTGGGACGAGAGCTACTTCGAGCTGGGTGAGTCGTATCCGTGGGGGCAATCGGAGCGTTATCGGTCGGCGGCCAGCGACAGAGGTGAGAGCATATGGGACTGAACGAAGAGGGGTCAGGTGTTCGCGTATTCATGCTGGGTTGGGAATTCCCGCCGTTCATCAGCGGGGGCCTGGGAACAGCGTGTTACGGACTGACGCGAGCGATGGACCAACTCGGCGTGAAGGTGACGTTTGTCCTGCCCAAGATGGTGGAAAGCTCCTATGTGACGCACGTCAAGTTGCTGAGCCCGGCCTCGTCGACTCCGGAGGAGACCAAAGCCCTTAGCGAGTACGAATTGAAGAACGTGAGCTTCAAGACCATCGCGTCGCCCTTGCAGGCTTATGCCACTCCCCAGAGTTACGAAGAACGCATTGAGGACACGCGTCGGTTGCAGCACGAAACGACTGAGCGGGGCCAAGCCGGAGCGGAAGTCGATCGCGCCACCGATTACGGCGGCGACATGTATCGAGAGATTCGCCGCTACGCCACGATGGCGATGGATCTGGCGAAGTCCGAGCAGTTCGACGTGGTGCACGCCCACGACTGGATGACGTATCCGGCCGGCGTGGCGGTTGCGGCCATGACGGGCAAGCCTCTGGTCGTGCACGTGCATTCGACCGAGTTCGATCGCAGTGGCGAGCACGTCAACCAGGTCGTCTATGACATCGAGCGCGAAGGGATGGAGCGTGCCGACAAGGTCATCACCGTCAGCCATTACACTCGCGGGCTCGTGATCAGTCGTTACGGCGTCAGCCCCGAGAAGGTGGAGGTTGTCTACAACGGGGTCGAGCGGAACGGCCAGTGGTCTCTGGCCCAGGCGAATATTCGCCGGGATGAGAAGCTGGTCCTGTTTCTCGGACGCATCACCATGCAGAAGGGCCCGGAGTACTTCCTGCATGCCGCCAAGCGTGTTCTGGAGGTGATGGATGACGTCAAATTCGTGATGGCCGGCTCCGGGGATCTGATGTATCGGTCGATCGAACTGGCGGCTCAGTTGGGCATTGGGCAGAAGGTGCTCTTCACGGGCTTCTTGCGAGGCGACGACGTACGGAAGATCTATCAGATGGCCGATCTGTACGTCATGCCTTCGGTCTCGGAGCCCTTCGGGATTGCGCCGCTGGAGGCGCTTGACAACGATGTCCCGGTGATTATCAGCAAGCAGAGCGGTGTCTCAGAGGTCCTCAAGCACGCCTTGAAGGTGGACTTCTGGGATGTGAACGAGATGGCGAACAAGATTGTCGCCGTGTTGCGGCATCCGCCGCTTCAGATGACGCTGCGCAATCATGGGAATTTCGAGGTCCGCAAACTGCGTTGGAAGGACGCGGCGCAGCGCTGTGTTGACGTGTACGAGCAGTTGCTGGTGCCCGTCTGAGATAGATGAACAGGGAACGGTCGTCTGCATTTTAAAGGATTGGGTGTTGACATGCCATCGGTTTGCTTCTACTTCCAGGTGCATCAGCCCATGCGGCTGAGGCACTACACCGTGTTCGACAGTGATGATCGCTACTTCGACGACGGCAAGAACGCCGCGATCTGTCGCAAAGTCGCCAACAAGTGCTATCTGCCGGCCAATCGCCTCCTCCTCAAGCTCATCGACAAGCACCAGGGACGCTTCAAAGTCGCGTACAGTCTGACAGGCGTTTTGCTCGAACAATTGGAGTCCTTCAGCCCCGAGGTGCTCAGCACCTTCCACGCCCTGGCGGACACGGGATGCGTGGAGTTCCTGGCCGAGACGTACTATCACAGCCTCAGCTTCCTCTACTCCCGCCAGGAGTTCGTCGAGCAGGTCAAGAAGCATGTCAACGCGATTGAGGAGCTGTTTGGACAGACGCCGAAGGTCTTTCGCAATACCGAGTTGATCTACAACAACGACCTGGCCCTGCTGATCGAGGCGATGGGCTGTTTCGATGCGATCATCACCGAGGGCGCCGATCATATTCTGGGTATGCGCAGTCCCAACTTCGTCTACCGGCCGCAAGGGTGCAAACACCTCAAATTGCTGCTGAAAAACTACTCGCTTAGCGATGACATCGCTTTCCGATTCTCGAATCGGCACTGGGTCGAGTGGCCCCTGACGGCCGCCAAGTTCGAACAGTGGGTCAGCGCCGTCAACGGAAACGGCAACGTGGTCAACCTCTTCATGGATTACGAGACACTGGGCGAGCACCAGTGGGAAGACACGGGCATCTTCGATTTCGTCAAGCACTTGCCCGAAGAAGTCCTGAAGAATCCAGACAACAACTTCAAGACGCCCAGTGAAGTGGTCGCCAGCTACGATCCGATGGATGGGGTTGACGTGCCGCACATGATCAGTTGGGCCGACACCGAACGCGACCTCTCGGCCTGGCTGGGCAATCCGATGCAGTCCAATGCGATCCACGAGCTGTACCGTCTGGAGAAGAAGGTCAAGACGGTCAATGACGAGCGCATTCTCTCCGACTGGCGCAAGCTGCAGGTCTCCGATCATTTCTACTACATGTGCACGAAGTACTTTGCTGATGGGGACGTGCACAAGTACTTCAACCCCTACGATTCGCCGTACGACTCCTATATCAATTTCATGAACGTGCTGGATCATCTCCAGACGCGTTGCACCACTCCGGTTGTGGGAATCGACCGGGCCGGGACGGGGAGCGGTCAAACGGTGACGCCGGTGGGAATGGAAAACTGATCGAGCGACTCTACGTGACAGATATGCAGCGCCGCCAAACTTCAGAGGTTAGGGGAGAGTTGCCGTGTTGACAGTGCCACAGAGTCGGGCGGACGAGATCGTCTGCCTTTCCACGGAACAGGACGGCATTGAGCATCTTCTGAGCCGGGAATGGCTTCTGACCAACGAGCGGGGCAGCTATGCCGCGTCCTCGGTGGTCGGCTGCAATACGAGCGGCTATCACGGTCTGCTGATCGGATCGCTGAACCCCCCCGTCAATAGAGTTATGGCGCTATCGACCTGCCTGGAGATGGTTGTCTGTGAGGGCAAGGTCTTCCAGCTCCCGACGTTCGATTTCGGCGACAAGCTGTCTCC
>JANQFY010000042.1 GCA_028277585.1 Sedimentisphaerales bacterium
TGGATGTCCATTGACGTCGTTTCATCAGCTGCTCCTATCAAGTGACTTCGGGAACGAATACTACCCAATTCCGTTAGCCGCTTAAAGGGGAGCAGTATATGAATCAACGGCCTGTTGGTATCAAGCGTTGTGTGGAAGCTGCATATGAATAGCCCGGGGAGAGAACAACGTGGGAAGTCCAAGCTTGCTGAAGGCGGAGATCAACCAAACTCTTGAAGACCTCCATGACTTCGCGAAGTGGAAGTTGATAGCTGTCTCGGCCCTTGCAGCCGCAGCTCTCGGTCTCCCGGGGGCGGTAACAGATGGTGCCGTGGACTGGCTCCTAGTGTTCGTCCCGTACGCGTGCGCCTATATCGATCTGAACTGTTACCAGTACCTCCTCAGAATCTTCTTGATTGCGAAGGTCCTCCGCGAGTCACACGAGGATGAGCTGTTGCACAAGTACGAAGACCAGTGCGAGGAATATCGTAAGAAGGGCTTCTTCGGTTTAGGTCTATTCGCCCAACTCGGGTGCAGCCTAGCCTTCTCAACGATACTGCCTGGCTTCTGCGCAGCCCGAATACTCCTTGGAAACGCGGAGACATGGAAGTTGCGACTCATGCTTATCGCTTGGCTCGTAGGATTATCAGTTCTTTGCCTGTGTTATGTCGACTTCAAAAGAAGGGCGGCCCTGATCGAGAACGGTTCGGCGAACACTGAGGCAGGGCGGATGAATCCCACTCCATCCCCTGGCATCTCGTCCAAGGCTGAATTGCGCGCACAACCACATCCGCCAGAGCCGGCAGTCGAGCCGATGCCAGGTGGAGAGTCGCCGCCAGCCCAGTGATGCGCCGCGTCATCTCCGCGGGAAGACAAGAGATGTTGGCCTCTTGTGTCTGCGTGCGCGGTCCCTAAAGCGGCGTCTGCAACACCTCTCTGCCAATCCCGAAATCAGAAGCGTCACGGTCTAAGCGAAAGTGCGTATGCAGCACAGAACCTGTATCTCAATGGCATGGCTTAGCCCAGAGTCTTCATCCGCCTACACCATCACTCCGACAACTTCAGTCCGATGCTGCCAAGAAGGACCGCTCCGGCTCGGCTCTCTCCGGAGCCAACAACCTCTTGTTCTGTGTGCTATCCATGACATCCAGCATAATCATAATCTCTTGCCCTCTAGCCTAATTGACAGCAAGGAACTGTCTCGCGCATTCTGACGCAGAGGGCACCCTGTCATGCTAAAGCGCTTAGGCCCAACTACTGTCGTGCCCAGAAGTGTACGCATCTCATCGGGTTCAAGGGATCTGCGGTCGTGGCGGCCGTCTGTGCGTACATTCAAGCCCGTGAGGTGTTCAACAGGCGACTCGATTGCACGCCGTTCGCGTACCATCCACCGACAGAACTGTTTGATGGCCTGGAGATAGAAATCGAACGTCTGGGCCGACATAGCCTCCGAGCCGTCTCTGAGGCGTGCCAGATACTGCTGTATCTGATTCGCAGAAATGTCAGACCACGATGCGAAATGGCATTCGGCAATGATTCGCCTGGCACGCCTGTCCACTGTGGTCACGTACTCAGCAGTGGTGCCCTTGGCAAGGAGACACTGCCGGAAATCCTCCTGGTGGTCGAAGATGGGCGTACCTGCGGCGGCCCGCACGCTGGGTCGCCATCTGTCACGTTCCCATCCCCTTGGCCTGCCGCCTACAATACCCTCTCCGCGAGACGTCTTCATTCGCGTCTACGGACATGCCATAATCTGTTGACGCCTTCGTGCAGCAATGAGATCATACTGCCTACGTCTTATACGCCTTCATCACAGCGTTGAGTGAGATAGGAGGTGAAACATGGCACGGTTCTATATGTCCTGTCCCCGATGCAGGAAGAGAATGAGAAGATTCTCGCAAGACCCCGAGGGAAGCCGACTCTTCTACCTGTGCCCGGAATGCGGCACTCGAGGTACCGTATTTGGCGACGATAGCGGGTGGTCTGAGGACTGGCCTTCTGGAGTTTTTGATCAGGCGGTGCAGCGCGGCGTGATTGCCGAAAACGGCCGACTGCTCTGACCTGGAACAGTTGCACGACCATTCTCAACGATCAGGCGGCTCGGTCCGATGCCCTTCTCGCTTTTTGTTGGCCCGCCGTCGGTTCGTCATCGCAGACGCCTTCCTTGCTCTGCCTGCCGCAGAGCGAAGGCAATCTGCTGCTCCGTGAAATGCTTCTTCTTCATGAACTGAGTCCTTTCCAAAATGAGAATCTACCATATTTTTCTCATTCCGGACGGACCAGTTTTCGGGGAGCAGGTCAGTCATATGGCTTCGTGGTATTCCGAAGATCGAGGCGTAGCCGGGCCCAGGGGAATACCACGACACAGGTCATCCCTCGAGCTACTTGAAAGCACTTCTGACCAGCGCCACGATGGCAGCCCTGATATGCTCCGGCAGATTCGGCCACGTCGCTACAACACTCGCCAAATCGGGATCAGAATTGCATCCGGGGGCACGCCGTGCGCCGGATTTCGCGCCGCGACCCTCAGAAATCGCCGTTCTTGATAGCATCAGCGGGGTATGTTCGAGTCCAGCCGGGCCCATTTGCTTCTCTCAGCCGGTGCGTGTCGCCTGAATCGGTCGCGTCCTCCCCCGATTCAATGTCGGGCCGCCGATTCACATCAGCCACTCTTCTTCTCAAGATAGGCCCTCAGCGCAATTTCTGTGTAGTGCTCCATGGGAAAGTCGGAGAGGCGATCGCTGTCGACCCAATCATAGCCCTGCGCCTCGTCGTTTAAGATCACCTCCGTCGAGCGGGTTCGACATGCATAGTCGAAGAAGATGAAGTGACGGCGCTCCCAGAAACGGTCGTCATGAATAAACTCCTGGAAACACACAAACTCGATATCAAAGATATCGAGATTCGTCTCTTCCTTAACCTCTCGCTTCAAGGCGTCGATCATACTCTCACCCAACTCGATGTGCCCACCCGGAATGACGTATTGACCATGCCACTTGTGCGAGCGCATCAGGAAGAGCTGCCCCCGGGGATTGAAGATAAGCGCGCCGACAGTCGGTTCTGGATATCTCTGTTCTGTCATCCGATGTCACCTCCAGGTAGTCGGCGACCGTTCGATCGCGGTCGCATGGACCGTCAATTGTAGCTGAGAACACCGTTGTGGCCAACGGCAAACCCCCTCACGGGAACGGGGAGAGACGGGGCCGTCACGACGCGAAAACCAAGCAATCACGCCATGATTTCGGAGAATTTAATTGACCGCCCTGCCCATTAGGAGCATAATAGAAGCAGTGCGGAGAAGTATAGGGAAGGGATGTCTTGGGACGCTGCCGCCCCGGATTCAAGTTCATGATGACGAGCGGAGTCCCCCCCTCCGACAGTGCGGACCTTCTTCAGCGGAACCTTGAATTAGGAGTGGGAGAAACCATGAGATACGAAGCACACGTGAGAAGCCTCAGCATATCAAACGACGTCCATTTCATTGTCGCGATATCCCTTGGCTTGATCTGCCTGCTGGGGGGCATCGCTGCGGCGCAGGGCATTGTCGTCAACGAGACGGGACTGCACGACTATGAGGAAGCCTACGGCATCGACGCCTCGGCCGCCGTGGATCCTGTGACGAACACGCTACCCATCTCTCTGAGCGCTGCGGGTGAGACGAATCCATCGCTCTTTGCGAATGTCAGTTTCTACGCCTATGGAATTCTCACCTCCGGCCCAACGCTGACCAACAGTGGCGCACTGAGCGTCAACGCCACTGGCGGCCAAGCCGATGCGAATGATCTCGCCGATTCGTATGCCTTTGCTGAAGCCTACGGCATCAACGTTATCCGAGGCAATGTAGACAACAGTGCCGCAATCACTGTCCAAGCGACGGGAGGAACTGCCGACGCCAACGAGGTGGAGTTCATCGCCGATGCGACGAGCGAAACCTACGGTATCCACTCCGAATACGGCCTAATCACCAACAGCGGCGTGGTTGACGTCAATGCCCTGGGCGGAACCGCCCTCTCGGGAGCAACCGGCGAGACAATGGATGACACATCCGCTTCCAGCTGGGCGTATGGCCTCTATTCGGAAGACGGTGCGATCGAGAATACAGCCGACGTGAATGCGGTGGCCACGGGAGGAACCGCCATATCGTCTGAGACCGACAGCCGACACGCACTGGACGCCTCGGCGCGGGCGTATGGTCTCTACGCAGACATCTTTGGCATGGACTATACACATCCTAACAGACACGTTAGCAACAGTGGCAATCTCACCGTGACAGCAACCGCCGGAAGCACAGAGGGATCAGTCGAAGAAGCCGGCGCGGTGGCGCGAGCGTATGGCATTGAGTCCGACAAAGCCCCTGTCATCAACAGCGGCCGGGTCACGGTGACCGCCGCCGGAGGCAACGCTCTCTCCACATCATCGAACAACATGCATGACACTCCAGAAGCCTACGCCAGCGCCTGGGCCTACGGGATTCGCGCCCATGATGCCGGGGCGAACAACAGCGGCACGGTGGTCGCCAGCGCGATCGGAGGGACCGCAACCGGCCAGGGCGCTGCCGGCGCATACGCTGACGCCGAAGTCGTCGCCATCGAAGCTGACGGAACCGGTGCGGACTTGGTGAGAGTCCAGGTACAGAACACCGGAGCCGTGACGGCAACGGCGACTGGAGGCGCAGCCACTTCCGCCTCGGCGAGCGCCAGCGCCGACGCGGATGTTACCGGTCTTGAAACCAAGTACGCCTACGTCGAGAATTCGGGCGCCATCACTGTCACCGGCCAGGGCGGGGCAGTGCAGGCCGCAGGGGACGCCTATGCCCATGTCGCCGCGGTGGGCCTGACGGCGTCCTACGGCGTTCTGGACAACAGCGGCGACATCGCCGTGGCCGGAACGGGCGGAACGGCTGAAGGGCGAAACGCGACAGCCTACGTCTACGCATTCGGCCTTACGGCCACCGACGCCAGAACAAACAACAGCGGCGACATCACCGTCACCGCCGAGGCAGGCGATGTCACTTGTACGGACCGCAGCTTCGCCATGGCCTACGCCGCAGGCATCGGAGCCGATCAGAACGACGTGACCAATAGTGGTGACATCGCTGTAACCGCACGAGGCGGCACGGCCGGATCGGGCGACATGGCGAATGCCTTCGCCTACGGCATCCGCGCCCGCAATGCCAATGTCGACAACAGCGGCGACATCACCGTCGCTGCGACAGCCCAGGATGGCTTCACCTCGGAAGCATTCGGCATCCTGTTCCAAGGAACGGGTACACTGACCAACACGGGGATCATCAGAGCCTCGGGCGACACGGCTTATGAACTCTACGTCGAGGATGATGCGACACTGACGCTCGTCGATCGGTACAACGTCACCCTGGACGGCGATCCGAATAACGCCTCGATTCACGTGGGCGAGCGCGCCACGCTGGCGCTGGACAACGCGACCTTGACGGTTGCGAGCGTAAGGGGCGAAACTCTCTGGGACACGCCATACCAGCTTTTTGACGCCGAGCCCAACGGGGTAGTGGATGGGAGCTTCGCCGCCGCCCAGGCGCTGAATCCGAATACGACCGCCACGTACTACGACCAGAACTCCGTCGACAGCAGCGACGATAAGGTTGCCTTGAGCTACACGCCGGGCGCTTCAGCGGCCCTGCCGTCAACGGCGGTGGAAAAGCAAGTGGTCACGCAGGCGATCGACGTGGTCAATACGCACATGACCTCCCTGATGCTGCACGACGTGTTCTCCTCGTCCAGCGGCGCATTGCTGGCCGATGCAGGCGCCACCGCCCGGAGCATGGGTCTGGCTCAGTCTGGTTCCGACGATGAGGTGGGCGTCTTCTTTGAGCCGTACTATTCCCGCGTTGACCGGGACGCCGACCCGATGGGCTATGACGCCCGCCTTTGGGGTTTCGCGGCCGGCTATGAGCGGCGTCTGGATAACACGCTGGTCGGTCTGCATATGGGATACGGGCGTGCCAACGTGGATTACACCGGCGCCGGTTACGGCGCCAATAGCGAGGATCAGGACATCCTGACCGGCGGCCTGAGCGGCCTGACGCGATGGGATGAGTGGACGCTACGCTATAGCCTCATCGGGTTCTACGGCTGGCACGACTACAAAGGTCTGACCGGTGCGACCCTGAATGCGAACGAGACCGCTTCGACGGACAGCTACGGCCTGAACGCCTCCGTCATGGCCGGCCACATCTTCCGACGCGGCCCCCACGTCTTCCTGCCCGAGGCGGGTCTGAATTGGCTCTGGGCCCATCGACAACGATACACCACCGAAGCGAGCGATCCGGCGTGGAACACGACCTACTCGGCGATGGATGATCACGATCTTCAGGCCGAAGCGGCGATCCGTTGGCTAGGCGGCTTCATGGCGGGCGACATTCACGTTTCGCCGTCCGCGTCAATCGGTGTCCGTCACTTGTTGACTGACGCCGAGTCGACCGTCTCACAATCCGTCGCGGGCACGGCACCTGTATTGGTCAGATCCGAACGTGATCGGACCGCCGTGACCACGTCGGGTTCCATCGTCCTGAGCCAAGGATCGCAAGCTCTGTCGCTCGCTTACGATGGGGAGTATTCATCGGACACCGACCGGCACAGTTTCTGGCTGCGCTACGCTTGGACATTCTAGACCGTCTCGCTGACTCTGGCGATATGGTACTCCACGGCATGCGTCATCGGCTGTTCCCATCGGGGCGCAGCCGATGGCGCTTCTCCCATCCCCCGTCTACTGATCCCGAGACAGGGCGGGCTATCGCCCCGGCTGTCCGGGAGCCGGGAACTCCGCGGCGGCGTCATCCAGGACGAGTACCCAATCGCAACCTCGTCCCCGGGTGGGAGGAACGAACGTCTGGAAACCCGTGTTGTCGCCTGTGTGGAGCGATTCAGCGACACCGTATCGTGGATCGAACCACGTGGCCTTGACACGTGGCGCCTGAATCGCGCTCATCCGTACCGCAAACGGCTCGCCGCGTGGTGAATAGACGAACGCAAAAGAACCATCAGAAGCCAGCGCAGCGCGCGTCTTGGCGCCGCCGGTCTCAGGGCCCCCGACAAGCATCGACTTGTCCGGCGCCAGCTTGCGGAAGGGACGTGACTCGTACAATCTCCGTAGGTGCCCCATTTGAAACGCGCCGGGATGGTCCAGCGATCGGCGCCAGGAGACGTTGGCCCAGATCACAGGAGATCGACCGGGCCGCCACATCTGCCAGATGCTGTTATGCCCATAGGTATGGCCGCACGCCCCGGCCAGGAGGGACCAGTACGCCGCTTGACGAACGTCGTACGCATCGAAACGGACATTGCGGCCGGCATTGGCGTTGTAGAACCCCACCGGAATCATCTCATAGCGAGGTTCGCCGTCGATGGTCGGCTTGATGGGCGTCAGTGCATAGTCGTGCGCAGCGAACAGACCATTATCGTGATCGCGAGCGGCATGGGACGACTGGAACATGTTGAAATCCAGCCAGTCAGCCCGGTGGAAGTAATCCGAGGACAGACCGGGCCCGCGCGGATGATATGTGATCAAATGACGACCTTCATCCCCTTCACGGAGGCCTTGCGCCATGGCGGCAATCGTAGTCCTCTCCGCGTCGTTACGGATGTTCTCGTCACCACCGAGAATCCAGATCACGGGAGCTTCCTTATACCGGCGTCCGAGGAAAAGACCATAGGCCCGGGCGTTCTCAGGAGTGAAGATGCCCAACCCCGCTTTCCAGTAGCTGCCCCAGGTGGGCAGCATGCCGACGAACAGACCCAACTCCCCGGCTCGCTTGACGACGTAGTCCACGTGCTTGAAGTAGCCCTCATTGGGCCGTGTCGGGTCCTTGGCCTTCAGGGGAACGTGGCCGTACGGGTTGGGGTCGGTCAGCCCTCCCAATTGGGCCAGGACGACGGCCTGAATCACGGTGAAGCCCTTGGCCGCCCGGTTCGTCAGATAGTGATCCACCTCTTCGCGATCGAGACGATGGAAGAGTTCCCAGGCCGTGTCGCCCAGATAGAAGAAAGGCGTACCGTCGTCATACTCCAGGTAACGGCCAGTGGGCCCGACCCGAAGTCGCCGTGATGAGTCTCCGGCACACACACGGCGCGGCGCCCCTACGACAGAAACCAGTACGACGATCGAAACGATGAGAGCGGCAAGTCGCGCCCTCGGTTCTGCGTTGCATTCATCCATGAATCGGTCACCTCGAATCTTCGCGCGAAGGAGTGATTGCGCGGCCTGCCCCTATGTTTGAACCTCGTCCATAACGCGAGCGATTTCATCAAGCACGGCCTTCTGGGCGTCCTGATAAGTGTCGTAGATTCCCTTGGCTTCCTCTCGTCCATCGGCATCGAGACTGACAATCTCATAGCGCGGTGGGGACTGCTCGAGCTCGCTCACCTGCACGACGACCAGCACCCGCTCAGCTCTACTCAGGCCGCCCGGACCGGAAGGTCCCAGAAGGCGCCACTTGAGCAAGGTCCACAAGGACGGATAGGCCGAGCGCGACAATTGGACAGAAATCTCTCCAGCCTCGTCGAGAGGCGCCCGCCAGTCCGCCCCTGAATCAACCAGGAGATGATCGAGAATACGTCTCGTCGAATCACCCGGACGCGTCTGGAACTTCGCTCCGGGCTGCGCCCCAGGCCAGCGCAACGTCCACTCGTAGTCGCCGTTAACGGAGGTCGGTTCGTAGCACATCTGGTATACGGAAGCGATAACCAGGAACCCAAGCGTCGCCATCACTGCAATGCGCACCACGGAACGACCTGGTTTGGATTTGCGCGTTCGGTCCTGCGCCGGATTATGATTCGCTGGATCGTCGGTCATTTCATTCCCAATTTCTTGTTCTCAGCCAGCAGACGCACCGCTTCAGCCACACGCTTGCGGCGGGTCTCGTCGCGCTTGGCGACCGCAATCCACCAGATATACTGCTTGCGGTACGAGGGTGCAAGCTTTTCGAAATTCTGTCGCGCCGCCGAGTTTCGGGCCAGCGCCTCAGTCAATTCGGCGGGCACATCGGGCGTCCGCCGCTGCACGTTGGCGTTGCGCCATTGGCCGTTGCGCTTGGCCTCTTCCACCTTGGCCAACCCGGATTCGGTCATAAGCCCTTCGGCAATCATCTTCGCAACACGTTTCTTGTTCGTCGCCGACCAGATGCTGTTCTTACGTCGCGGCGAGAAACGAATCGTGTATCTCTTCTCATCGATACGTTTGAGAATCCCGTCGATCCAACCAAAGCACAGCGCTTCCTGGACAGCCTCCTCGTAGGCCAGACCGCCCTGTCCGGTATGCTTCTTGTAGAAGATCAGCCAGAGCGCTTCCGGCTGGTCGTGGTGCTCCGTCAGCCAATCGCGCCACTGTTCTCGCGTCTTCATGTAGCGTCGCCTGTTGACAGCAACCATGTTCTCATCCCTACAAGCCGGTGACAAAAAGACGGATGGGCCCTCGACAGATCAAACCCGACGGGCCGCCTCACGACTCCTGTCGACTCAGCAAGACAATCGACAGCAGAATCGGCGGGACACCGTGACATATCACACTGATCGGGCCGGTGACGTAGAATATCCACTGGCTGTGCCGACCAGCCATGACCAACATCTGCACCGCCAGGCCAAGAAATAGACCTACGACCCCACAAATCAATGCGATCACAATCAGCGCCCTCATACGCAACCCCTCTCAATACCAACCTGTCAGACTGCAACAAAGAAAAGACCGACGTCCGCACATCGCCATCCATGGCATAGCGTAGCTGATGCGCCGGCCCGACACAACCATCAGTGACGTGATATTTCCCTTGACATTTGTCTAGTTTTGGTGTATGAGTGAAGTCGTTATCAGATGGAGCTGATACTGGTTGTCGCGGGGAAGGGTCGTGAATTAGGCAGCATTCCCACCTTAGCATTCCAGTTTCGCCCCACACGTGCAGGTGATGTGTGTTCGGAGACGGAGGAGGAGCCTCGATTCGGACGCCCAGCAGGAGAACTGCGCGGTTCCAAGCACGTACGATGCGGCCTTATGGAGAAGGTCGTGCATTCATGGAAGGAGTGGTTACTTACAAGGAGGTGCAACATGAAGAGGTGTTCATTATTGGTGGCATTGATTGTGGTGGGGCTCTGCTCTGTCTCGTGGGGCAATTTCCTCGGATTGGGCTGCTTCAACCCGTGCGTGGGCATCGGCCCGATTCCCTGCTGGAATCCGACTCCGTGTCCCGTTCCCCCGCCCTGTCCGCGGCCCAGGCCTTGCCCGTGTCCCGTTCCCCCGCCCTGCCCGGAGCCCGAGCCGTGTCCGACGCCTTGTCCCCCGCCATGCCCGCAGCCCAATCCTTGTCCGACACCCTGCCCCCGGCCTTGCGGTCTCGACATCGGCGGCGGCACCTACTTCCGCGTAGGCACGAACTTCTCGGCCTACAACTTCGGGTGTGGCCCCTGCATCCCGGGCCCCATTGTGTCGCAGTAAACCGGAACAGGTGGCGCGACACGGGCTGTGGCGCGTTGCTTAGATAATACATGGTCCGGCCGCGGGTTCGCTTGCGGACTCGCGGCCGAGACCGCCGGTCTGGCAATAGGAAGACTGTCTTCAGTCCCAGATCACGGTGAAGCAGTCGAAGGCCGTTGCGGCATCCGCCTTGGTCCACAGCCCCACCCCACCGGCGTGGGGTAGGTACGCGCCCCCGTTGACCATCAGCTTCATGTCGCCATCGATGTAGGCTCGAATCCGACTGCCTTTGTGGGAGATTTTCAAGATGTGCCAGCCGTCGCTGAGCACGAGCTTGCCCGTGTAGCCCAGCATAATACGACGCCCATCCTTGACGTAGTAGATGGCGACGTTCTCCTCCAGCGGATTGTAGCGCGCGATATAGTAGTTGTTGCGATCGCGGACCCGCCAGATGGGGCCTCCCCCCTGGTCAATCTTGCCTGAGCGTGCTCGGAGGAAGACGGCGATCTCCCCCTCGTCAAACGTAACAGTGTCGGTCCAACACAGATTGAATACGCCTCGCTGGGTATGGTTCGTTGCTGTCAACTCCAGGACGCCAGGCCCGAGGGGCGCGTGTTTGTCCCATACAACCTGCCAACGCGCCGTTGGCGTCTTCTGCCCCGTCGCCTCCACTTTCCAACCCTTGGGCAGTGCTCCCTCGTCTACCTTGTCGAAATCCCAGGTCCTCACCTGCCCGGCCTGAGCGGCCAGTGTCACAAGACTCATTGCCAGCACCATCATTCGCATCGTGATCTCCCTTCGCAATTTCGCTCTTACCTTCCGCCGAGTGACCTCTCACAAGATCGGAGTTTCGGCCTTACACGTGCAGCATATCTTCAAGAATCTCAGCGGCATCCTGGACCAGACGGGGGCAAATCGTCCGAAAGAGCCCCTCGCGCGTCGCCATCTCAGCGCCCGCCGGGGTACTGATGTCACAGCCAAGCAACTCCTTGCAGGCGATCACCCGGTTCCGCTCTTCAAAGCGTGTCACGAAGTCGCGCTGAGCTGCATAGATCTCAGCGCGACCGTCGGGTTTGTCGCAATTGGGGCCGGCGTAGCCCAGGCCCAGCATCATGAACGCGCCGGTAACGACGCCGCAAGCGTCGCCGCGGCGCATCCCGCCGGCGAACCCGGCCGCCAGTTTCATCGCCTGTTCGCGGGACAAGCCGTATGCCGGGCCGTAGGTCGCCGCAATCGCTTGAGAACACGCGGCGCCGCCGCAGAAGCACTCCACCGCCTCATCCACTTTGCTCATAGGGCCGCTCCTGGTGCCATGATCTCCATTGACGTTGATAGCCGAAGCATTCTATGGGCGAACCCGTAGGTGGGCAACCCCGATATTGTCCCAAACCGCAGCGATTGACAGGAAGGGGCTTCCGTACTATGATCAGCGGCCTATGGGATCAGAGAAGAAGGACATTGTGATTCTGGGCATTGAGACCAGTTGCGACGAGACCGCCGCGGCGGTCGTCGTCAATGGGCGAGAGGTGCGATCCTCCGTGGTCGCCTCGCAGACGAAGCTGCACGAGAAATACGGCGGTGTTGTGCCCGAAATCGCCTCGCGAGCCCATATCGAGAAGATCTACCCCGTCCTTCGAGAAGCCCTGGACCAGGCCGGCGTAGCGCCTGAAGATCTCGACGCGGTCGCCATCGCGAATCAGCCGGGCCTGACGATCGCCCTGGTCGTGGGAGTGACCGCCGCCAAGACCTTGAGTTTCATGTGGAACAAGCCGCTGATCGCGATCAACCATCTGCACGCCCACATGCAGTCAGCCATGCTCAGCGAAGAGGATATCGAATTGCCCGCCGTGGCCCTGGTAGTCTCGGGAGGTCACACGTCGCTCTACGATTGCGAATCCCCTCTCGAACTGACGTTGCTGGGTTCGACGATTGACGACGCGGCCGGTGAAGCCTTCGACAAAGTCGCCACGATCCTCAGGTTGCCCTACCCAGGCGGGCCGAACATTGAGCGACTCGCCCGTCAGGGTGATCCGAAAGCGATTTCCTTCCCGCGCTCGATGCTGGGTAAGGACTCGCTGGATTTCTCCTTCAGCGGACTCAAGACCGCCGTCCTGTATCACTGCCGCGGCCAGGACATGAAGGGCGAGGACCATGTGGGCCAGATGAGCGAGCAAGAGATCGCCGACATCGCCGCGTCGTTCCAGGCCGCCGTGATTGATGTCCTCGTCAAGAAGACGAAGCGAGCCGCCGAACGGATCGGCGCTCGAACGGTTCTGCTCGGCGGGGGCGTTGCCGCCAACGGCACGCTACGTGACGCCATCGAGACAATGTGTGACGGATGCAGGCCGCCGCGTAAGCTGCTGGTGGCGCCGAAACGGTATTGCACCGACAACGCGGTCATGGTAGCTTCGCTGGCCTACTACAAACACCAGGCAGGCCTCTTCGCGGACCTGTCGCTGGAGCCAAGTTCAACCGGATAAGCGACGCAACAAGCGTGACGCCGAGATTGAGAGGTGACCTATTCACGACGAGCAACTGAGAGAGTTGTTGGAGCAGGTCAAGACCGGTCAGGTCCAGATCGATGAGGCCATGGGCAAGTTGCGTCACCTGCCCTTCGAGGATCTCGGATTCGCCCGGGTCGATCACCACCGCCAGGTCCGGCGAGGCTTCCCGGAGGTAATCTTCTGTCCGGGCAAGACAACCGAGCAAATCGTTGCTATTTTCGAATCGCTGGCCGCGCGAGGAAACAACGTATTGGCGACGCGTGCCGAACCCGAGGCGTTCGACGCACTCACAGCCACGGGGAAGTTCCCCCAGGCACAATATGACAAGTTGGCGCGCACGATTACGCTCGAACAGAAGGGCATGGCAACGTCGAAAAGCGTTCTGCCAATCCTAACGGCCGGCACGGCTGATCTGTCCGTGGCGACGGAAGCCAAAGTCACCGCCGAGATCATGGGGCAGCGCACCGAACTAATCTGCGACGTCGGGGTCGCCGGGCTCCACCGACTGCTGGGTTATCTACCCAAGCTGCACGAGGCCAATGTGATCATCGTTGTCGCCGGCATGGAAGGCGCGTTGGCCAGCGTCGTGGGGGGGCTGGTTCGTTGCCCGGTCATCGCGGTTCCCACTAGTGTCGGCTACGGCGCAAGCTTCCACGGGCTTTCCGCCCTGCTGACCATGCTCAACAGCTGCGCCTCGGGCATCACCGTGGTCAATATCGACAACGGATTCTCAGCCGCCGTGACTGCGACGTTGATCAACCGCAAGATTGACGCTGACTGACCAGGCTATGGAGATCATCAAGGATATACCCAAACTGGCCCCAAGACCCCACGATGGTCATAAGGGGACTTTCGGCAGAGTGGGCATCATTGCCGGCTGTGTCGGTATGACAGGCGCCGCCGCCCTGGCCGGACGCGCTGCCCTGCGCTGCGGCGCCGGGCTCGTTCGTGTGGCAACGGCCAAGACCGCCCAGCCGGTCATCGCAGCACTGGAGCCCTGCTACACGAGTATTGCGCTACCTGAAGACGACGCGGGACGCATCGGCGCCGGGGCGATCGGTCCAATCCTCGATATGGGCCAGGACAATGATGCCCTGGCTATCGGCCCGGGGCTGGGCGTCAGTACTGCTCTGCGGTCGATCATCGAGACGCTCCTCCAGCAGACAGGGCTTCGCCTCCTCGTCGATGGCGACGGTCTGAACAATATCAGTCGTCTGAACAACTGGCCGCAGAAACGTCAGGCCCGTCTGATTCTGACACCCCATCCTGGGGAAATGCAACGACTCTGGTCGGGACTGTTTCGCACGCCTGTGCCCCAAGACCGCCAGACCGCCGCAGCCGAATTGGCGAGTGCGACCGGAGCGGTGATCGCACTCAAAGGCGCCGGCACCGTCGTTACCGACGGGCGGCGGACTTACATCAACGACACGGGCAATCCGGGCATGGCAACCGCCGGATCGGGTGATGTTCTCACGGGCGTGATCGCTGCCCTAATGGGTCAGGGGCTCGACGACTTCGAGGCAACCGTTCTGGGCGTCCATCTGCACGGCCAGGCAGGTGACGTAGCGGCCGAGGAACTGGGCCAGGTGAGCCTGATGGCGACCGACATGATCGAAGCACTGCCTCAGGCACTGTCAGTCAATCTCCTCTGACGTAAACGCGGGACGTGCTTTCCCCCCTGTCTTCTTCCGACCACGCATGACCAGAAGAAAGACGACAGCCACAGCCACAACGCCTATGAGATCCGCCACGAAGTCTGCCATACTGGCAATCCGGTTTGCCCAAGGCTGTGTCACTTCATCCAGCCCCCCAACAACCGCTAAGCCGAGCACGAGGAGAATGAGCACATGGGGACGGGTGGGCCACCTCAGTGACAGCAGGAAGAGGAGCGTGACACTACCGTAGGCCAGCATATGCTCGACCTTATCGATATAGTTGCCCTTAGGCATCCGGGACATGTACTCCTGCGGGATGTGCGTTACGACTAGCACGCCCAACAGGCATCCCATCGCCAACGCCAACCGACGCGGTCGGAAAACAGATCCCAAGTTACTCAGCCTCATAACATCCAATCCACAAGCATCAGAAGGCTCTGCGCCTCAAGAAACCCATCGGTTCGAGTCGCTTCACGTTCACCCGTTGGCAAGAGTCAAGAGCCGCTCGGCAATATCGCGGGCGGCATTGGGACGGGCGACAAGCCGGCAAGCCTCTGCCATCTCCCGTCGTGTAGTGTCATCCTTCAGCAACGTCTCAAGCTCCTCCCAGAGCCAGGCCGCGCGATCGGCCGGGTCCGAAACATCATCGACAACGACCGCAGCGCCCACCTCGACGAGTGTCGCGGCATTGCGATACTGATGCCTGTCCTTGTGATGGGGATACGGCATGCATATCGTCGGAACGCCCGCCACGGCGTATTCGGCCACGCTAACGGCCCCGCTACGGCCAACGACCAGGTCGGCCGCGGCTAGCAGGTCGGGCATCCGATCGTGATAGTCCAGTATCTTGTGCTGGATCGCAGCGTCTTGGTACTGCGCCAGGACCTTCTCGTAGTTGTCCAGACCAGTCAGGTGGACGATCTGCCACGAATCGGCAAAGGCAGCCAACTTCGGGAGCAGCGTGCAAATCGCCTCGTTGATACGCGCCGCCCCGCTCGAAGCGCCCGTGACCAGAAGCACTTTCTTCTTTGCATCCAGGCCAAGCGATTCGAAGGCGCGCGTGCGATCGGAATCAGCGAAGTCACGCCGCAGTGGACACCCAACAGCGTTGATCGGCTTGTCGCGCCCGCCGAATCCACGATCCGCTTCTTCGAACTGAACGAAGATCTCACTGGCCCAGCGGGCGCTGAGCCGATTTGCTCGGCCGGGCACGATATCGACGTTGACCAGCGCGACCGGCACACCGAGTTTGTGACCGGCCAGGCACACGGGCGCGGCGACGAATCCCCCGGCGCCCACAATGACGGGATTGGGCGCGTCAGCCAGAATGCGTCGGGCCTGACGATAGCTCTGCCAAAACGTCCTGCAGAAGCGAAGGAACCGCCGGGGCTGCATATACAGCCCTGTTGCCGGAAGCGGCGTATAGGCAAAGGGCGTCTTCTCGAGAATGCGCCGATCGACGGGTCGTGTACTGCACAAGAAGTGAACTCGCGCATCCGGCCGGCATTCGGCAACCTGTTCGGCAACCGCCAGGGCTGGATAGATGTGGCCCCCCGTACCGCCGCCGGCGAAGAACAATGAAACGTCACTCACGAACAGCCTCCCTGCATATCTGGCACTGCACCTCTAGCGGGCGCCATCCGTGGACTCATCAAGCTTCTCGCCGATCCCGGTTTGCGACGCAATGTTCAACAGGACGCCAACGGCCGCCGCGGAGAGTAACATGCTCGTTCCCCCGGCGCTGATGAAGGGCAGCGGAATGCCCTTGGTGGGCAACACGACGGTGACAACGCCGATATTCAGAGCCGCCTGGGTCCCTATCGTCAATACGATCCCGGCCGCCAGGATCCGTCCCAGACGATCACGACAGCGAAGCGCCACCGTCATCCCCAACGCCAGGAACAACACGAAGAGGCCAATGACCATCACACTTCCAAGCAGTCCCAGTTCCTCTCCGACAATGGCGAACACGAAATCGGTCGTGTCCTCGGGCAGGTGGCCGTACTTGCAGATGCCTTCGCCCAGTCCCTTGCCCCAGAACCCGCCGGACCCGAGCGCAATCAGCGATTGATTGGCCTGGTAAGCAACGGTGTCACCCCACTTCTCCGGATACAAGAACGCCTCCACACGCTTGAGACGATGCGGCGATTGCAGCAGCGCTGCTCCGAAACCCACGGCCCCGACCGGCAACAGCGTCAGCATATGCCACCACCGCACGCCGGCGACAATCAGGATCACGAAGCTCATCAAGGCGATGAAGGCGGCCGTACCGAAATCCTCAATGACAATGAGCCCACAGACCAGTCCGATCAACATGCAGAGCGGCAGAAACCGAGTCCAGTATCGCCGTATCCCCACACCCCACTTGCTGCAGATGGCCGCCAACACCAAAACCATGGTCCACTTGGCCATTTCCGAAGGCTGGAAGCTGACGCTCGCCGATCCGATGGTCAGTCGAAGCCAACGGCGCGCCTGGTTGATTTGCGTACCCAGTTGGGGGATCAGGACAAGACCGAGAAGCAGAATTGACAACAGAAGCAACCAGAGCGCAGGCGACTTCCACCACGTCTCGCGAATCCGCAGCCAATGGTAGTCCAGACAGGAGGCGACGAGAAGGACCAACACGGCGATCGGGAAGAACATGATCTGCCGCAGCCCCGGGAAATCGTAGAAACGACTCAGGTCCAGTTCATAGCTGAGGTTGGCCCCGGCGGAAAAGACCATCACCGCCCCAACGCCCATGAGAAAAACAATCACCACGGCGATGTAGTCAGCCAACCTGCTCCGTGTTTCATCCATAAAACCAATTGCAATAGACATTTACACCCACGACGAGACCAAGCAAGGGTCCGAAAACACATTTCCTATCTTACCTTTCGGCAAATACCGGCTTCAGTCTGCAAAAAACGCCCCGCCTGTGACAACGGGCTTCGCTTCGGCCTCCAGAGACCTCGTTCGGACCCTGGATCCCCCGTCTGGTGACTGTTCTTCTGCCGCCGTCCTTCGGACCGGTCCAAGCCGAGGCGCGAGGGCATTGTGTCTTCCAACGCATTCGTTGCAGCGTACCTTCGCATGCCCCTTGCCGGGAACCGCAAGTGTATGGACTTGCCACATCGGCAGGAGTGTGTCAGCCCCCCGCATGGGCCCTATCCCCCCTGCTCTGACCTGCTAGAATTGCCTTGACAGAGCGCGTCGACTCTTTACATACTGATGGTTCCACAACTGAGACGCTTGAGTCGGAGACTGGCCGGGAACGCGTCCTGATTCGCGGTCACGCCCGCCTGACAATGTCACGCGCAAGCGATCAGTCGCTGGCAGAGAGAACCAAATGAACTACGCTGGAGTGGTGTTGTTCTTCGGTGTCAACCATGTCTTTTCCAGAGGGACGGAAGTATGAGCACAATTCTGAACACGCGCCGAGCCTTCCTCAAGAACTCAGTCATCCTGGGGGCGTCTCTGGCCGCCACTGGGCCGCTGGGACAACTGGCCCACGGGATGAAGAAGCTGCCCTGCCTACGGTTCGGCCTGGTAACCTATCTCTGGGGCCAAGACTGGGATCTGCCCACGCTGATCGCCAACTGCGAGAAAGCGGGTATTCTGGGTGTCGAGTTGCGTACTCAGCACGCTCACGGCGTAGAATCCAATCTGACCACTGCCCAGCGCCAACAGGTCAAGGCGCGCTTCGCCGATAGCCCTGTGACATTGGTCGGACTCGGTATGAACTTCGACTTCCACCATCCCGACAAGGACCGGCTGGCGCGATCGATCCAGGGGGCCAAGGACTATATCAAACTCTCTCATGACTGCGGCGGCTCGGGCATCAAGGTCAAACCCAACGATCTGCCCAAGGGCGTCCCCTACGAGAAGACGATCCAACAGATCGGCGAATCGTTGAACGAGGTCGGTCGGTTCGCAGCCGAGTACGACCAGATGATCCGTGTGGAAGTGCATGGACGCGGCACCTCGGCTCTGCCCGTCATGAAGGCGATCATGGACGTAGCGGATCATCCCAATGTCGGTGTCTGCTGGAACTCGAACTCCCAGGACCTGGAGGGCGAGGGCCTGGAGTACAACTTCAACCTGATGCGGCCGCGATTCGCCGACACGGTTCATGTCCGCGAGCTGAATATCGGCAGTTATCCCTACCAACAGTTGATGGACCTCTTCGTCGCCACTGAGTACGGTGGCTGGATCCTGCTCGAAGCGCGGACCAAGCCGAAAGATCGCGTCAAGGCGCTGATCGAACAGAGAGAGATCTTCGAAACGATGGTCGCCAAGGCCAAGCAGAACGCCAAGTGCGCGCAGCACGGGGTCCAGATCATCAAGCGTGACAAGAAAGTCACTGTCAATATCAGCGGCAAGCTGTTCACCGAATACTGCTTCAAGAATGTCCCCCGACCTTACTTCTACCCTGTCATCGGGCCGACGGGCGTCCCGGTTAATCGCCACTGGCCGATGGGTGACGCTCCGGGCGAGGCCCACGATCATCCCCACCACAACTCACTCTGGTTCACCCACGGTGAGGTCAACGGCGTCGACTTCTGGGCCAACGGCGACAAGAGAGGCAAGGTCGTTCACGACAAGTTCCTCAGTATCGATTCGGGCCCGAAGGTGGGCACGATCAAGACGCAGAACAAGTGGATGACGGCTGAGGGCAAGACCGTCTGTACGGATACGCGGACGCATCGATTCTACGACCGCCCGGAAGGCAGAATGATGGACTTGG
Source organism: Sedimentisphaerales bacterium (assembly GCA_028277585.1). Classification (GTDB taxonomy): domain Bacteria; phylum Planctomycetota; class Phycisphaerae; order Sedimentisphaerales; family Anaerobacaceae; genus Anaerobaca. The sequence goes on from JANQFY010000042.1 coordinate 19,302, forward strand.
AGGTCACCATGCACGCCTCGCACGGCGAGTTGACCTTGGGCGACACCAAAGAGGGCTCCATGGCCATCCGCCTGGCGCCGACGATGCGTCTCAAGGGCGAGGTCGGCAAGGGCCATATCGTCAACAGCGCGGGCGACCGCAATGACAAGACCTGGGGCAAACGAGCGGCCTGGTGCGATTACTATGGCCCGGTTGACGGTGAGATCGTCGGCGTGGCGATCTTCGACCACCCGGAGAACCCCCGCCATCCCACCTGGTGGCACGTGCGCAACTACGGGTTGTTCGCCGCCAATCCGTTCGGCGTTCACTACTTCG
>JANQFY010000444.1 GCA_028277585.1 Sedimentisphaerales bacterium
GTTGAGTGCGGCAAGGTCCGCCGGTTGGCCGAAGTCCTCCGGTACGTCCGGCTCGCTGTTTTCTCTGCCGGGTAGATGAGCGTTCTTGAGACACTCGCGCAGTTTCTCTTTGCCTTGAGCGACGTCGACGCGCTTGACGCGAGACCAAAGACGTTGGGGAAACGCGGCGCACCGACCGGGTCGCAATGATCGAAAGCGCTGCACGAGGCGATGACTGAGCGGACGAACGAGATCCGTGCGCTTGAGCAGGCCCGCTGTGGTTGCTCTGAGACTTTCGATGACGGCCGCCCGCAGCGGAAGACTGCTGCGACGCATGTTCATGAGGAGCACGCCGAGACCGACGCCCACCAAGATACAGACCATTGGGATCAGAATGCTGCTCATGTTGCCTCTGTCTGGAGTTCTACTCCACTGTGAAGGGTTCCAGTTCCTTTGTCTGCTCGCCGGCCTCGTCGCCTGTTGCGTCACCATTGGCGTCCAGCGCGACATCCATTTCCAGGACTCTGCCGGAATCAATGTCCTCGAATTTGCAGTGCATACGCTGGTTCAGATCGTACCCGTACGTCACCTTTATCGGGCGTTCCGCGGCTCGGTTCGCAGGCAACTCGAAGCTGTGCGTCGCCATCGTGTTGACGTAGGACGGATCCGTGTCCTCGCCCTGGGTGACCGTTACCTCGACACGCTTCTGACCCTCGGTGACGGTGTAGAAGGTTTGCGAGGCTTCACAGGGCAAGGCGGTGTTCTTCTTGAGGATGATTCTGTTCTCGATAACGCGCCGGCCCGTCTCTTTGTCGATGGGGGCGCAGATGGTTCCGTAACTGTGGTTGCACACGTCGGTCAGGCTGATGTCTTTGAGGCCCGTCCGTACGCCGGCCTCGACGTCATCGGGCTTCTCGCGCAGGGCGGTCAATCCGGCGTGCAACGCGGCGCCGAGGGCCACGCACTCATCGACATTGACAGCGCTCTCGGGCGGGAAGCCGAACGTCTCCTCCAGGTGTGTGCGAACCACCGGGACGCGCGTGCTACCTCCGACGAGCAGGACGGTATCGACCTCCGACGGTTTCACGCCCGCTTCTTCCAGTACGACCTCCACCATCATGTCCGTGCGCGCCACGAGCGGGGCGATCGCCTCCTCGAACATCTCACGGGTGATCTCCGCCCGCATGCTGCCGCTGGGGCCGTAGAGCATCTTCTTGGCGACTGGTCGGCGGGACAGGGTCTTCTTGATGTCCTCGGCTTCGTCCTCGTACTTGGCGCGATCCTCCTCCGAAGCAATCAGATCAGTGCCGAACTTCTCCTGGTAGAGCTTCTGCAGGATCTCCAGGATCTTGTTGTCGAAGTCAACGCCACCAAGGGCATGGTCGCCCTGGGAGCAGACGATCTCCATTTGAGTCCCATTGACATCCATCAGGGTAACGTCGAAGGTACCGCCACCAAGGTCGTAGACCAGGACCTTGCCGTGAACCTCACGGGTCGTGGCGTAATACAGGGCGGCCGCGACCGGTTCGTTGACGATGGCGATTACGTTGAGTCCCACCGCTGTGCCGGCATCCATCGTGGCCTTGCGTCGGACCTCGTCGAAGTGGGCCGGGACGGAGATAACCGCGTCACGGACCTCTCCCCGCTCGACGGCGCCGTCCTGTTTCAGTTTCTTGAGGATCAGCGCCGACAACTCGACGGGCGTCCAGTCCTTGCCGTCGATGGGGACCTTATATTCGGTGTCGCCCATGTGACGCTTGACCCACCGAACGGATCGCTCGGCGTTCAGATGCCGTGAGTTAACGGCTTCGATGCCGACCCGGATGACATCCGGATTCTCTTCGTCGAAGAAGATGGCCGAAGGTGTCAGGCGCTCCCCATCCGCGTTCGGTACAATCTCCGGCTTGCCGATTGCATTGAGCATCGCCAATGCGGAGAATGTCGTTCCGAGATCTATGCCGACGATATTAGCCATGGTTCTCTCCTATGTGCAACGATGTCCTGCAGAGCGCCTTGAGTCGCATACAACGGACCCTCGGACATAACTCAACCAAACAACTTCACCTGCGCCGTCCTGACGATCTTGCAGCTCTCCTCATCTATGATATATCGATAGCCGGGCCGCACGACTTTGGCGATCTTGCCGAGTTGGTCCGGTTCTTGAGCGGATTCTTTCTGCTTGACGGCTTCAGCCAACTTCTCCTGCCCCCGATAGGGGCTGTCGATTTCCGGACTGAATTGCTCAATGCCGCTGGATTCCAGGGCGAAGAGCAACTCGTCCTTGACCTCATCAAGGTGCATCGCAGTCTCGTCGTCCTCGCCCAACTTCGTAATGCGCGTCTCCAGGTTGTCGATACAGCGAATCACACGCAGGCAGAACGTCCGAATGATGTTCCAGTCGTAGCCGTCCTGGAGTTTCTCGACCCGGCCCTGCTGGCACGCGGCATACTCGCGAATCGCGGAGACCTGTTGGGCCAGCTCCTTGAGCGTATTGCCCAGCGGCGCCGATTGTTCCATGGTCGCCTGCTGAACGCTCTGAGCCACTTCCTTGAACTCGTCGATCTGCTTCTGAAGGCTCTCCGCCTGATCCTGCAACGGGCCTTCTGCAACTGCAACGCTCTCTTCAACGGTCGTTTCAGTGAAGCTTTCGGGCGGATCCTCGCCCAAGACGGCGACTTTCGGGCGGGGGGTGAACCGCTGACGCTGCTCGGGACTCTTCGGGACGCCGATTTCAATGTTCGTATCAGGGCCGGACCACTCATTCGCAGGCGACCACTCGATTTCAGAGACCAATTCATCCGCGAGGAGTACCGACATCGGGTCTTCCTCCGCAGGGCTCTGCTCAGCCGGCGAGTCGGTTGCCAGTGACCGCCGCTTCTCTGGAACGTCCCGGTGAGATCTCGGTATGATGAACCGCTCGGTTTCTTCTTCGTCCTCGGATTCTGTTGACGGAGGAACGGTTGCATTCACGAGCGGTTGCGACCAGTCAGGATCCTGTGACGCATCCGTAGCCGCGTCTTGTTCTTCTGTTACATCATCGGGTTCATCCTGATGGAGAATCTCTGTGAGTTCCGACGGATCGGCATCCACCGTACGACGACGTTCCAGACGCCGCTGCGCCGCAGCGCGGAAGACACGAGCGATCGACCAGAGAATGCCAATGACGATGCACCCTCCGGTCAGCGTGCCGCCGATCAGGAGACAGACCAACGAAGCGGTCTGGACGATTTGTTCCTGCTCTTTGTCTTTGCGGTACTGCTCGACCTTGGTTTCCCAGCCCGCCCCATAGAGGAAGTCGGCGATGTCGCCGGGATTCATCTCGCCGGCGGCCAATTTGTCGCGGTCCGCGATCAGTCGCTTGTCCTGCTCGGCGGCCAATTGCTCCGGCGTCTTGGTCTGACGCTCCTTGTCAATTTCCAGCGCGAGCTGGTTCTGCTCCTCCGGGGTCAGTTGATACCACCGTCCGTACTTCTCGAGGTACTTACCGGACTGAAGTTCGTCCTCGGAGGCTGGGATCGCTGCCTCCGACGCCTCAGTTCGCGTCTCGTTGCGAACCCAGGCATACGCGAGGCCTCCCACCAGCAGGAGGACCAAACCAAGAATCGTACACGTCCTGAGCATGGTCTACGTCAATTCACAAGTATATTCAGAAGGTCCGTCTATTCATTCGGTTCCAGCAGGACGCCAGTTGACAAAAACCGCAGCGTCCTGCGTTCGCTAGCCGTCGACAAGGCCACCCTGCAAGTACCTGTCGTCAGGCCGGCAAGGGGCCCAAACGGCCCTTTTCCGGAGCATAGTGGTTGCCCACACGCCGCACGGACTGTCTCCTAAAATATAGAAAACAACCCCGTGCGGCCAAATATCCGGGGTGATGCGAGGGCTCAGTTTGGCAACGGGGCGGAGGCTGGGCCGATAACGGGGTGGTCTGCCAGGAGTGGGACTGCCTCTGTAGCGTTCGAACGCCCTTGATCTGAATTCCCCACCACACTGAGCCGATGGTTGCAGGGTGAGTCCCTCATCTGTTATAAATGGTATAACTGGACACGCAGTTGCGCCGGCCCGGCGATGTCATCTTGCTGGGTTGGATCGGAGGCTACAGGGTAGCCGGATACGAGGTGTTATTGTCCATCGGCACAGCATCGGAGGTCTTTCTGCGATGTGGCTAGGTGAACGCAGGGCAACGACGGCAATTCTTCACAGCGGTTCCATCTCCCCAAGGGCAATGTCTGCCCAGCAGTTCTCTTCAGAGAAAGGAGGTGAGTGACCAGTCGCTACGGGTATCGCGGGGGTGAAAGCGTCGGTACGTAACGCGAGCGCATCGACGGGGAAGCGCCTGACGGGCAGGAGCTTCTTCGCATGCGACGGCAGATTGGAAAACCGAATTAGGAGGAACGAACATGGCAGCTAAGAAATGGCTTTTCGTGGGAGTCTTCACTTTGCTCGGTCTGAGTCTGGCGGTTGCCGATCCACCTGCGAACCATCCGGGGACGGGAGATCCACTGGTGATGGACTGTCTCCGAGGAACCCCCGAGGCGATTGACGGGGACCTGAGCGATTGGAACCTCGCGGCGATGACGCCTGCGATTCTCGATGCCGAGGCGCAGCTGCATTCGGGTAATGCCAGCTGGGATGGCCCTGAGGATTGCAGTGGTGAGTTCTATCTGCTGTGGGACGACGTCAATGTCTATATCGCCGTCATTGTCAAAGACGACCGTCTGTCCATGAACAAGACCGGGGGCAACATCTGGAACGCGGACTGTGTCGAGGTCTTCTTCTCGACCACCAACGCCGTCGCCGACGAACACTATCAGTGGGGCTTCAACGCCAACGAACAGACCTGGTGGTGGGACGACCTGGAAGGCGCCGGCCAACAGGCGGTTGACTACCTCATCATGGCCTCCACCCAGACGGACGATGGCTACATCTGCGAAGCGCTGATCCCACACGGCGAGATCACGCCGATGGAGTGGTCGGTTGGCAACGCGATTGGCTTTCATCCGGTCATTGACGATACCGACAACGGCGACCGCGAAATCCAGATGACCTGGACTGGTAACGAAGCCCATAATCAAGCCCAGGGATACGGGCACATCATCCTCTCCGACGAGCGTGCCATCGCCAAGGAACTGGCGCGTGACCCGGTCCCTGCCAACGAGGCGGTGGATGTCGCCCGCGACGCCATCTTGAGTTGGGTCCCCGGCGCGTACGCCGTGGCGCACGACGTCTACTTCGGCACTGCTTTCGACGATGTGAACGACGCCACGACGCCCGACAGTCCGGCGCAGGCCGAAACCACCTACGACCCGGGGCTTCTGGATTACGGTCAAACCTACTACTGGCGTATCGACGAAGTCAACGGGGCCCCGGACAACACCGTATTCAAGGGAAGTGTCTGGAGCTTCACGGTCGAGCCGCTCGGTGTTCCGATTGAAGGCGTCATTGCGACGACCAATGCGGTGACCGACGCGATGAGCAGTTTGGAGAACGCCGTGAACGGGGTCGGGCTCAATAGCAATGATGAGCACTCCGACGTGGCCCCGGACATGTGGCTCGGCACCCCGGCCGGCCCTGATCCGGCTTATCTGCAATTCGAGTTCGACAAGCTCTACAAGCTTCATGAGATGTTGGTCTGGAACTACAACGTCCAATTCGAGTTGGTCTTGGGATTCGGTCTCAAGGACGTCACGGTCGAGGTCTCTGAAGACGGTGCCGAGTGGACGGTGCTGGGCGATGAGGTCATCGCTCAGGGGACGGCCACTCCCGACTATGCGGCTAATACGGTAGTCGATCTGGGCGGCACGGCGGCCAAGTACGTCCGGCTAACCATCAACAGTGGGTGGGGCCCCCTGGGCCAGTATGGGGTCAGCGAAATTCGTTTCCTGGCGATCCCGGTCAGCGCCCGTGAACCGCAACCGGACAACGGCGCGATCGATGTGGACGTCACGGGTATGCTCGCCTGGCGCTCCGGACGCGGTGCGGTCTCGCATGAGGTGAGTCTGGGGACCGATCCCGATGAACTGGCACCGGCTGGCACGGTCCAGACGCCCGAGTTCTCTCCCGGAACCTTAGATCTGGCGACCATGTACTACTGGCGTGTCGATGAGGTGAACGAAGCCGAAGCGGTCACCACCTGGGCCGGCTCCCTCTGGAGTTTCACCACGCAGGCGTATCTTGTGGTTGACGATTTCGAGAGCTACACCGACGATGAAGGCAATCGCATCTATGAGAGTTGGGTAGACGGCTATGGTGTCTCAAGCAACGGCTCTCAAGTGGGCCATCTCGAGTCGCCATTCGCCGAGCAGGACACCGTCAAGAGCGGCAAACAATCGATGCCCTTGTTCTACGACAACAGCGGGGCCTCAATGTCTGAGGCGGAACTGACGCTGAACCAGAACTGGACAGCGAGCGGCATCAAGAGCCTGACGCTCTCGTTCCACGGTGCGACCGACAACACGGGCGGTCAACTGTACGTCAAGATCAACGGCACGAAGATTCCGTATGACGGCAGCGCCGCCAACTTGAGTACGGCGGCCTGGAGTCTCTGGAGCATTGATCTAGCGGCCGCCGGTGGCGTGAGCAACGTCACCTCGCTGGTGATTGGTATTGAAGGGGCTGGAGCGAGCGGTGTCCTGTATATCGATGACGTCCAGCTCCACCCGGAGGTCCTGGCCTACCATCGGGGCTCTGACGTGACCGCGCCGGGCGACGCCGTGCAGGGCGTTCCCAACGATGGCGTCACCACGGGCGGCGCCAACAACGGTTGGCCGGCCGGCGAATCTCCTGACCTGGCAATCGACGATGATACGGCTACGAAGTTCCTGCACTTCAAAGGAAACGCAGAGCCCACTGGGATTCAGGTCACTCCCGCCGCCGGTGCTACGATTGTGACGGGAATCTCGCTGACCACAGCCAACGATGCGGCCGAACGCGATCCGGTGAGTTT
>JANQFY010000465.1 GCA_028277585.1 Sedimentisphaerales bacterium
GACACAGGCGCGCGAACGGATCGAACAGAAGCTCGCCGCGGCCCCGGCGGCCCCCGTGCGGCCTGTTAGCCGTCGGTTCGAGCCGATGCGCCTGGCAGCGGCCGCTACGGTGGTCCTGGCGGCCGGCCTGCTGATCGGTTTTGTCGCCGGAAGGACCCACCGGGGAGAACCGGTTGAAACAGTCCCTACTGCAACAGCCCCTCTCGAAACAGTCTCTCGCGTCAGGGTCCCGATGCGTGTGGGCGAGATCCAGGGGACCGTTCTCGTCAGGCACGAGGATTCCGATTCCTGGCGCCCTGTCGAACGCAATGGCGACGTCTATTTGGGCGATACTTTTCACACGACGGCCGCCTCTGGCTTCACACTGATCCTGGACAAGACCAACAGAGTTGAAATCGCGCAGAACAGCATGCTGGCACTCGAATCGTACGATAAGAAGACCCAGTTCTACCTGGAACACGGGCAGTGCACACCCGTGTTGAACGGTCCCCACGGTCCGTTCTTTGTCCGCACCCCCCACGGCCTTATGGAGGCGTTGGGAACGGAATTCACCGTCACTGTCGAGTAGAGATGCCGTCCAGGGGTATGTCCCCTGCATAGGCGGAAGGAGACACAAATGAAGACTCAATCAATCAGAATGTGCGCCCTTATCGTGCTGATGATCCAGACCTTCGCGTTGGCCCAGAAGACGGAGGTCACCGTTCGGAAGGGCAAAGTCGTTGCCGAAATGGCGTCGCAGAGCGTAGAAGTCGGCGCCGGACGCAAAGCGATTCTCTCGGATGAGAGAGGGCTCAGCACCACTGTCGACGACCCGATGGTCGACGATTTGATGAAGATTCACAAGTGGGTCGAAGCGGAGAAGCAGGCGCAGAGAGAGCAGATCGACGAAACAAGCATTCAAATCATTCGCGTCGATAGCGAAACCCGTTTCACACTGGCCTATTACCTGGAGGTTCCAAACACGAAGTCCGAGCCGCGCAGTGCCTTCTGGGTCAACGGGGTCTCGCTTCTCGATGAACCGAGGTTTTACGATCTGCAGGGGCGACTCCTTTCGTTTCATCTGGACAAGACCAGCGCCAATCGAGCCAACTATCTCATCCGGTTCTCCGAACCTGTGGCGCCGGGTGAGAAGTTCCGATACCTCTGTGTAAGCAAGCTGGACGGCTCGCTCTGGCAGCACGGCCCGCTCTGGCATCTCCAGGCCGGATGGGGCGCGACGAATTGTCTGAACTACTTTCGCTTCATTCTGCCCGAGTCCGCGATCTTCGTGGATTCCAATCGTCCGGTAGCGGTTACCGATACGGTCGAGGGGAATGTCGCCGTCACGATTCGGAACTTCACGGGGCTTGTGGGTGACGGCCTGTTTCACATTGCTTTCCTCTGGCCGGACAGGGACGGGACGACCCTGGCGGATCTTCCACCGAAGTACCGCGGCTTACCCGACAGCGAGCAGGAGGACATTGTTCGCGAAGGGCAACTCGGAATGGCCCGCATCCTCGCCGGAGAGGTCATTGACGATCAGAGCACGCCTCTGACGACCGTGGGGACCCTGTGCAGTGCGGTCGTACGCCGCGACAAGCAGCGTGTGATCGATCTGATGGCCAATTCCTTTCTCAAGGGCATCGCGGCGCTGCAGTACGATCAGTTCATCCACGAGCAAGGCACCAAGATGGTCGAGGCCTTCGGTCTTCTCAGTACACCGACCTGGCCCGAGGCGCCCGCCAATGGCTACGAGCATCCCGTTCATCTGACGCGAAAGGGATCGTTGCTCCATGACGCGACCATCATGACGGTCTACCGTGACGGCAAGTGGTATTGGGGAGGTCTGAATTACGCCGGTCCCGCTACCGGGAGTACAGTTCACAAGAAGGAGGCGCCGGCTGACGACAGAAGCGTGACATTGTCGAAGGAGCCGGCCGGTCTGGAAGTCGCGACATACACGGATCCCGTACCGGGCCAGTTCTTGCGCGACTGGTTGTTCCTGGGGCTCGTCCAGATTCCGTGGGAGGGGGAAGGCTACTTCCCTGATGAGAAGGCCGCCAACGCGTTCTTCGATGCCAAAGCGCTCGATGTCATGCGATTCGCGCCGAAGGTTACGATCTTGGAGAACGACTTCGAGTGGACCCATCTGCACTCGGAGTACGGCGTGGTGGACCTGACGAAGGTCTATGACGATTGGTTCGTCATCGCTTACGCTTGGGCCCAGATCGAGATGTCGGAGGAAACTGATGCGGTCCTGGGGATTGGCTGCGATGACCGCCTCAGCGTCTGGCTCAACGGTGCCCTCGTCCGTCCAAACATCAAAGGCGGTCCCGTTGGCGTTGACAAAGATCGCGTGCCGGTGACGTTCAAGAAGGGCAAGAACCAACTCGTCCTGAAGATCATGAACTACGGCGGTCCCTGGGGCTTCGCCTGTCGTCTGCTTGATGAGTAGAAGGAAACGATGACGGGCGCTCACTCGATGCGGTAGAATCCACCCGAGTGGGCGCCTGGCTTTCTGAGAACGTTGCCTGTTGAGATGCGGAGAATCGATGCCGAATCACAGAGCGCCCCAGCCAGAACTAGCGGCCCCGGTGTCTCTTCCGCTGTGTTCCAGACGACGGGCCGTAGAGCACGCCAGAGGCTGAAGATCGGAGAGACTGCCACATGAAGCGGAACGGTTCACCACGGCGCAGATGGATTCCCATATTCTTGCTACTGCTTCTCCTCTGCGTCAAGACGGGTTGCCATCGCACCCGATCGATCGCTTCGGCGAGCCGAATAGGCCAGGGGGATGTTTCCCTCTATGTGATGAAGTACCATGGCGACTACGGTTCCATCGATCTGCAAACCGGCCGGGGGCTCAGAGGGGTTTGGAAATGGCTGTACGACAAAAAGAAGCCCGACTTCGTGGGGATTCCGCAGACCGACGCCCGTTTCATCGCCGCCGCAGAGGGCGGTCAAGAGCGACGGGGCCGACCTCATAGCTGTACGTGTTTCAGTGCGCTGGACGAAGACTCCCAGCGACTCTTTGGACGCAATCACGACTGGTCGACTCAGGCCGCTTTGGTGTTGTTCACCGATCCGCCGGACGGGTATGCTTCGGTTTCGATGGTCGACATTTCCTGGTTGGGGTTCGACTCAGGTCGACCAGGCCTGTTCGATCGGATTGCTTTGCTGGCGACGCCGTATATGCCGCAGGACGGGATGAACGAATGTGGTCTCACTGTGGGCGCTATGTCTGTGCCGCATGCAGAGGGGAGCCAGGATCCGGACAAAGAGACGGTGGGAACCCTCTGGCTGATACGCGAAATACTGGATCATGCCAGCAGTGTGGACGAGGCGATCGCCATTGCGGAGAACCACAACATTGACTACTCCGACGGGTTCTCAATTCACATCCAGGTCAGCGACGTGAACGGCAGCTCGGCGATCATCGAGTACATTGCGGGCCAGATACACGTCACGGAGAAGAAGCTTCCCTGGCAGGTCTGCACCAACTTCATTGTGTCCGGAAAGACGGACGAAGAGTCACATGGAGTGTGCTGGCGCTACGATCGCGCGTGTGAGCGGTTGAAACAAACCCAGGGAGTGCTGGCCCGGGCAGACGCAATGTGTTTGCTGGAACGGGTGTCCGAACACGACACGGCATGGTCCGTCATCTATGGACAATCCAGTGGCGCCGTCAGGATCGTCGCCGGGAAGGACTACGATCAGGTCTACGAATTCCAGTTGGGAATGAAGCATGATCCCGATCCCAAGACCATCACGCGTCCGGTCCGGTCTCGCAAAGCCGCGTGGCCTATTCCCAGTCGCGGCGCGGGCGTGGGCCCTGGTTCCAGGACAACACTTAAGTGGAAGGCGGGCCAAGGGGCTCGATCGCATCGGGTCTACTTCGGGACCGAAACGGAGCGGCTTACTTATCTGGGAACCGTGACAGATCCCCAGTACTCCGACTTGCCGGACCTGCCACCCAATCTGACTTACTACTGGCGCGTCGATGAAGTCCAGGCCGACGGGTCCATCATCAAGGGGGACCAGTGGCATTTCCGCCAGGGCAAGCAAGTGGCCCGGTTCAGCTTTGACGGCCACGCGAGAGATCAATCGGGTCAGGCGCATCATGGCACTATGCATGGACAGCCAATGTGGGTCCGAGGGGCGAGCAGTCAGGCAATCGCTCTGAATCAGAAAGAGGATTATGTCACGATTCCTCCCCTGGATTTAAACTCCCGCACCATGAGCATCACCCTATGGGTGAGAACCGAAGAGATCACCACCAATCCCGGCCTGGTCTTTTCACGGGCGGGTTCAACCTGTGCCGGCTTGTGGCTGGGAGGAAGCAATGGCCTGCGCTACACCTGGAACGGAACCCGCGGAACCTGGTCCTGGGATTCCGGCTTGACCGTTCCATTGCACACCTGGACTTTCGTGGGCCTGGTTCTGGAACAGGATCGGGCCACTTTGTATATGCATGACGGGACAGGAATGAAGTCGGTGATCCGAAACCACCGACACGGGCGAGAAGAATTCAATGGAGTAACCCATATCGGGCACGACCCACGCTGGGGTACGGTCAAAGGTGCGATCGATGAAGTCCGTATCTTTGATTATCCGCTCGATGGAGAACAGATTGAGGAGATCTATCGCCAGGACGCGGAGAAACTGTGAGGTGAATGTGTCATTGTGGCAAGAGACACTTGGCGGCGGCGCGGGTGTTGCGTTAGAATTGGCGGAGCGGTCACGTGGGCCGGTCTCGACAGGCCGGGCCTGGAGATGAAGCCTGTCAATCGGACTTTGGAGTGGAGAGCCGATGTCGGATTCTGCCGAAACGCCTCGTGAGGGCGAGCCCCGCGGCGGCAAACGACACCGTCGCCTCAGAAGAGTACTCAAGGTTCTAGCATTTCTGCTGGTCCTGCTTGCGGTGCTGCTGGGGGTCGTGCTGTACAACCCGGTGCGAACGCTGGCGACGTTGGAGAAGGTGGACGACTTCCCGCTCTATGTGATGCACTACAAGGGCACCTATCTGTTCGACTTCATTGCCAAGGACGGCCTCGATGATCCCTTCTACCGGGGGATCTACGAGGCGGTGAATCCCGACGCGTGCACGAGCTTCGCCGCCTTGGGCGCGGCCAGCGACCCCGTGTTCGGGCGCAATCTTGATTGGAGCCATCGCAGTTCGATGCTGCTGTTCACCGATCCGCCGGGGGGGTATGCCTCGGTGTCCATGGTCGATCTCTACTATCTCGGCGTCGAGGGAACGCAGTCCATCCCATGGTCGAAGCGCGTTACCCTTCTGGCTGCGCCGCATGCCACCATCGATGGGATGAACGAGTGCGGCGTCGCTATCGCCCAAAACGCCGTACCGGGCAGAGATATGTCCAAGGACCCGAACAAGCCAACGCTGCTCAATAGCCAGATCCTTCGGCTCGTGCTCGATCACGCCAAGGATGTGGACGAGGCGCTGGCTCTGATCCAGCAGTACAACGTTGAGTTTGCCGGCCCGCCCGGGCATTTCCACGTTGCTGACGCCTCTGGTGACTCGGCCATCGTCGAGTATCTCGACAGCGGGGTCAACATCGTTCGTGTGGAGACGCCCTGGCAGGTCTCGACGAACTACCTGTTATCAGAAGAAGTCAAACCCCATTGTTGGCGGTATGAGAAGGCGACCCAGACGCTTAACGCGGCGCGAGGAAGCATCTCTCAAGAGCAAGCGATGGATGTCCTGGCGTCCGTCAAGCAGGACCATACGGTCTGGTCGGTCGTCTATAACTTGAGTTCCGGGGCGATTGATGTCGCCATGGGCAAAGACTACGCGGACGTGCATACGTTCGAACTTCAAATGGCGCAAGGCAACTAGGTGCTTGCCAGTACGTCACGGTTATGCTTCTGAATCGGAGGCCAAGCGATGGGATTGAGTGGGCGGGGTGTCTGGGGGGTCGTGGCGTTTATTGCATTGGACACCTGCAATTGTGGTGCGGCCCTGCCGTTGATTCGGCCCAGTGCTGACGGGACTGGCTTTGTCCGCGCGGATACGGGGCAGCGGTTTGTCGCATGGGGTTTCAATTACGATCACGACCGCGACGATCGGCTGATTGAGGACTACTGGGATCACCAGTGGTCGACGGTCGTGGAGGATTTCCGGGAGATCAAGGACCTCGGGGCCAACGTCGTTCGGATCCATCTCCAGGTGCGGCGATTCATGGACGGCCCGGCCGAGCCCAATGAGGCGGCCCTGACGCAGTTGGCTCGTCTCCTGGAGCTGGCCGAAGAGACTGGGCTCTATCTCGATGTCACTGGGCTGGCGTGCTATCTCAAGAAGGACGTGCCCAAATGGTACGACGCGCTCGACGAGGCCGGACGCTGGGAGGTGCAGGGACGGTTCTGGGAGGCTGTAGCTCGGACGTGTGCCGAGGCCCCGGTTATCTTCTGTTACGACTTGATGAACGAGCCCGTGTTGCCCGGGGCCGGCGAAAAGGAGACCGAATGGCTCGTCGGTGAATTCGGGGGTATGAATTTCACCCAGCGCATTACGCTCGATTTGGGGCGGCGGACGCGCCAGCAGGTTGCTGGAGCGTGGGTCCGGAAGCTGACCGGGGCGATCCGAAGGCACGACAAGCGCCACATGATCACCGTTGGTGTGATACCCTGGGCCCATACGTTTCCCGGCGCCAAGCCGATCTTCTATGCCAAGGACGTCGGGGCGGACCTCGATTTCGTCAGCGTGCATTTCTATCCCCAGAAGGACCAGGTCGACAAGGCACTGGCGGCGCTGGCTGTCTATGAAGTGGGAAAGCCGGTGGTGATCGAAGAGACCTCGCCCCTATATTGTGGGATCAGACAGTTTGACGATTTCGTCGACCGGTCGGCCAAGATCGCCGACGGGTATGTCGGCTTCTACTGGGGCCAGACGATCGCGGAATGTCGCCAGCGGAAGAATGATATCGGCGCAGGGATCATGGCCGAGTGGCTTGAGTACTTCCGCGGCAAGACGCCCGAAATCCTTGCGGCAGAACTGAACCGACCTTGACGGATGAGGATTCTTGACGAGTAAGATGAATGTTACCTGCGGGAGCAGTTGTGCCTTCTCTATGCAGCGAGCGCGTGTAGAATGCTGACTGCCCAGGCCAATGTTTGACAGCGTCATCTGCCACGAAAGGATAGTAGTATGAATGCGACGCACCGGATCAGTGTCCTCGTTCTTGTTTGTTGTATCCTCCTCATTTCGGTCTCCACGGTCGCGGCGTGCACGTCGTTTGTGATAGCCGAGGGAGATCACTACGTGCTGGGGAAGAACTACGACTGGAATCTCGATGATGGTCTGATCGTGGTCAACAAGCGGGGCATCGCCAAGAGTGCTCTGTTGCTGGACTTCCTGGACCGACCTGCGCAGTGGACCGCCAAGTATGGCAGCGTGACGTTCAACCAGTATGGTCGGGAGATGCCCAACGGCGGGATCAACGAGGCCGGACTGGTCCTGGAAGTGATGATGCTGCCCGGGACGCAGTACCCCAGGCGTGACAAGCGGCCGGCGGTGATGCCTTGGGTGCAGTACCAGTTGGACAACTGCGCGACCATCGAGGAGGTCATCGCCACCGACCGGCAGGTGCGCGTCGGGGGGCCGATGCCGCTCCATTTTCTGGCCTGTGACCGCGAAGGCAACGTCGCGACCTTCGAGTGGCTCGACGGCAAACTTGTGGTTCACGCGGAAGAGAAGCTTCCCGTGACGGTCTTGACCAACGACACCTACACCAGGTCGCTGGCCTATCTCAAGCAGCACGCCGGGCACGGTGGCGCAAATAATATCCGTCACGGCTCCTGGGGCTCATTGGATCGTTTCGTTTGCGCAACCGACCGCGTGAAGAAATACAACGCGGCTCAGGGGGATATGGTCGAGTACGCATTCGATACGCTGACTGCCGTGCGGCAGGGCGATGCGACGCAATGGACGATCGTCTACGATCTCAAGACGATGGAGATTCACTACAAGACGGTTACGTGTAGTCAGACGCGGACGATTCGAGTGGCTGATTGCGACTTCGATCCGAGCACGCCCGTGAAGATGATCGGGATCAACACGCCCCGGACGGGTCTGTTGAATCCCCATCTCTACGATTATGATCCCGATCTGAATCGCTGGCTCATCCACTACTGCATCAAGAGAACCAGTGGACTGTCGGCCATTCCCGATACGATGTTGGATATGCTGGCTCTGTACCCCGAGGCGCCGGCGGTCACGTATCTCTCCAAATGGGAGGTCGCCGGCCCCTACACCGAGGATGGCGCCTCGCACCGACAGTTGTTCGATATCCCGCTGGGTCCTGAGCAGGCGGACGCCGAGGTGCAGTGGAAGGCGGTTCCCAGCCAGTTGCTGAATCTGCATCCGGCCTACGTGGATCTCGCGAACGCCCTGGACGGAGGCGATCAGCGGGTCGCCTATCTGCGGACGCGGATCGAAGCGAAGGAATCGAAGTCGATCCAGTTGGAGATCTACTCCGACGACGGGGTCAAGGCCTGGCTCAATGGCAAGCTCATCCATGCCAACAACCTGAGCCGTGGGATTCCCACGACCCCGGACAAGGTGGTGGTGGCACTCAAGAAGGGGAGCAACGATTTGATGCTCAAGGTGACTCAGAACGCCGGCCCCTGGGGCGCGATCGCGCGGTATCAGCCGGTCTATTGAACGCGAGATTCAGAGAGCAATTGGGAGAGCGTAGATCATGAGATGGGAGAGATGCCGATCAAACGGTCTGTATGCGAGTGGACGTGTCGCTGTTTTGGCCCTAACACTGATTCTCAGCACGACGCTGCAGGCGGCTATTCCAAGGACGGGCTGCACCAAGCGAGAGGGATTGGACCCAAAGGTCGATGAAGCGATCGAGGCGTTCCGTGACTCCGTACCCAAACTGATGAAGAAGGGAGAGGTCCGCGGCTTCTCTTTCGCGCTCGTTGATGCGAACGGGATACTCTGGACGGAGGGATTCGGTGTCACCGGAGGCAAGCCCAAGACCCGCGTGACGCCGGACACGCCGTTCTGGATCTGCGGCATGTCCAAGGCCATCACGGCTGCGGCCGTCATGATGGCTGCCCAGGATGGTCTGGTCGATCTCGACGAACCCATGACAACCTACCTGCCGGATTTCAAGGTCAACAGCGCATACGAGGAGAACCCCGAACAGAAGATCACGCTCCGACACCTGCTGGGCTACACCTCCGGGCTCGCCAACGAAACCCCACTGGGCAACTACTTCGAGCCGTCACCCAACACTTCGTTCGAAGACCATACCAGAAGCATCTATGAGACATGGCTTCGCTTCCCGGTGGGCAGCGCCTTTTCCTACAGCGGTGCGAGTTCGGATCTGGCCGCCTATGTGCTCCAGGTTGTCTCGGGCAAGCCGTTCGAGCAGTATCTTGAGGAGAAGGTCTTCTCGCCCCTGGGCATGGTCAACAGCACGGCCGACCGCGATAGGATCCTCAAGACCAAGGATCGAGCGATGGGAAGCATGATCGCCATGTCGCGCGTCCCCGCCGTGTATCCGGCGCTCGGCGCCGGCGGGGTCTACAGCAGCGCCCGGGATATGGCCCGCTTCCTCCAACTCCAGATGGCGGAGGGCGTTGTTGACGGCAAGCGTCTACTGCCCGACGCCTCGATCCGGGCCATGCAGCGGCCTACCGGAATCCTCTCGACCGACCCCAACGTGTACTACGGCAATGGGCTCTACATCGACTGGCGCGCGCCGGAAAGGACCGAACTGATTCTGCATCATGACGGGTGGGGATTCGGATTCATGTCGTTCATGCATTGGTATCCGGAATACAACATCGGCGCCGTCGCGCTGACCAACAGGGTGCCCGGTCAGACCCTGGGCGACCTGGCGCTGTCCCTGACGGACACGCTGGTCAAGGGCAAGATTCTAAGCAAGACCCCTCGACGCGAGCCGGACATCAGCGCGTGCGTGGCCTCCTTCCAGGGCATGCCGGACCGTCATACCCCGACTCCCTACCGCCAGCAATGGAAGCAGTATTGCGGCATGCACAATCTCGTCTTCAACGAGTACAAGCTCAAATGGTGGGCGGAACTAGCGGTTCTGATCCTGGGGCGCGACGACTCGACGCCACGCGTCAAGCTCCACGAAAAGGATGGCTACCTCTGTCTGACGGAATCGACGTTTTTCTCGCAGGTCAACGGGTTCAGGCGCGCCGACGTGCGGCTGCAAGAGATCAAACCAGGTCTGTTCTTCGCCCCGAACGGGGAGGTGGTCGACTTCTCCCGTAAGGCGCCTACTTATGAGAACTATCGGATCGAGCGGAAGAAAGACAAGAAGGACCGCGCCGGGTCGTAATCAGGAAGGGAACGCATGAGCAAGAAGCGAACGTTGGCTGTGGGGGCGGCCCTGGTCGTTCTGATTGCCATAGGCTTGTGCGCACACCTTACAGTCTTCCAGGCCGAACCTCCGGCCAATATCGACGCCGTAGCGAAGTCCTTCCTCAGTTTGGATTTGAAGGGGACGGAGAGGATTCTGCATCGCATCCTGGCCGAGAGTGAGGCGCCGCCGGAGTCAAGGGCCGAGGCGCTTATCACGCAGGCCCGGATCGCCTGGAAGTTCTACCAGGAGCCGGACCGGGCTCGGGAACTGCTCGGGCAGGCGGCCGAACTGAAGGCCAAAGAATATGAAGTCCAGACCATGCTCAGCCGGGTGGAACGCGAGTCCGGCGGATTTGAGCAGGCGCTGGCAAGCGCCGATCGCGCAAGCGATCTGGCGACTTCCCAGAGGCAGTGGGTTGACTCCCGCAGCCTGTGGGCCCAAGCCGTTTGGGAACAGGCGCGAGCGAGAGTCGAGGAGGATCAGCCATTCGATGCGAATCTGGTTGAGGAGGGTGTCACGGTATTGACCGAGGTGCTGCAGAAGGTGCCGGGCCATCCCGGGCCCTCCCGTATCCTGCTGGCTCTGACGCTGCTGACAGGCGATGGCGAGACGGCCTGGCTGGCCTGGAAATCGTACTTCAACGTGACGGACGGTGATCCGCCCGAAGGAATCCT
The DNA here is from genome assembly GCA_028277585.1 of Sedimentisphaerales bacterium. Lineage (GTDB taxonomy): Bacteria > Planctomycetota > Phycisphaerae > Sedimentisphaerales > Anaerobacaceae > Anaerobaca. Next base: position 11,018 of record JANQFY010000465.1, read on the forward strand.
GACCGGCCCATACGAGTTGCTGGCCGACGTGCTGCCTCGCTGGCGGGGCGGCCCCTCGAATCGTCAGGAAGGGATCAGCCTGATCCGGGGGCTGGGCGATTCGCGGTTCTATGGATACGGCCGGCTCATCTCGCGGCTGTTCTTCGAGGACGATTCCTTCGAGGATGTTCCCGATGTGCGGGACAGGCTGCTCTATGCCGATACCATCGAGGCGTTCGGAGAGATCGCTGAGGATTACTACCGCAAGCTCGCGCTGGGCGAGAAGGACGAGGCGGCTTTCGAAAACGCTCTTCTGGAGAAAGCCGAACGTCTGTGGTCGGCGCTGTCCTTTATGGTCGGACCGCCGGAGTTCTCTCTGCAGACCTTTAGCACCGAGATGAAGACGCGGTTCGGCGCCCACATCATCCTGGGCGGGACCGGGAACTACCGGGGCAAGGTGCTGCTCATGGGGCACCTGGTCGAGCGCCAGACGCGGACCGTCGAACAGTATGGGTACGAGAGCGAATTCAGTCACCTGCGCTACGACATGATGGTCTCCAACGGATACTCCAGTTGGTTCTGGGATGGGACGGCCGCGATCGGCGGGTGGGCCACCGCCGACGAGATGGCTTCGATTGGGTCGGGAGGCGCCGGCAAGTTCTACAAGATGTGGTGGCAAGTCACCGAGGACGCCGAGCGCGAGAAGACGCAGCAGTATATTGCCGATCGTCTCGAATCGGAGGAGCAGGCGATCCGCAAGAGCCTCTCGGCGCCTCTGAACGGCCTGGGTCGTCGCATGCAATTCCGGGGGAGTGAGGCGATGCTGGATGAACTCAAGGCCAGCGGCCTGGAGGGCGACGCCCTGGCGCTGGCCTTCGTCCGTCGCTACGATCGATTTCACGTGGCTAAGCATATCTTCGCCCATGAGGGCCGTCACTCGATCGATCAGAAGTTCTTCCCCGACGACTGGAAGCGGTGGAAAGGACCCGAAAAGGAATTCCGGGCCAAGCTCTCGGAGATTGTCTTTTCTTCCGATCCCTATCTGTCGTTGGCGAACCTCTTGGCGCAAGCCGTCAACCGTTCGCAACACGGCAAGGCCAATCTGAAGATCCGCCAGACGCTCGTGAATTGGATGAAGACGCACCAGGACGAAATCCAAAACCTCGATTCCGACAAGCCCCTTCTGGTCCAGGCCCACCTGCTCACGCCCGATCAGATCCGCCGCTGCTTCACCGACGCCGACCCTCTGGCTAAGCGGGCCAAACAGCCATGACGTTGCTAACCTTCAACCGCCAACGGGAGATCCTGCTGCACTCGTCCTGGGAGAGACAACTGTGAAATACGGAACCTTGAATACCTATCGCAGACTTGCTGCCCCACTGGTCGTTGCTTTCGCACTTCTGTTGCTCCTGTCCGGCTCGGGTTGCCGCGTGAAGACGCCGGAACTGTCGTCGGAGGATCGGAAGAGCGACATCCAATTCATGGCGGACTGGGCGCGAGATTGCAGTCCGTTTGTCGAGTTGACCCAGAAGCACCACGGAACGCCAAGCTATGAGGACTTGCTGCCGAAGTATCTGGAATACGCCGAGCAGGCCGAGACCAACGAGGAGTTCTATCGGGTGGTCAGTGAGTACTACAAACTGGTCTGCACGACAGGCCACGGGGGGCTGGCGGGCGAAGACGATCTATGGCTGGGCAGGATAGCCCTTCTACTGGGCATCGTGGACGCCGATATCAAGATCTCCGAGCTGACGGCCGCGATGTATTGGCCCAGGCTCGTGCACGGGCGGCTGTCCACCCGCGCACATCCTCCCTTCCGCATTACCCACAAGGATGGCAAGTACCTGACCGACGACGACTGGGAAGTGGACGGCGTGACAGTGCCGCGCGGTTCGCAGATTGTCAAGGTCGACGGGATGAGCTGTTCGGACTATCTGGATTTCATCAAGGAGAACACGCCGCTGAGGTACGACCCCTTTCCGAAGGACTGGACCGAGCAGTACCTTCTGATCATCGACGAAGGAGGAGAATTCAAGGGTTGGCAGGTGGAGTTTCTTCTGCCTGACGAATCGACCCACAGCGCGTTCGTGCCCAAGCTGGACGGACTCCCCGCCCCGAAGGAGGAACCGATTCACACGGCCGAGGCGCCGGACAATTGCACGTGTATCGAACTGACCGACGAGGTGGCTTACGTGCGGATCAAGAGCATGATTCCGACTGTGTGGGGTGTTCTCTTTCCTCACCTTCTCAGGAAGGACGGGAAGGTTATCAGGAAGTTTCTCGAGAAGGCCGATGGCAAATACCGCAAGCTCATCATCGATGTGAGACGCAACGCGGGCGGCATACCCCGCTACTTCTATGAGAACCTGATCCGTCCGTTCCTGGACGAGCCCGTGACATACGATCAGGTGGCGGGAATTCGGCGAAAGTACCGAGACAAGCTGGACAAGCGGTCTCTCAAGACGCTCACCAAGGGCGTCTCGGGGAAGAAACAGCATGTCATCAGCACGGAAGAAATCGACGCCCCCGAGGGTTTCGATCCGAAGGAGTGGGTCTTCTATCGGATCACGCGCAGACTGGAGCCGCGTAAGCGTTATGACTTCGACGGGGCCGTGTATGTCCTGATCGACAGGCCGGCGTTTTCGGCCACGGACGACTTCGCCAATGCGGTCAAACGGATCGGCTTCGCCAAACTCGTCGGCCGAAACACCAGCGGCGGTTGCGCCGCCTATATAGCGCCCTCGTTCATCAAGCTGCCTGCCAGCGGGATGATATTCAGGGCCGAGACCGAACTGGTCATCAACCCCGACGGACGCGTCAATGAACTGAACGGAACGCCGCCCGATATAGAGTTCGAGCCCGCCGACCCGCCGAAATCCATCACCAAGGAGGATCTCCTCAACGATGAGTGGATCCAGAAGATAATCGCCGATCCCCAATCCCCTCCACCGACCGACGGCGGCTAAGCGGCGACCCTGGGGGGCAGGGGCAGGTCGCGGTAGACACGGTTCTGCCTAATCTGGTTAATCGTGAAGTCACCGAGGTGGGTGCTTGTCCTCCCTTGAGCCGGTGCCGGACTCCATTTCGCCCCTTGAGTTTCCGCAACCCTCCCTGTTGACATCCTCGCCAAGCCATGTCACTATCAGGGTTGAACCAAGGGAGAATGGTATGTTGAGAGACTATGCTGACAGACCTTTCGGGGGGAGCACTTACGACGCGGGCTGTTCCCGTGTGTCTTGTGTTGGCGGAGACCCCGCAAGGCATGCGGATGCGTCCAATCACTTGTAGCAATCGGAGGTGTTGAATGAAGTCAATATGGCTTGCGGTGATGCTTGCATGTTTCATCTTGCCTTGCATCTGCTCCGCCCAGGATTCAGAGATCATTCCGTATGAACCTGACTTTGTGGAGCTTGTGGAAGAGGGCAAGATCGACGGAACGTGTTGCATAAACGTCACGCGTGACAGAGGCAGGTTCATTGAGGCCCATATCACGGACCCCAATGCTGCAATGGGAACGAGAGACCTCGTGGTGCCTGTTCCTCCCCACGTGTATCCAGACCAGTTCCCGGCGCAACATGGTATCTCCGTTTTCTATACTGGTAAGGCGCTCAACAATACGAGTGCGTTCTGGTTTCGTCTCCAGCAGTACATACCGTGGCTGATCAACGTCGTGTGGATTGCCTTGTTCGTGGTCACGATCATCTGCATTGTTCGTCTCGCCAGGGCCACCGAACGCATTGCAGATTCGCTGGCTGTCAACAGAGGTTCAGATGAATCATCGCAAGCGGAGAACTAACTGCAAGCACCGAGTGGGGACGCCGTTCGTGCTTGCCCCGTTGCATGTGGGGAGATGACGGTCGCAGTCACCCATATTGGACTGAACGATCACTGTTAGGCGGTGACATCATGGAATGCAGGATAATGGCGAGGATCAGAGAACTCAAAGGCGGATGGCAGGTGGCGGATGCTGAAGACGAGGCCAACTACCCCCAGTATGTTTCCGAGCGTGAAGTGAGGCTTGCGATTGAGGGCAATCCCGAGGACGGCTATCACCTGATCATGAGTCCTGACGGTTACTTCACTGCTGATGGTTGGTTCCCTACAACTGAAGAGGCTTTGGTTGAGGCACGAGAAGTCTTTGGGGTGTCGGCTGCTGATTGGAAGTGAGTATTGTGGTTGTGAGCGGTGACTGTCACCATTCTTCGTTGCTGAATCAATGAAAGGAGCAACCCCATGAACAAAGGGTCTCTATTAGCAATCACTACTGTACTTGTTCTTGCCGGCACGTGTACCGCAGCAGTCGCAGTGGATGCCCATAGACTCACAATGAGTGGAAGGAGACTGACGGCTGAAGAAGCCGAATCACTCGAAAAGCAAATCGTGCAGAAGCCTCGGGATATTGCCGCGCGCACAAGACTCCTTGGCTATTACTTTGATAAGCAATTCCAGAGTCCATCTGCTCGCGAAGCAAGACGAAAACATGTCCTATGGTTGATAACGAACTCGCCGGAATCTGAAGTGCTTGGGGTCCCTGAGGGAACACTCGATGCATTCCTGGATAAAGATGCTTATGCCCAAGGTAAGAAAGCTTGGATAGACCAACTCAGAAGAAAGCCAGCGAATCTGAAAGTGCTTGAACACTCGGCAGAGTTTCTTCAGCTCCACGATCGAGAGTTGGCCGTTAAATCACTACAGACGGCGCGAACTCTTGATATGGACAATCCCAAATGGCCTACAAAGTTGGGCCATCAGTATTCACTCGATATGATAGGAAAGTCCCTGAAGGTCAGAACCAAGCTTGCCGGACAGGCGTTGGAGCAGTTTCAAATAGCATACAAACTCTCAACTGGCGAGGGGCGAAATCCCCTTCTCCAATACCTCGCCAAAGTGGCCCTGGCGGCCAACAAGCCCTCAGAAGCCAAGCGGTATGCCGAAAAAATGCTGAGCCAGAGCGGCTCCAGTTGGAATCACGGAAACAACATTCACCATGGAAACATCATTCTCGGAAGAATTGCGCTCGCGTCGGATGATCTTGACGAAGCGAAGAAACGCCTGATCAAAGCTGGTCAAACTCCCGGCTCGCCGCAACTCAATTCATTTGGTCCCGATATGACTCTTGCCAAAGAGCTGCTCGAGAAAGGCGAGATGGATGCTGTTCTCAAGTACATCGAGCTTTGCTCCAAGTTTTGGAAAAGCGGAAAGGACCGTCTGCACAAATGGTCAGTTCTTGTCAAAGGCGGCACCATCCCGGATTTTGGCCATAACCTCAATCGCTGAAGCAAACATGTGACTGTCACCATCTAACATGAATGAAGAATACATAGACGCCGAAGATCCCTGCTTTGTTGATGTCGCTTACAGATGCCCGGGACGGCCCCTCGATGCCGAGATGGAGAACATGCTGTCATTCGCGGCCGGGGACAATGGCCACGCTGTAGGAGGTCGATTCGCCGACGGGTGTCGCACTGCACAGTACTGGTTCCGTCGGAGGGTACATGCGGATGCGTTCTGCAAGTATGTTCGCGAAAACTACCCGGAAGCAGACACGTCCTTAGTCGTAGATTTCGCCGAGGAATGATACTCATACCATCTGGCTGGAGAGGGAACGCGCGGGACGCGGCCCCTCCGTCGGCCCGTTAGCACGTAGATATGAGTGTAGATGGTGACTGTTCCCTTTCCCCGCTATATGGGAGGTGAAGAAGTGCCTGCTGAAATGACAGAGCAATACTGGAGTCGCTTTGCGGATACGTACGATAGGAACCAAGAGCATGTTGTCGGAGAAGCGCTTCTACGTAAGATTACGGAAGAGCTGAATCATTTGCCTGAACTGGGCGAAGTTGTCGAGTTGGGATGTGGAACCGGGCGTTTCACGGAGATCATCGCTCAGAAAAGCCAGGGTATGATAGCCACCGACCTTTCCGATAGCCTTCTTGAAGCCGCAAGAAGACGGCTCAGCGACTGTGCGAAAGTGAAGCTTCAGAAGGAAAACTGCGTGCAGACGTCGTTTCCCGCTGGATCATTCGATTGCGTCTTCATGGCTAATCTGATCCACGTTGTAGGAAGTCCCGCAAACGTACTCAATGAATGTCACAGAATTCTCAGGGATGGCGGAACCCTAATCATCGTCACATTCACCGGCCATGGAATGCGAGTCTGGGAGAAGATCAAGATGGGGCTGCGGTTTGTCAGGGCCTGGGGCAAGCCGCCCGCCCACACGCATTCCTTCTCTCCTGAAGACCTTGCATCGATGATGAAAGACGCTGGATTTTCCATCGAGACATCGAAGGTAATCGGTGACAATACCAAGGCCTTGTACATGATCGGCCAGAAGGACAAGAACGCATAACAACGGTAACAGTCACCCCATGATCAACACCGACCATATATCATTGATACAATCATGATTCGATGTAGATGCCCAGAGTGCTCAGTGTTCTTCCGCGCGAAGGCCAATCAGTTCGGCCGGGAGGTGACCTGCGCTGCCTGCTCCCATGCTTGGGAGCTGGACACCGACGATATCACACGTTACGCTCTGCCCAAGACTGTGACGGTCCGTGTCGAAGCGGCGGACGGCTCTCGCATTCCTGAGAAGCGAGTCTCTGTCGAATACAACCACCCCTTATTGAGTGTCACGACCGATCAACACGGCACGGCTGTGGTGACGGACGAGATGATCCACAAGGGCTGGTCAGACTTCGTCCAGATGGACGGGATCATGGATCACAGATATGATGATCCCTCATGCCAGAGGTACCTGCACCTATCCGTTGGCCCCCGCAGAGAATCCATAGATTTCTCTGGAGGCGAAGAAGAAATCGAAGTAACGATCGTAGTCGATGACGGTGACAATCGCCCACTGTTGGACCGCGTTTCCCGTCTTGTGCAAACTGTTCAATCGTGGTTGAGGAGATGCCGGTGATGGTTCCCCATTCACCATAGCCCAGCTATGAAGCCGGAAATCGTACAAGGAGACTTGCTGGACCAGGACGTTGATGTCATCGTCAACGCCTGGAACAGGAACATCATCCTGTGGTGGCTGCTGTTGCCCCAGGGTGTCTCGGGCGCCATCAAGAGGCGAGGGGGGTGTCAGCCTTTCCGCGAGGTCGCCAGGCATGGGCCTATCCCGTTGGGCCAGGCCGTGCTGACCGGCCCTGGCGAGCTGCCCTTCAAGGGTATTATCCACGTCGCCGGGATCAACATGCTCTGGCGCGCGTCTGAGAAGTCGATTCGCAACTCCGTGAGCAACGCTATGAGAATCGTGCACCAAGAGGGCTTTGCGTCCGTAGCCTTTCCCATCATCGGCGCCGGTTCCGGCTCATTCGATTGCCAGTCCGCCAAAGAGACGATGGTGGACGAATTCAGCAAGATCGAGGTCAAGGCGCGTGTCCTTATCGTTGAATTCACGAAGAAATGAGGCCGTGCAAGGGGTTTCACAGCAGGTAGGCTGGCCCCAAACCCATGCGTTTTTTCCCCGGGTAGGCCGTTGACATCCCCGCCGAGCCGTGCCATGATCGTGGTGGAGCCCAGGGGAGAACGACATGTTCAGAGGCTATGAGACAGACCTTTCGGGGGCGCGTATCCACGACGCAGAATGTCCCTGCGCCGTTGGCGCCAGAGATGTCATCTCCCATCACAACACCCGATGACGTAAGGTATTGTTCGCACTTTTGAGAGTCATATGAAAAAGGTCCTTTCTCTGGTCGATGGTAGACAAGGCCATTGACAACCATTCGATCAAG